>NZ_CP139087.1 GCF_038024855.1 Methylocella tundrae
ATGACAATAGCGACTTCAACCACGATCGGGATAGAAGATGCTGCGGGCAAAATTGTCCGCCACGCTCATATTTTGTCGCGCCATCTCCAAGTAATGCGCGACCGGATGTATCCTCCCCGAGCGCAAAAACATTTGCGGCATTTCATGACAAATGAGGTGTCCAAACTTACCTCGGTTCCTGAATCGACATTGCGAACAATGTCGATCGAAGGCAAGGGCCCGACGCCGGCGCGCCTTGACAATAATCATCGATCTTACACACTTAAACAAATCAATGAACTAAGAGCGTTGTTCGCCGCTCAGAGACCGTCCGAAGCTTTGCGATTTTTGCCTCATCGACGTAAAGGAGAGCATCTCCAAATTCTAGCTGTCGCCAATTTTAAGGGCGGCAGCGCCAAAACGACGACAAGTCTCCACTTATCTCATTATCTAGCATTACATGGCTATCGGGTCCTTGTAATAGACCTCGATCCACAAGCATCGCTGTCGGCTATGTTTGGTGCCCAGCCCGAAATTGATGTTGGCGAAAATGAAACCATTTACGCGACACTGCGCTATGACAACAAGCGCAAACCAATTCGCGACGTTGTTCGCAAGACCTATTTTCCTGGAATCGACCTGATCCCGGGAAATATCGAGGTCATGGAATATGAACACGAAACACCCAGAATTCTTGCCTCCAAACATCAACATTCGGGAGGGGCTTTTTTCGAAAGATTGCGCCTCGCTATCTCCGAGGTCGATAGCGATTACGACGTCGTCATTCTGGATACCCCACCTTCGCTTGGGTTCCTTACACTTGGCGCAATCTATTCCGCAACGAGCATGCTCGTGACCATTCATCCGGCGATGCTCGACGTCGCTTCAATGAGCCAGTTTCTGCTCATGATGGGCGACCTGATCACGGTCATCCGCGATGCTGGGGCGACCATACGCCAAGACTTCTTTCGCTACCTGATAACCCGACACAATCCCAACGATCAACCGCAGACCGAGGTTATAACTATGCTTAGGCATATGTTCGGAACCGACGTACTCGTGCCTACGGCCATTGATAGCACAGCTATTGAAGCCGCAGGTTTAGCCAAGCGCAGTCTTTATGAACTTGAGGCGGGTCAAGTCGGGCGCGACACCTTCCGCCGCGCGCGTGAGTCTATGGATGCTGTAAATGATCGAATCATCGGACTTATCTCCGAAAGTTGGGGGCGTCCGGCATGAGCAGGCGCACACCGAGCAAATCGATTGCCGCCAACTTTGGCGCACTCTCGGAGAGCATTTCCCTGCCTGATGCCCTTAGCACCGGACATGACGCTGTTCCCTCGATATCCGCGCAACCAGCAGCCCGTGTTGGGGCCGGGGTTATTGGCGCGACGCAGCGGACCCTTACCGATCTTCGCGAAGAGCGCGACCAGCTACTTATTCAATTGGCTACCACCGGCGAACTGCTGCTGGACCCTTCTCTTATCGATCCGTCCCCATTCCAGGACAGGCTTCCAGATGACGGCGAAGCGGAATTCGATTCTTTTAAGAACCTAATCGATACAGAGGGGCAGAAGGTCCCTATCCATGTTCGTAAGCATCCGAATTCTTCGGGACGCTACGAAATCGTTTATGGCCACAGGCGCTGGCGCGCCGCTAAGGAGCTTGGAAAAACCGTCAAAGCTTTCGTTGCCGACGTAACCGATGCCGAAATGGCTATCGCACAAGGAATCGAAAATGCCGCCCGTCAAAACTTAACTTGGATTGAAAAGGCGTTATTTGCCTGGCGCATGGACCAAGCGAACATCAAGTCGAGGGATATTCGCGCGGCCTTAGTAATCGACGATGCAGAACTAACGCGATTTCGATCTGTCTGTCGGGCAATGAGCCCTGAGATATTGCATGCGATTGGCCGTGCGCCAAAGATAGGACGTCCTCGATGGATCGATCTCGCGACCGCCGTTGGCAAAGATCCCGATGCACTGACTAAGATTCATCAAACCCTGTCATCTGACAAGGTTTCTTCTCTGCACTCAGATGAGCGCTTTCACCTAGTTCTAGCTGCCATAAAGGCGACGCCAGCTGAAAAACGGCAAGAGCGCAAACTAGTTGCCCCTTCTGGAAAAGTGATTGGCACAGCTGCTTTCAATCAGGGAAACGTCAAATTGACGATCTCCCCGGCGCATGCAGACGCATTCATCTCATTTCTGGAGGCAGAGATCCCGATGATTATGAAGAGTTATTTCGCCCAACGGGGCGAAGAATGAATGGCTACTTGCCATCGCTATGGCCCCGGCGTTCCGGAGCCAAAAAACACTAACTTAAAAGGACTTTGAATCCACGGCAAAAGAAAAAGGCCCCCGAAACAATCGCTCCGGAAGCCCTTCTCATATGTATTGCAACTGAGAGAATCGCACTTCCGCGAATCACAGTCAAGAGTCTTTAGCGTCGTTTCGGCGAGCAGATTTTCTTTGCCTAAGACAAGGCGAAGAACATGCAGCACTTTTCATCAACGACGCTTGCGGGGCGGCGGGCAGGGGCATTTTGCCCGCCCAATAACCTCGGGCGAATAAACGCGCGGATCGGCCGATTCAGCCGGGGAAGCCGCTTGCCGTTCGCATGGGAAGCGAGGGCAGGGGCGGGATCCCGCCTCTCCCTCTCCCTGCAAATTCCGACATCGACTTTTTTCGTCAGGCCGCTTCGCGTTCGCAAAACGCCGCCGGACACTTGGCGCGCGCCCACTGCCGATTCGCGGCGGGCGGCGTCAAAGCAGATCGCTGTTCGTGCGGTGAACACATAGCAAAGGAGTTTCGAAATCAGATTTCAGGCAGGGCCGGCGCTCAGCGACAAATCTCTGAGCCTGCCAGGTCCAGCCAAACAGTCCTTCGCAGCATCAACGCGCTGCGCAGAGGCGTGAACCGCGTACCCGTCAACCCATCAGGAGACATTTAGGCAAAGAAAAAGCCCCCGAAACGTCGCCGCTCCGGAAGCTCCATCTCGAAATCCGCAATTTCTAGATAGCGCTTCCCGCCATTTTTTGTCAAGGCCGAACGCCGTTTCAGCGAACGCTTTTGCTTTGCCCGAAGAAAGGCAAAGACCATGCAATTATCCCTATCAACGACGCCCTTCGGGCGGCGGCTGTACACGCTTGCCCAAACGCAGGCCCAGATCGTCGCCAAAGAGTGCGCGCCGAATGCCCTCGTGCGCAAATGGCTGATCTTCGACGACATCTGCGCGGCCATGGCGACGCTCGGCCTCTCGGACCGCACGCTCGCCGTGCTGAAGGCGCTGCTGTCCTTTTATCGCCCGGATACGCTCGCCGGCGACAAGCCGATCATCGTCTTTCCGTCGAACAGGGCGCTGGCCCAGCGGGCGGGCGGCATGGCGGAGAAAACTCTGCGCCGGCACCTGGCGATCCTTGTCACACTAGGGATCATTCTTCGCCGCGACAGCGCCAATGGAAAGCGCTACGCCCGGAAAGGGGAGGGGGGCGAGATCGCCGAGGCCTTCGGCTTCGACCTCACGCCGATCGTCGCCCGCGCCGAGGAATTCAGGCATCTCGCCGCCGAGGCGGCGGCCGAGCAGCTTCTCCTGCGCCAGCTCCGCGAGAGCATCACCATCCGCAGGCGCGACATCGACAAGATGATTGCGACCGGCTCCTATGAGGGCGTCCGGGCCGACTGGAATGGTTTCCAAAAGGCGTTCATGGCGCTTGGCGGGCGCATCGCGCGAACGGCGACTGTGGAGACGCTGGAACCTCTGGCCGCCGCGCTCGAAAGTCTCGCGAATGAAATCCGCGACATCCTCGAATCCCATGTCAAAACATCAAAAATGACCGGCAATGGCGGTCAAAGTGACCGTCATATACAAAATTCAAACAAAACCCCTTTTCTTGAATCTGAACATGGCTTGCCAATAAGCCATAGGGCGACCAGCGAGCCTCAGCCGGAAACAACGCCCCCTCCATCATTGACCGCAGAGCAGACAACGCCGCAAAAGGCGACCTTTCCGCTCGCTATGGTCCTCGACGCTTGCCCGGACATTGTCGAGCAAGCTCCCGAGGGCATCAAATCATGGCGAGACCTCATCGCCACGGCGGAAAGGGTTCGCCCGTGGATCGGCGTCAGTCCCAGCGCCTGGGAGGAGGCCAACGATGTTCTCGGGCCGACTGACGCAGCGATCGTCCTCGCCGCCATCCTGCAGCGGGGCGACGCCATCGCTAGCGCCGGCGGCTATCTGCGCAGCCTGACCCAAAAGGCGAGGGCAGGGGCCTTCTCGCTCGGGCCGGTGTTGATGGCGCTGATCCGCGCGAACCTGCGAAAGCGCGGCAAAAAAATGCGGGCCTGATTTCGCATTCGCGCGGCGCGCTGGTTCAATCGATCCAACCGTTCGCAGGAGCATGGCGGGGACCCAAATGCGCCCAATTGATTTCCAGAAATTCATCGCCGACGAGGGTTATATTCTTGCGCCGGACTTCGCGAAAAAGCGAAAAGCGCTTAAGCACGCAGCCAGGCGTGGCGACGCCGCGGCTCAATGTTCGCTGGGGACCTTGTGCCTTCACGGTTATGGCGTGCCGCAAAACCTCGCCGCGGCGGCAAAATGGTTCGAAAAGGCCGCTAATCAAGGCGACTGCAACGCGCAGTTCTTCCTCGGCGAAATGTATTGGGGAGGGGAGGGCATTCGTCGCGATGTCGAACAGGCCGCGAAATGGTTTCGGCGGGCGGCGTCGCAGGGCGATGTCCAGGCGCAGCGAGCTCTCGCGATCCTAGGCGGCGCAAGCGACAGAATCGATGAGAACCGCACGCTTGCCGCCGGAGCCATTACCAGGACCAGGGCCGCATGACAACGCGAAGCTCATTCCTCCGATTGCGATGCAAAAGGCTCTCGCCGGCTGCCTTGTCTGCGTTCTGTGTCTGTTCTAGCTTGCGGCATAGCCGACGACGACGCGTTTCCTCCGCTTGCCGAACCCTAACCTTTTGGTTTCGCCTGGGATATCGCCATGGCGATCCGCCAAACACATCTTTACCGGGGACGCGGCCAGAAACTTTCATTTGACGAAAAACTGTTGCTGGCCAGAACAATTCTTGAGCATTTGCGGATCAGCGGCGTGATCTTGACGCGAACGCCTCCTATTCACGGCCACAGTCGGCCGCCTCCGCCTGATCCCGAACGACAATGACGCGGCTCTATCTCGGCGCGGCGGTTTCTTGATCAATTGGCTCTATCAGGCTCGGATCATCGTCTCCCCGTCCGGAATAATTCACCTTTTTGGAGACCGGCCATATCTGAAGCAGATCATTCGGCGCGGCACGCAACAGTTCGGCGCCGCTATCGCCTTTCAGCCAGGCGGTGTAATCGCCCGGGTCCAGAAGAACCGGCATCCGATCGTGAATTCCTCTGGTCGTTTCGTTCGCCTCGGTCACGATGAGCGTGCAGCTCAAAACCATCTCGCCTGTCTCGACGTTTTTCCACTGATCCCAGAGGCCCGCAATCCCGAGAATGGCGCCGTCCGCCGCGCTGATGAAATAGGGCTGCTTTTCGCCCTCGATCGTGGCCCACTCGAAATAGCCCGATGAACCGACGATGCAACGTGAACGCTTGAACGCAGAGCGAAACATCGGCCTTTCGGCAACCGTCTCCGCCCGCGCATTAAATGTCGACGGCAGTTCGGCGAGCGATTTCCTCCACCAGCTGGGAACAAGTCCCCAGCGCATCGGGACGAGTTCGCGCCCGGCCGGTCCCACGCGCACGACGTCGACCGTCGTTGTCGGCGCGATGTTGTAGCGCGGGCGCAAGTTGCGTGGCACGCCGGTCAAATCCATTGCCGCGCGAATTTCCGCCCAAGTATAGAATTGAGTAAAGCGCCCACACATCGCCGAATTCTATCATGCTCTGCATCAACGGCCCAGCACCCGGTGCCGATTTGGCGCGGTGCGCCCATGCCTCGGCGCGTTCTTGATCTCTTGGCTATCCGGATTCAGCTGTGTTTCGGCAACTATATTTGAAACGTGAATTTCACCTTCAAAACTGGATTGTGTCATGGCAAATGAATTTCCAGATCGAGGCGTGCATCACGGCTTCGAACGGCTGAAGAGGGTGGGTTTGCGACGGTCCGCTTGCGAGCCGCGATGCGCGGGAACAGGACATTCGGTTCACGGCGGGGTCGGGCCGGAAGGGGAACGGCGGGTTTCGGGCGGCCGTCACGAAAAGCTGCCCTGCGTTCCGCTTGCCGTATATTGTCTCCACTCGAGTCGCCAAGGTCTCACTGTGAGGCCAATCTGCCCAACCATCGAATACTGGATAAACCCATGGAGATTGAGTTTTCTGGCCAAAGGTTTATCCTCGCCTCCAAGTCTCTGGTTGACGTAAAGTAGCCCTAAGGAAGGGGCTTTCGCCACATGCTGGCATCGGAAAGCCAGCGTACAGCTGACGAGACGCCATGGCGGCCACCTGCATTCGACGCTGGACCCACACTGCGCGATAAGGGAGTGCACCCGAAAGGCGCGCCATAGCCCGATGCTCTCGAACCTCGTCATGCGCTCCTCGACGACAGACCCATCGCTCTCACCACGAGCAAACACTATAGGGGAATAGCTGATGCCCGAGATCGTTACGGTCGAGCCACCGTCGAAGGCGAAGCGGCTTGCCGTCTTCCTCGACGGCACCACAGATAAGTCTGAGGGCAATACTAACGTCTGGCGGGCGCGCTCGCTCTGCGCCGCCAAAGGCAATGACGATCGCGAGCAGCTCATTTATTACGCCGCCGGCGTCGGAACGCAGCTCGGCGAGATCGCGCGCGGCGAGGTCTTTGGCTACGGCATCGACGATCAGGTCGTCGATGCCTACGAATGGCTCGTTGAGAACTACGGCGATGGCGATGACATCTTCGTCTTCGGCTTCAGCCGAGGCGCCTTCGCGGCACGCAGCCTTTCTGGCTACGTGTCGCGATGCGGCGTGATCCGGCCAGGCTCGCCGCTCGGCGTGAAACAGCTCTACGACCGCTACAAGAAGGGCAACCACGTAAAGACGCTCAACCAGTTGTTGGAGCCTGGCGCCGACAGGAGCGGTTACGACCTGGAGGAGCGCTGGATGGTGCGCGACTGCGCTCCCGCTCCGGTCAGGTTCACCGGCGTATGGGATACGGTAGGTTCGGTGGCGACGACAGGTCATCTCGCGCTGCTGACGGGCGGCGATCACTCGTTCCTGGACACCAATCTTCGCAAGAACGAGGAGCGCGTCTACCACGCGATGGCGATCGACGAGAACCGCGCCGACTTCGACGTAACGCTGTTGTCGTACTATCGCCCAAACACAGAGACAACGCCCTACGTCTCGCCGCGCCCGCTCGCCGAAGTCGAGCAGCGTTGGTTCTGCGGTGCCCACGGGGACGTCGGCGGTGGAACCTACAGCGACGCACTGGCACAGTTGCCTCTGCGATGGCTTCTGACAAAGGCCTCCTCGCACGGCCTCGCGTTCAAGAGGAACGTCGAACTCGACGCCGAGGCCTCGATGGGAGGCATCGAGGATTCATTCTCGGAGTTCCTCGGGGGCGCCTACAAGGTCTACAGCCTCTGGCAGCGCAACTGGCGGCCGATCGGCAGGGAGCCAGAGAAGCGCAGCCAGACGACGGTCCACAGCATCAACGAGACGATCGACAAGTCGGTGTTCGAGCGTTGGCGTCGTGATCCAGCCTACCGACCTGATAACCTTGTCGATTGGGCCAACCGTCGTCACGTAGACGTAGCGACCTTGACGACCTCCGTAACGACGGACGATCCGTCGATCGCTGCCCCGGACTGACCCGCTGCTTCGCCCTGTGCACGGCGACCATTCTGATGCTTTGAAAATCACCGCGCACGGCGGTTGAGTCTAATGCGGTGCAGAGAATACATTCTTTCGAATGGTAGATTGCGGGAACCGCGTCGAACAACGGGAACGGCTCAGACGGGCACCCTGCCGTCGGCGCCCCAACTTCGTGAACGACCGCTTCGGAGAATCGAAAGCTGGTCCTGGAACGACGAGGTTGGGTCGGATTCTGCCGGTCGCCCGTGGCACGATCAAGAGCCCCTTCACCCGCCGTCTCGTTTGGCTTCCGGAAAGGCTTTCGTGGTTATAGTCTAGCTTATGTTAGTCGCGAACCCAGACGTAAACTGCCTTTTCCCGCGCTTAAAAACACACTGACCGAATTTCGTTTGACCTATCCTTCCCGGATACGGGAAACACGGCGGATTCCGGATAGCCGATTTTCGCAAGCCTTCCGTCTGCGAGGAAACCCAAACCAGCCGCGGCGATAAGCGCCAGCGCGGCCGGCGAGGCCTCGATCACCGTATAGGCCACGCCGCAGCGGCGCTTAGCCGATCGACGCCGGCAAAGTCCCTTCCGAACAAATTCCCGCCCCAATTTCTCTGACTCAAACACGCGCGAGATCGTTCGTCCGCGCGAGCCGATGCGGCCGTAGGAAACGCGCGCCGTCCACTCCCCGAAAAGATCGATCCCCGCTTCCACGGCCCATGACCGTCGCCGGTCGAGCGTCGGATCGCACGCCCTCAGCACGACTTTTAACCCGTCAATCGTCGACATCCGCCAGTTCCCGAAAAAGGCATTCGCGTTCGCGCACGCGTGACTCACGAAAGAAAGGAGAGAGCAAAGGAGGAGCGAATGGCTACCGCAATAACGGACGCGCCGACAAGGGGTCGGGCCGGCGAGCCGCTTCGCTGGTCTCGACGGCCCCGCTTGCGCGCCCTTGCAGCGCGCCCGCATTGCGGTCGGCTGGAGGGTATCAGGGAAGCAGAATGGAAGCAGGCGAAGCGCGCCTCTCCCGCTCCTGAAAACAGGAGATGGGAGCCCAGACCATGACCAGTTATGACTCCGAAATCGAAAAGCTGCGCGCCGAGGTGAGCTGCGCGACGCTGCTCGAGCGCCTGCCGCCGCCATGGCTGCTCGACCGGGCGGAAAGCACCAAGAACTGCCTCAAATACCGCCGCGGCCCGGGCGAAGTCATCATCGTCAACCACGGGGGCAGGGGATGGTGGGACGCGCAGAGCGACGCGAAAGGCGACGTTTTCGACCTCGCCCAGCATCTCGATCCTGGGCTCAATTTCGGCCAGGTGCGCAAGCTTCTGCGTCCGTTCATCGGTCTCGCCCCGGCTTATCCGGCCGCTTCAGCCCGCCGGCGCCGCGACTTTCCCGATGCGACGCCAGCTGAGAGATGGGAGCCGCGGCCGCCCCTTCGGCCGGCCTCGCCGGGATGGCAATATCTGACAATCGAGCGCGGACTGCCGGACCTGATCCTCAAGGCCGCGGCAGCGGCGGATGTCCTGCGCGAGGGCGCCTATGGAAGCCCCTGGTTCGCGCACCGCGACGAGGCCGGCCGCGTAACCCACGTCGAAATCCGCGCGCAGAATTTCAAAGGCTCGCTCGCGGGCGGCGTGAAGACGCTCTTCCGGTTTCCAGGCGGAGACCCTCCGTTCAAACGTCTCGTCGTAGCAGAGGCGCCGATCGACGCTCTCAGCATCGCCGTCATCGAGCAGTGCCAGCCGAACACGCTTTACGCCGCGACCGGCGGCGGCATGGGCTCGGCGACGATCGCCGCGATCAAGCAGGTCCTCGCCGGAATGGCAGGCCAGCCCGACGCCTTCTGCAGCGCGACAGACGCCAATTCCGCAGGCGACCGCTACGCCGCCCGTCATCGAGAGATCGCCGAAAAAGCCGGTGTCGGCTTCGTGCGATTGCGACCGCCAATCGAAAACGGCGACTGGAACGACATCATCAAACAACAAGCCCAGCAAAGGGATGGATCATGAAACTTCCCGACTTTCTCCGCTTTGAACCTTTCAACAGGCTCAGGGACCAAATGAACATCCCTCGCGAGGGCCAGGGATCAATCATCGAAAGCAACCCGCAAGTAGAATCTCCCCCGCCGCCTCCGCCGGCTGCCCTTCTCGCCCTTCCCGCGCCGAAGGGGCGCGCCTACATTCTTCTGAAATCAGGCAATCGTCTCGATCTTCTCGATCCCCAGCCCGACGCGTGGACGGACGAAGACCTCGCGATCGGATTGTCGCGCACCTATCGCTGGGGCGGTCACTCCAAATGGCCTCTCCCGCTCAGCGTCGCCCAGCACAGCCTCACCGTGCTCGCCTTGCGCGAAGCCGAGGGACCGCTCACCGCCCGCGAGGCCTTGCGCGAGCTGCTTCACGACGCAACCGAGGCTCTTTTTGGTGGGTTTGATCCAGTGGCGCCGTTGCGTCCGCACCTTGGCCCCGACTTCGCGCGTCTGGACGCAAGCCTCCAGGCTGCCGTCGACCGGCGCTACCGGCTCCCGGCCTGGACCGAACTATCCTATGCACAACACAAACACGCCGATCGCCTCGCCGCCGCGAGCGAGGCTTTGCACATCGTCGGGTGGACCCGCGAGGAAATGCGTTCGAGCCTCGAGATCGGGCTCGAACCAATTGACGACGATCCGCTGTTCCCCCCGGACGGCATGAGAAATTGGGAGCCATGGCCGCCGACGATCGCTCAGGCCATGTTCTCCAAACGTCTCGCGCAGCTTCTCGCCAGAGCGGCGGTTGACGATGCGCTCGCCGAATTGGCGCCCGCCTTCTTGCGCCTGATCGCGAAAACCAAATCCAGCCGCCTTCACCGCCTGCAGCCTGTGACCGGCAACAGCCTCAAAGACAAATACGTCTTCGTAGAGGCGCATGACGGTTCGGGAGCGCTCGAAGGGGTCGTCGTAGACGGCCCGCGCGACGAGGATGGCGACTTCGATCTCGAGGACAAATTCACGGTCTTCACCACCGACGGAAACCGCGAAGGGGAACTTATCATCTGCAACGGGGCTAACTGTCATGTCGAAATTCTCTGATCCTGACTTCGTTCCCTTCCTGGATGATGACGACTACGCGGAATACGCCGCCTCCATGCGCGACGTCGATCCTGTATCGACGGCGTCTTTCGACTCGATCGCTTCTGGGCTCACCCAGAAGCAGGTCGAGGCTGCCGCGCATCAGGGCGCTATCCTCGTCCTCGCCGGCGCCGGAACCGGAAAGACGTCGACGCTGACGGCCGCCGTCGTTCACCGGATCACAAACGATCGCATCCCCGCTTCTCGCATTCTCGCCGTGACGTTCACGAACAAGGCCGCCAATGAAATGGCGACCCGCATTCGCGACGCTCTCGGCGGGCAGCCGGCGCCAAGCTGGCTTGGAACCTATCATGGCCTCGCGGCGCGGCAGCTGCGCGAGACGCCGGAAGTCGCCGATCTCCGGCACAACTTCGATATTCTCGACGCCGACGATAGCCGCCGCATCATCAAACGCGCGATGAAGGCCCTTAACCTCGCCAGCGACGACGACGAACCAAAGGCAGGTCGCGATCCCCTTAAGCTCATGTGCAACCGGATCTCGCAGTTCAAGGATAATCTGATGACGCCGAAAGGCGCCCTGGCGTGGGTCAATAAACGCATCGCCGACGCCGAACGCGACCGCGAGCAGATCGACGCCGCGGGCCTCCGCGCCGCTGTTCGCGTCTATGCCGACTACCAGCAGAGACTCCGCGAGACCAATGGCGCCGATTTCGGCGATCTCTTGATGTGGCCGACCCTCGCCATGCGCGGCAACGAAGAATATCGCGACCATTGGGCCTCGAAATTCGACTGGATTCACGCCGACGAATATCAGGACGTCAACTTCGCTCAATACACATGGCTCAAATCCTTCGCGGAAGATCACCAGCGCATCTTCGTCGTCGGCGACGATGATCAGGCAATCTACAGCTGGCGAGGCTCTGACATCTCGTTCATTCGCCGGTTTTCCAAGGATTTTCCCAGCGCGGTTCAGGTCCGTCTCGAAGAAAACTTTCGATCGACGGGCCATATACTTGATGCGGCCAACGCCGTCATCGCCCAGGACAAGAAGCGACTCGGGAAGACTCTCTTCACCCGAAAGGGCGATGGCGAACGCATCGAAGTCCTCACCTACCGCGACGCGCAGGCCGAGGCGACCGGGATCGTCGCCGAAATCGTTGAGCGCCATGCGAAGGGCGTTCGCTACGAGCACATGGCCATCCTTTACCGAAACAACTTCCTCTCGCGCGGCTTCGAGGAAGCCCTTATGCGCGCGCGCGTCCCATATTGTCTGATCGGCGACGTCGGCTTCTACGCCCGCTCTGAAATCAAGGACGCCCTCGCCCTCCTGCGTCTCGCCACGACGCCCGACGAGCGCCAGTCCGACGAAGCGTTCCGGCGCGTCATCAACGAACCGCGCCGCGGCTTCGGCGCCAAGGCGCTGGAGCTTCTCGACGCCGAAGCCAGCTTCTTCAACGTCTCTCTCTTCAAAGCCCTCGACACCGTCGCTCTGCCTCCGAAAACGAAGGCCGCCGGCGTCGAATTCGCCCGTCAGATCCGCGCAGTCGCAAACGAGCCTTCGCATACGCTCGCCGACCAGATTTCCCTGCTGCTCGACGCCACCGGCTATCGCGCCATGCTGCGCGACAGCAAGGCCGAGACCACCGAGGACAAGCTGAAGAACCTCCAGGAGCTTCTCGAAATCGCCGGCGGCTTCCACACAGCTCGCGAACTGCTCGACCATGTCGCGCTCGCCACCAATCGGCCCGACGAGGACGACACCAGAGTCGTTCGCCTCATGACCCTCCACAAGGCTAAAGGACTGGAGTTTCCCCATGTTTTTCTGCCGGCCTGGGAAGCCGGCACGATCCCTTCGGAATATAGCGACCGCGACGAGGAAAGACGGCTCGCTTATGTCGCGCTCACCCGCGGCATGAGCCGCGTGACGATATCTCATTGCGGCTTTCGTCGCGGCGCCGCCGTTCCGTCAGCCTTCATCGACGACATCCCAGACGACAATCGCGTTTTTGGCTGGCTGCGCGACCAGAACCGCGCTCGACCCCAGCCATCACCCCGCGCGCCGCCTGCCTTCCGCAGCTTTTAGACCAGCTGGCGTCCGGCCCTGCGCAACGAACCGCACGATCCGCTCGCCACAAGGAAAAACAGACCTATGATCTCTGAACTCACCAAACTAATCGGTTCGATCGAGTCCGATAGCGGCTATCTGACAAGCGAATGGCTGGAACGGCTGCGGACCTTCGACTTCTCTCTTCGTGCGGCCGCGCGCTTTCTCGCCTGGCTACCCGGCATCAAACCGCATCTCGCATGCTGTACCATCACCATCGAACATGGCGAAAATGACCTCGGCTCGCCTGTTGAATTTATCGAGTTTCGCACCGGCGGATGTCCGGCGCGGAAGACCTGATATCCGTCATGCTCGGACAAACCTGGATTGCCCATTTTCACACCGAATGGACCAAGGGTCTTTCCCGCGCGGATTTCGCCCTCTGGCATCCGCGCGCCCGAGCCGCGCTCGTCAAGGCGGTCTCTATTCGCGCCGGCGCGCCCAACCCGGCCCCCACCCCGCCTAGCTTCGATTTGAACTCCCAAACTGCTGAGACAAACGAGACGACACGCGAATAGAAGGCGCTACCGCATTCCCGCCCGCCGCCGCAAGGGGTCGGGAGGCGCGGAGCCGCTGCGCTGGTCTCCGGCCTCCCCGCTGCGCGCCCTTGCCCCGGCGAACGGGATACGGCGCGGAAGGACTTGTTCGAGGAAATCAAATGGAAAAGGACAGTCCCGATGAGCCGTTTCAAACGCAATTCCAACGCCGCTCGCAATGACAGCTACCAAGAACTCACCGACAAGATCGTCGCCGCGCTGGAAACCGGCGTGAAGCCCTGGCGGCAGCCATGGGATCCCGAAAAAGCCAGCGGTCCTTCCGCCCCGATGAACCCCACCACGGGGCGCCGCTACAGAGGAATCAACACCTTCGTTCTCGGCATTTCGCCGCTCGCTTTTGCGACCCAGGATCCGAGGTGGTGCAGCTACAAGCAGGCCGCCGAACGCGGCTGGCAGGTCCGGCGCGGCGAGACGTCGACCAAGATCTTCTTCTACAAACAGCTTGAGGTGAAAGACGACGCCTCGCCAGGCGGCGACGATCCCACCGTCAAGCGCTTCCCTGTGATGCGGACCTTCAGCGTCTTTCACGCGTCGCAGATCGACGGCATCCCGGAATTCACGCCGGCGGGCGCGCCGAAGACCCTCCCCCAAAGAGTCGAGGACGCCGAAGTGATATTGAGGAATAGCGGCGTCTCTATTCGCATCGGCGGCGACGTGGCGTTTTATTCACCAAGTACAGATCACGTGCAGCTACCGCCGGATGCCGCCTTTGCTTCGCCCGAAGCGCGCGCCGCGACCGCGTTGCATGAGCTTGCACATGCCAGCGGGGCATCGCATCGGTTGGCGCGAGATCTTACCGGTCGATTCGGCTCTGCGTTATACTCGCTCGAAGAGTTGAGAGCCGAGCTCGCAAGCGTATTCATTGGAAATGAAATCGGAATACCATCAGATATACCAAATCATGCGAGCTATATCAAGTCCTGGATTGACGCATTGAAAGACGACAAACGCGCGATATTTCGCGCCGCCGCTGATGCGCAAAAAATCGCTGATTATTTGCTCGCCTTTCACCCGACCCTCGCCGCCGCTTCGGACGATATTCCCGAGGAAGACGACGAAGCGAATGAAACGACTTCCCCGATCGCCAAAGCAGCGTAACCCGACCGCCCTGCCTCGACGACAATCGCAGCGGTCAGGCAGCGCAGCCTTCTTCCACTCATTGGAGTTCACATCATGTCAGACAGAAGCGCCGCCGAAATTTGCATCGGCGGAACCCTTAATGATGCCGCAGCGATCGATCGCCTGGTCGAAGCGATCTTGTCGCAAAATGCCGGCCCTGAGTACGGTTCCCGGTTTCAAGACGCCGCCGAGGCCCTCGATTACATCAAAGAAGCGATCGCCGAATCGGGGCCGCTGCGCCTTTTCGACAACGAAGTCGCAGGCGGCAGCTTTTGGGATCTCGAGCCAGTTTTACGCGAACTCGGCCTCACCTATTTCCGAGCGGACGACGGGCATTACGCCTATTCGGCCGAGGCCGTCTTTTGGGAACCCGGATATGACGAGCCGCGCTCCTGGACCGGCAACAACGAACACGTGCCTTGCCTGACCGCGACGGAAATCAGGAAGCTCTTGAGCGAAGAGACACTCACCGCCGAACTCGAACTGATCGAACGCGCGGAGAAAAGCGAATTCCCGTTGCGCGCAGACCCGGCGGCGCTCGACGCCGCACTTGCGCAATAAACGCAAATAGAAATCCCAACTCCGGAGACCCTTATGTCCAACAATATTGTCGAGATGAGTCGCGTCCGACAGGATGACGAAACACAGCTTTGGGTGATCGAGATATTCTCGGCTGTCAGCCAGAAATGGCTCGTTCAGGGCGAGTTTCCGACCGAAGCCGAAGCCCGAAACGATCTGGTAAACTGGCGATAGCGGGGGCATCCATGAACCAGCGCAATCCCAAACCCATTCTCACACCGGACCAAACGGACGCCCTGCGCACATTCGCAAAAAGGAATGGCCGCCGCTGGAAATCGAAGCTCCTCGGCCTGTGGATGGATGGGCAAGACTGGCGCGAACCCGAAGCCCCTTTTCTGCGCCAGATTCGCAATACCATCGGTCCGTCTGGCCTCAACCGCCTAAAGCTCGCCGCGCTCAACCAAGCTGGCCTTTGAACCGGGCGCCAAACGGCGCCAGACAACAATGACAATTTGGCAACGGTCAAATTAAAATACCGCGCCAAATCCGGCGCTATCTCCCGAGCGCCCCGACCCAGGACGCCGCAGCGACTCCACACTTCGCATCAAATGCGAACTGAACGCTGCTGACACACGGCGCACGCCATTCGCCGGCTGACCACCGCAAAAAAAAGAGCCGCTCGCGCGAAATTTCCGCGCGGCGTTCGCGCGCGCGCCCGTCAACCTGATCCCATTCGCTTTCACAACCCTTCGCAAACGCTCTTCGAAAAGAAGACAAACGGAGTTCTTAATGAAAACCTCGGTATTCACTTTCGCTCTCACTTTCTGCGCCGGCGCGACGTTTCTCGGATCGAGCATGGCTGCGCCGCTCGAAACATCGCCGGTCCAGCCGAGCGCGGACGCAAAAATCGTCCTCGCCTACAGCCAGCTGGATGAGCCCCCGCTCGCGCCGCACAATCAGCTGAAAATGGCGCAGCTTCACAAACACAAGTCTAAAAAACACCCGCGGCGACATCTTGCCCGGCGCGCCATCAAACATAAGGCGCCGCGGCTGGCCCACGCCAGCGCTCCGCTCGCGCAATATCCGCGACCGGAGATTTCCGTTCCCAGACGCGTTTTTGACGGTCCTTACGCCGGATTCGAAGCTGGCGCCCAGAACGCTTCAGGCGCGTTCCGCGCCCCTGCTTTCGGCTCCTTCCCCCCTATTCAACCAATGCGAGGCGCTTCTTCTTCCTTCGGCCCCGGTTTTTGGGGATTTGCAGGCTATAACGTCCCGGTCGGCAATGTCGTCGCGGGCCTCGAAGGAGACGCCGGCGTTGCGAGCCCCTATGGCGGTCTCACTGGCGCAAGCGGATCCCTCCGCGCCCGCCTTGGCGTCACCGTCTCGGACGGCGTCATGATCTACGCGACAAGCGGCGTCATGATCGCGAATCACGCGAACCTGATCCAGAATTCAGGCGCGCTGGAAGCTGGCTGGACCGGTGGCGGCGGCGTCGAGACATTCATCGCACAGGGACTGTCCATCCGGGTCGAATATCTTTACGGCCGCGGCGTCGATGGTCATTTCGACACGAACACGATCCGAAGCGGCGTCGCGGTCAACTTCTGACATGACGCAATGACCAAAGCGGCGAGACTGACGGCAACCGATAGTAGTCGCCGCTCCTTCCCAACGAGGCATCAGCCTCCGGCATCCTTGCCCACTCTGCGCAAACTAAGAAAAAAATAAGAAAAAGCTAATCCCACAGGCAATCCGAACGCCGCAAAGGGCGGGGCCGCCGGCCTCTGCGTTAGGCCGGCGGATCCTGGCGCAAACGCGCCACCTTTGCCCCTTTCGGATTGCCTGTGGATGGGCCTGGACATCTTCACGAAGAAGACAAAAGGAGGCCCTAATGACGATCCAGAATCAACCCTACGCCCTTCAACCAATCGGAAATACGGCAAGCCCTTTCGATTCGCTCGACGCCTTCGATTACGACGCCGCGCGCCGGGAAGGATGGACTATTTCCGATTGCGGAGTTTACGGCGACGGATCCCGCCGCGTCGAACTGCAGAAAACCGACGATCCAATACAGGGGGCTCCTCTTTTCACTGAAGATCGCGCTGCCTGGGCTCACGTCGTCCAGCAAGCCCGACGCGGCTCATCCCTTCACTACCTCGCTCTCCAGCTTATCGACCGGCGCGAAAAACTCGCCGTCGAGGCCCACTGCGGAACCTGGTGAAACATGGGAAAACATATCCTGCAAATCGGCCTGACGCAGGCCGCTCCGCTCCCCGCTACAATGGACTTTTCTCTCCAGGCTCCCGATTTCCTCGGAACGTGGAATTGGCGCAGCCGCGCGCGAGGCGAGTCCGTCACAGCCTGGGCCGCCCGCGTCGAGGCGCAAGAGGCCGAGGTTAAAAGGCGCGCCGCGGCATGGCTTCTCAAGGGTCAAAAAGTTCGCGTCAACCACGATCCCTTTACTCTCGGACACAGCCTCACGGATCGCATCGGCGTCATCCACGGCCGCTGCAGACAATGCTTTTCCGATTACGTCTATGTCCGCTTTGAGCCTGCCGAAGGCGAAACAGAGAGCAAGGTGCGAATGCTCGGCCTCGAGTGTCTTGCGCCGATCGATTGAGATGCGCCCGCGCCGGAAGCCTCACGCTCTTCCAGCAAGGAGCATCATTTCACAGGAAATGCGCCTATGGCGGAAAACCATATTCACCGCATCATGAGAGAACGCGAAGAAGCCCATCAGCAACTCAGGCAGGTTCGCGAAATGCTTTGCGACATCGAACTTTATCTGACCAGCGCGAAATTCACCAGTTCGCCTGACGATGACTATGTTCATGTTCGCACCGATATCCTACCCAAGATCGCAGCCGTGCGTTTCGCCGCAATAGGCTGACGAAGCACCGCCCGACAGTCGCCGTCACGCCCGGCAGCAGCCGCGCCCATCTATCTCCCCATTCCTAAATCCGTTCCACCCGCGCCGATACTCGACGGAGGCTAAACCGCGCATATCGCGGCAGCGGTCGCACGCCGATCTTCACACCAATATCCAATCCTTATCTTCGTTGCCGCCTCTCGCGAACCATCCTGGAGGCAGCCATCGTCGAAAGCGCCGCGGCGTGATCGACTTCTCAATATTTCAACGCTTATGCGGCGACGAGCAAGGTGAAGCGCCCGCGATCAACAAGAGACCAAAATGCAGCAGATCCATCACGTCATCGCCTATTACCGTCACCTGTTTGAAACGACGCAAGAAACCGCCGTGAAAGTTCGCGCGCGCGAATGGTTTGATGTCTTGCGCGAGATGGAACCCTGCTCGAACCGCATCAATCATAAAATAGGTGACTGACGTGAGAACTCTAGACCTTTTGAAAAACCATCCCTGGAACATGCAGGCCGTCATCGCAGATGTGGGCCATGATCCAGTTACCGGCAAGCGGCTATTCACCGTTCGCATCGAGCCCATCACCGGGCCGGATTGCACCGAGCCCAAAACTTTCCCATTCGAAACCGAAAACGCCGCACGCGCCCACGCCTGGACCGTCCTGGGCTTCGGTAATTATCTGCCGCCGAACAAAGAGTCCGCCAATGACTGTCGCTGATCCTCGAAGGCCGCTGCCACATTGAACTACTCACATCCCCATCAATCTTACCATAGGACATACTATGACCAACGACATTCAAACCATCGATCGAAAAATCGCAGCCTTCGCCGTCGAGACCTTCCTTAAAGCCGGGTTTCTGCTCGGCGTGAACGATGGCGACACCACCACTATCACGCGCAGTAGGGACGCCGTCGCGATCCTTTCGGCAATGTTCACCACCGATCAGGACCGCTTGCTTGTCTATCGCCACTGCGACAACAAATATTTTGGTTGGGTGCTGTTCATTTACGGTAACACGGGATGGGACGTCATCAACGACTACACCGGAAATATTGAGGGCGTCATGGTGGCAGTCGGCGCCTATGCGCAAGAGTTTGAACCCGCCGCAAGGGAGTGCTGATGCTGGATCGTCAAAGAGCTCCTGCCAAGCGGCGCGTCAATTAGCATCAATCCTGAAATAGGGAACACGGACATGAACAATAGCCTTCGCTTCATCGAGCAAGAAACAATCGACCTGATGAAAATCACACTCCGCCATAATCGCGATGAAAGGACACTGTTGTTATCCGCATGGATGATTTGGTGTGCAGAAGAAGACGGCAATATTGACGCAGCGAAATTCACTTTTATCTGATCCTCAAAGGGCTCCCTACGGGACCCCCCGCTGAGCATCCTGCTCTGAAAGGACACGAAAAATGTTCTGGATCGACTACTGGCTCAATCAGACCACCGCCGCAGTCGAGGCTTGGCTCTATTATCTTTGGAAAAAGGGATACATCTGATGTCGCCGACAAACGAACAACACCGTGAACATGCTCAGACCGCGCTGCAGCTCTATGAAAACCGAAGACCTGACGAAAGCGCCCATAAAGGCGAACCGGACTTTCTGATGCAAGAACATCTGCCCGATTTGCTTGCCGATCTGATGCACCTTGCCGCCGGACACGGCGTCAACTTCGACGATGCGATCGAAAGTGCGAAGCGCAATTTCCTCGAGGAACAAAAGGCTGATCTGCTATGAGCCGCCTCACATCTGAACAGAGCTTTCTACTGAAATGGCTCGAGAAAGAGGAGTCGTCCGCGCTTGGCGAATGTGAAGGCCAGGCTCTTACCATGCTCATCAATCTCGGATTGGCCGAGATTAAGGATACATCTGACGGCCCGTGGTCGCGCGTCTCCCTCACGCAGGCCGGTTATGCAACACTTGCCGAGCAATCCTCATGAAATTCCGCGTCGTACTTGTCGAAGAGGTCACATACGAGGTCGAGGTTGAGGCCGACGACGAAGCATCTGCCGGGGACGCCGCCCGCAAGAGATGGGAGGAATCCGAAAACCCTACGGAAGAGTTCAGCGGCCAGGGCGCAGGCGTTGAAGTTGACGATGTCGAGAAGATCAATTCCTGACGCGCCTGCGAAAGCGCGCGAGTTCAGGAAAGGCGCGGAGCGCTCCACGGGCCTTGCTGAAGACCCCTCAAAACCCGCTTCGGCTCTGGGGTCGGCGGTCCCGCCTGACTTCGCCTCTACGCCAGACTCCATCCACGATCTACCAGAACGCCGCCTTTCGAGGCATCGCGCCCTCAGCGCAGCGTGAATAATCGGAACAAACCCATCATCCACGGAGAAAGATAATGCGCGACTCGCGCCTCTTCAATTGCCGCACCGACGATGCTGCCCCCGACTGGTCCCTCTTCGATGCTATCGAGACAGGCGGCTGCACAACCGAGACGGACCCATCAACGGGAGACAGCTGGACCAATGGCGGCATCGACGACGACGAGGCCCAGTTCTGGACCGTCTATGCACGTCTGCGTGAGGGCGGTTGCGAGGCCATCACCGACTGCGCGTCCCGCGCCGAGGTTGACGCTGTAGCTGACGAACTGTCGCGGCTGTCCGGCCTCTCTGTCGTCTAACGGCGATCGGTTCGTTCCGACCGCTTTCCTTTTCCTGAAGGCCCTTCATGCAATTAAAAGTTTACGTTGTCGATCGGAACACAGGCGCGGAAACGCTCCAAAGCCAATCCGCCCTTGATGAACTGTTCCACGACGATCTTTTTCAGGCCGCCGAACGCGATCTTCTCGAAACGGGCGAACACAGGGTCGGCGGAGGGGCAGCGCCCTTGATTCTCCTGCTACGAATTCCGGAAATCCCTTCCGGCTGTCACCCGCTCGCGTTCGCTCAGATGCGCGACAGGCGAGCAAAGGGCTTATGCGCTATCGTTTATGGACTGCCCGGACGCAACGGGATCGAGCCGTTTACATTCTACGCCCGGGACAAACAATCGCTCGACGCCAAGGTCGCGGCATGGCGCAACGAGGGCTATCGCGTTGAGATAGCCTGACCCGTTCGCTATGGAGAGCGCCCCCTTCCCTTCGCCTCATCCACCATAAGAAAAATGAGAAAATGCCAATGCCAGCGGGCGGCGCGGCGCGCAAGGGTCGAGCCGGGCGCAAGAGCGCCCTTGCCCGCCGCGCCGCTCGCTGACCCGGCCAAAGAATATTGAAGAAATATTATCTTCACGGGAATGGCAGAGGAGAACGCCCCATGGCGATTGAATATGGCAAATCCGGCAAGATCGTCGCGAAGCGCTTTACTTTCGACGAAATACAACAGGCCGACGAAAGCATGTCGGGCTTCTGCCGCGCTTGCGGAGAAGAGGCGGGATGCTGCGAACCCGACGCGCGCAATTACAAGTGCGAGGCCTGCGGGTCCAACCAGGTGTTCGGCGCAGCGGAGCTTTTCTTGATGGGAGCGGTGAAGGACTGAGTCGCAATAGCGGGATTCCTTCGCATCCGAAGACTTCGATCCCCGCGCCAGCTCTATCCCCGCGAACACCCTAACTCAGGATCACGCTTATGGACGACAAGTACGATTGGGCCACAACTGGCATCACCCACGACGGCCACCACCAACTCATGCACATTTATCGCTGCTCTACCAATAGAGAAAAAAGCCAACCCTTATATCTCGACCAGGATCAATCCCGACTTCTGAACGCCTGCCTCCAGCAGCTCGCCAAAGACACTTCGGACGACACCTGGTCCATGATGCGGCAGGCAATTCTGCGCGCTTTCTACGAGACCCTGATTTCTTCAACGCGATCGAGCTAATCGCGCCGCTCTGAGCCGCGCCGCGCCGGCCCTCGCTCAAGCGAAACACCCACTCAGAAAACACCCCGTCCCAATCCCGCAAGGAACCCTGACCGCCCCTGGCGCGCCAGCGCTTCCGCTTGTTCAAAAGGCTCCAAGATGAAATCCAAACCCGCACAATACACCCTCCCCTTCCTCGACACGACGAGCCTTGGCGCCAGTGGATTTGATCTTTACTCCAGCTTTGGCGCTCCGCCGCTCGCGCCCTCGGATTCGGGCGAGCATACGGTCGATCGCGGGAATTCCGCAGCGAACGACGAGCCAACCCGCACCCCCGCTCGGGACTTTCGTCTTGCTGGCGATCGCAAGCTCGCTTCGGGCTGGAAGGCGCGCGCGGCCGACAATCTCGCCGCAATCAGGCTCGCCCAAACGATTGAAAATGAAGACCGCCACGCCACCGCCGAAGAACAGGAGATCCTCTCCCGCTTCACCGCCTTCGGCGCCAGCGATCTCGCCAATAAACTTTTCCGCCGCGCCGGCGAAAGCTTCGCCGGCGGCTGGGACGATCTCGGCAACCAGCTCGAGCAACTGGTTTCGCGCGAAGAGCTCGCCAGTCTCTCGCGCGCCACCCAATACGCGCATTTCACGCCGGAATTCGTCGTTCGCGCTATCTGGAAAGCTCTGTTGCGCATGGGCGTCGCTGGCGGACGCATTCTTGAACCTGGCTGCGGGACCGGCCTCTTCTTCGCTCTCATGCCCGAATCCCTCGCCGGCAAGACAACCCTTACCGGCATCGAGATGGACGCCTCCACGGCGCGGATCGCGAAGCTCCTCTATCCGAACGCCGTCATTCGACATGAGGATTTCACCAAAGCCAGACTGCCCGACACTTACGATCTCGTTCTCGGCAATCCTCCTTTCAGCGATCGCACGGTTCGCGCCGACGATCCCGCCGGCGAGCTGCGCCTCTCCCTGCATGATTATTTCATCGCACGCTCGGTCGAGCGGTTAAAGCCGGGCGGTCTCGCCGCCTTCGTCACCAGCCGCTACACCATGGACAAAACCGATGAAAGGGCCCGCGCTCACATCGCCTCCATGGCTGACCTTCTCGGCGCTATCCGCCTGCCGCAAGGCAGCATGAACGCGGCCGGAACCGACGTCGTCGTCGATATTCTGTTTCTACTAAAGCGCGACGTCGACCAGCCTCCCGTCGGCCCGGCCTGGACGTCTCTAGCAGAGGCCGTCCCTGCTGATGATGGCGACCAGGCGCTCTCGATCAACCGATACTTTCTGGACCACCCGGAGATGGTTCTCGGCCGCCACGCGCGCGTCTCAAGTCCCTTCGGTCCCGCCTATAGCTGCCGACCGAACCCCGACGCCAGCTTGAACGAGGATCTTCGCATCGTCGTCGATCGCCTGCCGCGCGACATCTGCAAGCGGCCTTCTAAAACCGATGCTTTGACCCCCGAACGACCCAAGGTCCGCGTCGGGGCCGCGGCGGACGGAGCCACCGTCAAGGAAGGCAGCTATCTCGTCATCGACAATCAGCTCGTCCAGATCCTTGATGGCGAGCCGATCCCCGTCGCGATCCGCAACGGCAAGGGAACCGAGGGAATCCCCGCCAAACATGCAAGGCTCATTCGCGGGCTTATTACGGTCCGTGACGCGATCCGCGCCATTCTGCGCGCCCAGGAGGCCGATCAGCCCTGGGGACCAGCCCAGGTCCGCCTGCGCGTCGCCTATGCCTCGTTTGTGCGCGATTTCGGGCCGATCAATCTGACGACCATCGTCGAGACGACGAACGCGGAGACTGGCGACACCCGCGAATCCATGCGCAGGCCCAACCTGCAACCATTCTTCGACGATCCCGACGTATGGCTCGTGTCCTCGATCGAGAACTACGACATCGAGAGCGGAAAGGCCAAGCAAGGTCCGATCTTCACCGAACGCGTGCTGCATCCCACCGTCACGCCGCTCATCGAAAGCGCTGCCGACGCCCTCGCCGTGACCCTGCATGAAGTCGGCTTCGTCGATCTCGACCGCATTGCCGAACTGCTCGGTCGATCCCGCGACGAAACCATCGCCGAACTCGGCGAACGCATCTTTCTCGATCCCCAACTATCGATTGAAGGCGTCGAGACCTGGCAGACGGCAGACGCCTATCTCTCCGGCCCGATCCGCACCAAGCTCGCAGCCGCCATCGCCGCGGCGACCCTCGACCCGTGCTATGGCCGTAATGTCGAGGCGCTGCAAAAGGTCTTGCCCGAAGATCTCAAGCCCTCGGACATCAGCGCCCGGCTCGGCGCCCCCTGGATCCCCGCCCCCGACATCGCAGCCTTTTGCACGGAAGTCCTCGGCGTCGAAACCCGCGTCCATCACACGGTCGAAATCGCGTCCTGGACGATTGATATCAACGCCTTCGCTCGCGCGCCGACGTCAACGTCGACGTGGGGCACGGAACGGCGCCACGCCGGACTTCTACTCAGCGACGCTCTGAATGCGACGCTGCCACAAATCTACGATGTTTTCATCGAAGACGGCGTCGAAAAGCGAGTTCTCAACGCCGCCGACACGGAGGCGGCCAAAGAAAAACTGGCCAAGATCAAGACGGCGTTCGAGACATGGATCTGGACGGACGCCGATCGCACCGATCGCCTCGCCCGCGTCTACAATGATCGCTTCAATAATCTCGTTCCGCGGCACTTCGACGGCTCTCATTTGCAGCTTCCCGGAGCGAGCAGCGTCGTCAAGCTCTACGCCCACCAGAAGCGCGTCATCTGGCGCATCGTCAGCGCCGGCGCCACTTATATCGCCCATGCCGTCGGAGCCGGAAAGACGTTCAGCATCGCCGCTGCGATCATGGAGCAGAAGCGCCTCGGCCTCGTCACCAAAGCCATGATGGTGGTGCCCGGACATTGCCTCGCGCAGGCAAGCCGCGAATTCCTGCAACTCTATCCGAACGCCCGCATTCTGGTCGCCGACGAAACCAATTTCGTCAAGGAAAAGCGCCAGCGCTTTCTGGCCCGCGCGGCGACGGCGACATGGGACTGCATTATCGTCACTCATTCCGCCTTCAAATTCATTCCGACTCCAACCAGGTTCGAAAGAGGGCTCATCAAGAAGCAGATCAATTCCTCCGCCGATCTCCTCGAAAAAATCGATAACGATGATCGCATTTCCAGAAAGCGCATCGAGCGCATGAAGGAAGGACTCGAGGCTTCGCTCGAAGCGCTGCAAAGCCGCAAGGACGATCTTCTGACGATCAGCGAAATGGGAGTCGATCAGCTCATTGTCGATGAGGTACAGGAGTTTCGCAAACTTTCCTTCGCGACAAACATGTCAACGCTAAAGGGCGTCGATCCTGACGGATCGCAACGCGCCTGGGACCTCTTCGTCAAAACCCGCTTCATCGACGCAGAGAAAAACCCCGGCCGCGCCCTCATCCCCGCCTCGGGCACGCCAATCACCAATACCCTCGGCGAGCTCTTCACCCTGCAAAGGTTCATGCAGCCCGACGCCCTTGAGGAACGCGGCATTCAGGAATTCGACGCCTGGGCCGCGACCTTCGGAGACACCCGCACGGAACTCGAACTGCAGCCCTCCGGCCTCTACAAGCCCGTCACGCGGTTTTCCGAATTCGTCAATGTCCCCGACCTTATGGCGATCTATCGCATGGTCGCCGACGTCGTCCTGCAATCCGACCTTCGCCAGTTCTTACGCCTGCCCGCCATCAAAACCGGCAAGCGCCAGATCATCACCGCCGCGCCAAGCCGCGCCTTCAAAGCCTATCAGCGTCATCTCGCGGAACGGATCGAAAAGATCCGCCAGCGCACAGGCAAGCCAAAGCCGGGCGACGACATTCTCCTCAGCGTCATCGGCGACGGCCGCCACGCCGCGATCGACCTGCGCTTCGTTCTCGCTGAATTTGATGACGAGCCCGAAAACAAGCTCAACGCGCTGATTGACAACGTCCACCGCATCTGGCGCGATACATCGCAGCGTCGTTACACGCGACCCGACGGCATTCCTTATGCCCTACCCGGCGCCGCGCAGATGATTTTCTCCGATCTCGGCACACTCAGCGTCGAAGCGACGCGCGAATTTTCCGCTTACCGCTGGATCAAAACCCGCCTGATGGAGCTCGGCATTCCTGCCAGCCAGATCGCCTTCATGCAGGATTTCAAGAAATCCAGCGCCAAGCAACGGCTCTTCAACGACGTCAATGGGGGAGCCATCCGCATCCTCATCGGATCGTCTGAAACCATGGGCACCGGCGTCAACGCCCAGCGCCGCCTGATCGCCCTTCACCACCTCGACGTGCCCTGGCTGCCTTCGCACATTACCCAACGCGAAGGGCGCATCGAACGCCAGGGTAACGAAAATGATCAGATCGAGATCTACGCTTACGCCACCCGCGGAAGTGTTGATGCTACGGGTTGGCAAATGCTTGAGCGCAAACAGCGGTTCATCGACATGGCTATGTCCGGCGACCGCAGCATACGCAGAATTGAGGACGCAGGCAATCAAGTCAACCAGTTTGCCCTGGCGAAAGCCATCGCATCAGGCGATCCCCGACTCATGCAAAAGGCCGGGCTCGAAGCTGAGATCGCGCGGCTCGAACGTCTGCGCGCCTCGCATTTCGATGATCAACACCTTCTGCGCCGAAAACTCAGCTCCGCCGAGGCGTCTCTCGCCCATGCGAAGCGCCGCATCGTGGAAATCGACCTCGATCTGATCCAGCGCAAACCAACTTCCGGCGATGCTTTCAGCATGCAGGTCGAAGGAAAGACCTTTTCTGAACGCAAACAAGCCGGGGCTGCTCTCATCAAAGCCATCCGCCATCATGAAATGCAAGGCCTTGCCGGGAACTGGACGCTCGGTTCTATGGGAGGCTTTGAGCTTGCCCTCTCGCTCTCCCCTCGTCGCGTTCTTTTCTCGCGCATTGAACTGACGATGCTGCGCAACGGCGAAGCCACCGAGATCGAATTTGATGATGAACTGACTGCCCTCGGCATTATCTCGCGCCTCGAATATACGCTCACACGCTTCGAGGTTGAACTCGCTCAATATAAACGCACCGTCGCGGACAATTGCGCCTGGATTGCTTCGTTCCGCGAACGCCTCGGCGAGAAATTCGCTTTCGAAGGCGAGCTTCTCGATAAGCGCGGGGAGATGGACGCTCTTGAAGCGTCTCTTGCAACGACCGAGACGGATTCCGGCGAGACCGAAGACCTTCTCGCTCTCGGATTATACGCCCGCTGACGCGCGGCTCATCGCTCAAAACGCGATTGAGACATCCGCCTTCCGCGACCCTTCCACACAATTTAATCCCTCTTTCCCAAAGGATCCACGCCATGATTCCTCCCGCTGTCGTTCGCGCGCTCACGAATCCGGCGCTCATAGCCGATACTTTAACGCCCACCAAATGGAGTTCGGCTGAAGACAAGGCGAAGTTCGGCTCGGCTTTGCTAAAATTTATCGCAGCCGACTTCCCAAAAATCGCATTCAAAAAGCCGCTATACAATCGCCTCTCAAACACGTTCGGACATATAGCTCACTATGATCTCAACGGCTTCTACGCGGAAGTTTTTGAGGACACCGCGGGCAAGATAGAATTTCTTCAACAGACCTTGCAATGGCCGTGCTGGAGCGATCCCGCCTACACCTATTGCGACGTCGAGCGCCTGATCCAGGCGCGCCTGCGCAAATCGGGAATTCTCGCGATCAAACAGGCAGAGCTGGCCGCCGAATCCCGGCGCCACGAACTCACCGCCCTCGAAAGGTTAAAGGCCAAATACGAGCCAACGACGGCGCTTTCCCCGGCGCCGCCAGCGCCGCCAATGCCTCCCGCCCAGCTTCTCAGACAGACCGATCTATTCGATGTCTGCACGCGATAAAACGGCGATCATTCAAGAATCCATCGCCGATCTCTTTGATCCGCGCCCGCAACGGCCGCGCCGACAATCCGGCTCGCCCCGCCGCCTCCCGACATAAGACATCGCGTTCGCGCGAGAGCCGCGCATTCTCACAGGAACCGCTGCCACGACCCCAACCGAAAGGTCCGGCCATGCTCACAAATGTCCGCACGCCTTCCCCGATCGCCCCAACGCGATCTCTCAACGCCAGGATCTGGAAACGCGATCCACACGAATACTATGTCGAAGAACACTGGTGTTCGTCGCGCCTCTTTGACGAAGTTACCTTTGAAGGCTCAATCTATGACCCCGCATGCGGTTCAGGACGAATCGTCCGCAGCGCACGCGCGGCCGGATACAAGGCCTATGGCACGGATATCATAAGGCGAAGCAGCGATTGCCGCGACATCTACGACTTCCGCGACCCGTGGCCCCGAGGACGTCCCAAGCCGGACAACATAGTGAGCAACCCGCCGTTTAGGATCTCCGAAACATTCGTCGATCTTGCGCTAGACCGCTGTAAGCGGAGGGTCGCGATGATTTTGCCCCACACTTGGCTGACCGGCGATAAACATTCGCGATGGCTGGAGACGAAACCCCTCCGTCTCGTCCTTATGATGACGCCCCGCCCCTCCATGCCGCCGGGACATATCATAGAAGCTGGACATAAGCCCAAGGGAGGAAAAAAGGACTTCGACTGGTTCATCTTCGAACCCGACTATCGTGGCGATGCTGCGATTGGCTGGCTCCGCCGGGACGACAAGGAGAGACGCTATCCCAACAGTACGGCCGCAACATAGGCATTCGGCCCGGCGAGGGAGAAGGATGAGCACAAGCAGCCGACCGCCGCAAAGGGTCGGATGCCTTCCGGCCGCTACGCTGGGCCGGCCGGATCCTGGCGCAAACGCGCCACCTTTGCCCCGATCGGCCGCCCGCGCTCCTGGAATGGGGTCTTCAGGAAGAAGACGGGAAAATCACATCCAGGAGCAAGCAAATGGAATTGCGCAAAGTCGATCCCCGCACGCTTAAGTTCGACCCAAATAATCCTCGTAAGACAGCCCCTGGCGCGCTCGCAGACGATGCTTTGGTGGCAAATATCAAGGCCGTGGGACTCCTTCAGCCTCCCGTCGTGCGCGAAGTGAATGGCGATCTCGAAATCAAGTACGGAGAACGAAGAGTCCGTGCTGTTCTACGCCTTAATCTCGAAGAAATCCCCGTCATCGTCCTCGATAAAAACGACAATGTTGACGCATTTACTGAGAAAGAAGTCGGCGCCGGAGATGATCTGCGCGCCTTATCCGAAAATGTCGTCCGCGCGCCAATGAACACTGTCGATCTCTGGCGCAACGTCGAGAAAATGACCTCCCAACACTGGACTCAGGAGGCCATTGCTTCCGCGCTCGGCCTAACGGTTCGCGGCATCAAACAATTCCGCCTTTTCACCCGCATCCATCATTCAATTCTTGATCAGTTCTCCGCCGGCGATATGCCCAAACTAGAATTGTTGGGCACAATCGCATCCGCGCCTACCGATGAACAGGGATCCGTCTGGAAGCGCTTCAAGCCCAATAAGGGTCACTCTGCAAACTGGGCGCTCATCGCGCAGCAATTGGTCAAAACGCGCATACTCGCCAGCGTTGCAAAATTCGGCCCCGACGAGGAAGAGGCTTTCGGCATCGTCTGGCAAGAAGACCTGTTTACGCAAGGCGACCAGGACCCCCGATATACCACCCAGATCGAGGCCTTTTGCGCCGCGCAACATGCGTGGCTCGAAACCCACCTTCCGAAGAATGGCGTGCTGCTATCACTCGATGAATTCGGCCATCCCAAACTTCCGCCCAAGGCAGTAGTAATCCACACCGCACCGAAAAAAAAGGACGAAAAGTACGGTTTTAGCGTCAATCAGCGCGACGGCACAGTCGAGAAAACCGCATTTCGCCTTGCTCCTCCGAAGCCCGAAAACCAACACCCCGCCGACTCCCAAGAAAGCGGAGAGTCCTCGCCAGTTACGAAAAAAACCCGCGCTGACATTACCCAAAAAGGCACCGAAATCATCGGCGACCTTCGCACCGCCGCTCTCGAAAAGGCGCTCCTCGAGAACCCTTTTGACGACGTTACTCTCATCGGCCTCCTCGTTCTCGCCTTTAGCGCGACGAATATCAGCATCAGAACTGGCAACTACTCATCCGATGACCGCAATAAGATCCTACAGAGCATCACCGAGGGCGGGCGCCTCACCCAGGATCTCGACATTCTTCGACGCGGCGCGCGCGGTATGCTCGCCAGCTTCCTGTCCTCACGCCCAGGGATGAACGACAGCGGCCTCGTTGCGCGCCTTGCCGGCGACGTGATCGGCGCCGATCAGCACCTGCCAAATATGGCGACCGAGGAATTCCTCAGCTGCCTCTCGAAGGCCGCCGTCGAAAGCGCCGCCGCCAGCGTTAGCGTTTTGCCCCAGCCCCGCGCCAAAGACACCCGCGCTGCCCTCATCGCTCAGATCGGCGAAAGCGCTTTCATCCATCCCGCTGCTCACTTCCCACTTACCGAGGCCGAACGCGAAAAATTCGAAAACTCCCTGCGCACCTGCCGATACTACTACGGTGACACCGAAGAGACCGATAACCAAGTTTCGGAGGACGACTACGACGAAAGCGGGTCACCCGACGTCGACGGCGACGATGATGCCGACGCCGTCGACCACATCGCGGACGATAGCGCTTCGGACGATCTGAACGACAACGAACATGGCCGCGGCGGAAATGACCATGATACCTCGCTGGTCGCTTCGAACGATGACCATGAGGCCTTCGCCGAAGATGGAGATGAACCAAACGAAAACGCGCATCTCTATGCCGCGCGCGAACGCCTCCACAAAAGCCAATGCCCATCCGAAGCCGCTAGCGCCGCACGCGATCAAATCTCCCCTGCCTGACCCATCTTCCTCCAAAACAAAGGCGCGCCCGTTCGCTTTCGGGCGCGCTACGATTCTCCAGCAAACAGGAAACACGCATGATCGACATCGACCAATTGGCTTCTGGAATCGCCACCAATCTTCTCGAAACATCTGGCCTCCCTGCCGAGGCCAAAGGCCCCATCCAGGACGCCTTTCGACGTGGGCTGCACCTCGGCCTTTCCATCCGACAGCCCAGCTTTGACCGTCCGACTTCAAATCCCCCACAGCAGCCGAAGGACTTCGACCCATGGACAACGAAGCACTGAACCGCCTCATCGCCGCGCGCCGCGCCGACGCCGGGCGAATCCACACTGAAATCGTGATCGCCTGCGAGCGCGCGGCGTGCCGCAGCCGCCGCAAGCGCAATCAGCCCAGCGACTGGAACAAATCCGCCTGGCGCCGCTACATTCTTGCCGCCGCGCAGACGCCGCCGCCCTTCCACGCCAGTCTCCGCAAAATCTACGACCAGATCAACGCCCTCGAGCATCTGGCCCAGGATCCCTCAACGGACCCTCGCCAGTCGCACTCCATTGCGCAGGCCAGGCCATGACGAAATATCGCATCCTCCTCGTTGAAGAACTCGTCCTCAGCGACAGCGCCGAATTCCTTGTCGAATCCGACACGCCCACCGGCGCCGCCGCCATCCTGATCAAGGCCCGACAGGCAGGTCTCGACGAAGATAGCGACACTGTTCATCTCCCCGATGGCCAGCGCGCACAAATCACGCCGCAAAACATCGTCGAAAGCCGCCTCTTCTGCGTCCTCCTCGACGACGCCGGCAATCAGATCGTCGAGATTCCAACCGACCCCGATCTCCACGCAAAGAAAGCCCCCCAGCCGGTTGCTCCCCGCGCGCCCGACGAAAATGGCGGCGATGCCCAATGGATCTACGACCCGAGAGATTGGGACTGCACCTATTCCTGGCGCGACCGAGGGCAACTGGCCGAAGCCGCCGACCTCGCCCTCGGCGAAATCCGCGAATTCGCAAGCCTCATCGACGGTCCGCTCATCCACGCCGCACGCATCCCGACGGCCTTCGACGAGGACGGCCTGCCCGAAGAAGCAGAAGTCCAGTGGTTTCGCTCCCGAAGCGAAGCGCAGACCTCTCTCGCGGTCGCATGGGGAAAATCCCCCAATTCCGAATACGCCATCCCCTCGTTCTCGCCCTGGGGACCGATCGAAACCGTGCGCTTCATCGCACCGGGCATCTACGCCGCCTCGACCCCGAACCATGGCGGCATCCATCTTTCACCTACCCTCAACGCAGATATGCCGGACGACATGCGCTCGGAGAACGGCTGGTACGAAGAGGACTGCAAATGGTCGTTCGTCGCGCTGAAATATCCCGCACCCTTCCGCGCCCAGACCGGAGTCGATCCGCGGCATCCTTTGCAAACTGCCTATGAATGCGCGCTCGAATGCGCCCACCATTGGTATCCCGACATCGTCGCGCTCTTTCTTAATGACGATGCCGCGACACAGACCAACGCCTCAGATCCCTGCGATCATCCGCCATCAACACCCGCCTGACTCCCGCGTCTTTTTATTTTTGCGCCACAAGACAAATCCCTCCCCACCCGGCTCCACAAGAACGCGCTTTGCGTTCCGCGTCGAACGGCGAAACCGCCAAGTTCGCAGACCTATGAGAGACCGCCGTGTCTGCCTATCATGACGTAACGGAGAGACAAAATGAGCCACTTCAACGTAGTTCTCTTAGACGCCAATGGCTACGATCTCAGCAGTGATCTAGTTGAAGGCCTCACCCCCGCTAAGGAACGCGCTAAATACCTTCTCTCTGATGTTTACGCCAGGCATTGTGCAACAACGCATCGCGCCCTCAACACTTATAAGGCTGAAGTGCGGCCAGAAGACTCCAGCGAATGCTTGTACGACTTCTTCCGAGAGGAGGACTGAGGCATGGGGACGCGCTGTGGCCCCGACCGCGCGCACCGGAAAATCAGCTTCCCTCGCTCTATGGATCACGTCGAAGTTGACGAAGCTTGGATTGACGGCGCGACGCGCTGAGAGGGTCGCAGCGTTCATGAGTAGCAGCATCCTACGACTAGCCGTCATGGATGAAACCCGGATAAAAATGGTACCTCAAAGGAGATATTGATGATCCGCCAATACCACGCGCACACCCGCCGCCAGGGCGGCCACAACCCTTATGGCGTCGGCGTCATTTCGATCGGCTCGATCTACTACCTCCAGGACGACTATTACTGGCGCGACCGATTCCGAGGTAGCCCGACTTGCCGCAACCCCTGGATCGTCGAAGCCTTCCTCAATGGGACACTGGGCGCCTCCCGCCGAAACCCGACTTCCGGAAAATGGGAGTCCTGTTTCATCAGCGGGCGTTCCGACATGGCCATCGTTCGTTCGCTTCGCGACGGCCGCCGCGCCACCGTCGCCGTCCGCGTCCTGATCCTTCATGACGATAACGCGCTATGGGCAGAGCCAACGACATACCCCAGCTTGCCTTCGCCCCGCGCCCGCGCCTGCCCGCCAGCGGCATCCGCCGCTCCGCATCCCTCCGCGCCTCCCGCTGCGCCTGTCTGTGAGGCTGCCTGACCGTCACTCCTCGGCATCCAGCTCCCACGAACCATTGCCCGCCCCAAGGCGCCGATGGCGACTCTGAACGCTTCTGACCTTGCCTCCAACCCATGCCGACCGAGCCTCCATAAGCTCATCGGACTTCGCGGCCGCGACGCTCGCCTGAAGCCCCGCCAGCACGCGACTTTGGGCGCCGCCCGATCCGGCTTCCCCCAAAATCACTATTCCAACTCCGGCGATCGCGCCGCCCAAGGCGATCGCGCCTAAAATCATCGTCGCGATCGACCCGGCCAGCCTCGCGGCGATCCGCCCATACCGCACGCATCCGCGCGCAAGACACCGCCGCGCACCCTTCTTCACCATCATAACCTCCAGGCCGGCAAGAACCTTCTCACCGGCCTTCGAGCCTGATCGCGCAAAAAGCGAACGCGAAGGCTCTCATCCACCTTTTTCACCGATTGCCCGAACAACTCCCACTCCCCATCGAGGTCAGGATTCCTACTCATGCCCGCAATGAACCTCCGTCAGATCGCCGCCGAAATGAAGAGCTGCTACGACCGCGCGCCGTCCGGGCGCGAATGCTTGGCCTGGTGGCATTTCGTGGACGCTTGCCGCCTCCACTATCGCACCGAGCCGCAAAGCGACCGTGCCGAAAGCTTTTATCCGCCGACATGGTTCGCCGTCGTCTGGCTCGCCGTCGCGAAAGGCGAAAGCCCCGACTATCACCCTGAAACCGGCCAATGGCGCGGCGTTCCCTGCATCTGACGCTTCGCCGCGCTCTATACCGAGAGCGCCGCGAAGCACCACCACCCACCTTCACAATGGAGAAACCCAATGGCCACCGGCACCATCAAGACCACCAAAATCGACGAATTGAAGTTCGACGCTAACGGCGCCGTCATCGCCGAATGCTTCACAATCGATTTCGAAAAGACACCCGAGAGGCGCTTCGACGAGAAAAATCTCGCCGGCATCGAGCGCGCTCTGGCCGATTTCGCCCGAGATCTCGCGAATGAACCGCATTGCTACCGCCTCCGCGTCCGCCTGGACGCCGGCGTCCGCGCACCGAACGGCTTCAATCGCCTTTCCAACATGCGCAACAGCTCTCTCAACATGCGGATCAATACCGAGAAAGCGAAAACTAGGGAACACGCCTGATGACCCGCGCCGCTTTCCTTCAGCACTACGAAGCCCTTCTCGAAAGCAAATATCCCTGGGCCGCCAGCCCTGAAAAACGAGCGGGCTTCATGGTGAAAATCACGGATACGCTCGATCGCGACAAGGGCGGCGGCCCATGGAATCCTGATGGGCCGACAACTGTCGAGGCGTGGCGCGCCATAGGCGGCCGCGGCAAGCCCACGATGAAGGCCCTTCGCGCTCTTCCCCATTGACATTCGACAGATAAGACTTCCCTCGCCAGAAAGAACCCGAGAGGAGGTCCAATGCACCTCTCCGGGCCCGCTCGGAAGGTGCCCTCCGCCTCGACAGGGCCGTCGGCCGAGGCTAATGAAAGAGAATTGGGGCTTCCGCCGCGATGCGGCCTGTTTTGCGTATGACGAAGGCCGCCGGGCTGATAATCAGCGCCGGCGCCCCGCATAAGAAGAACAGATTGACTTCCCTACTCGCAGATCACATGCCCCGGAGAAAAGACGCAGCTGTCGACCGAATCCGGCAGAGGAACCGTCACCGCCTTGTCGGCGTAACGGCACACGATCTTTAGAGGCCGCTGCGCCTTCTTAAGATTGTGCCACCCTTGCTCTTTCAGCGTTCCGTTTGGGTTCGAAGATTCGCTGTCTGGAGAGATCGTTGGAGGAACCATCACAGACGATCCTTCAATGACAACAAGCGGATCCTTTTTGATCTTGTCGCCATAAAGCTTCGCGACATTATCCGGCAGTTTTGAATAAGGACCGCCGATAATAGAAATCCCTGGTACTCCCTTATGGCAGGGTTCTAAGGCGAACGCTGTTCCGGACATTCCGATAAGGAAGAGTCCGACCGCTGATTTAAGCATGCGTAACAACATAAAATGCACTCCCCTGCTCACATGAGTTCGACGTTGTCCAGTTAATGTGCCGAGTCCCCGCCGGAGATCCTGCCCATTGATCTTCGACAAAGATACCTGTTGAGTCCTGCCCGAGGTAAATGGCGGCATGAGACTGACCAACAGTATTGGTGTATGTGCCATCAGCGCCGAATGTTGCGATCACCGTGCCGGGCGCCAGGTTCGAATTTCCCTCCACCACGGAGCCGGGGCTCCAAGTTGAAGTAAGGCCGACATCGGATGTCGCCTGAACCAGAGCGACGCACTGTCCACTGCCAACACTTTGCCCAAGCATGCTGGAATAATCCGTCGCCACGGTCGCCCCGGCGACACCGCTCCCCGTCCCGCTATATCCCCCCGTCGTACTACTCGTATCCGTCGCGCCTGTAACCGCCCCCGTATCAGTCGTCCCTCCTTGCGGAAAAGAAAACGACGGGCCGTAAGGCTCCTGAAATGTCGGTTTGACCTGCACTGGCAGGCCTGACGGCATCACTGCTTGAGGATTGCCGGCAAAGGAGACGCTCAGCCCCGGCCACCATGACAAACCAAGTACGATGGACGACGTCGCCCAAGCGACCCGCCGGCGTCGATCCCTTTTTCGTAAAACCTCCGCAGATCCGGCGCTTCCGCCAGTCTCAGATCCTTCGCGCTGCCGGGCGCGCGCCCCGAAAATGTTTCGCAAAACGTCACCTCCTTCAAAGAAGGCCTCAAATCTTGCGAACCCCGACGCGAACGCGAACTCTCTTTTCGAAGAAAAACGAAAAATCTTCGCCTCGTATTTGATTGCCGCGCCGTCAGCGGGCACCGGCGCTCGGAGCCGCCGCCCCAAAGAACAGTTCGGTCGCCGCTGCCTCGACATCGAACGGACGCCATTCTTCCCCGCACTTCGCCAACCGAATTGCCCGCGCCGCGCCAAACGCCTCTTGAGTCGCGACATACGCGTCGATCAGAAACTCCGCCGCCTCGGTTGCGCGCCGGTTCGACGCATCCTCAAGCGGCGAAAGCCAATAGCCTCCCCTCCCCTGCGCGTTGACGAACGCCTCCGCCGCATCGTCTGAAGCCGCCGCCGCCTTGTGCGCCGCCCGGCACGCCACGACCGCGCGCTCGACCAGAGGCTTAAGGAGATCGTCAAGCGCCACCGCCCACTCTTCACGCGAAGCTGGCCATCCACCAGACGCGATCCTCTCAGCCATTCTGCGGTCGGCCTCGTCTCGAATTCCGCCCGAGGGCTCATCAAGCCCGAACGCCTCCGCCACGAGGCTGATTTCCCGCAAATCGGGCGCAATGTCGCGGAGCAAATCGAGCGATGGCTTCGCCCGCTGCTCAACCGGAAATCTCACCACGTTGGTCGTGCTAGCCATCAATGCGATCCGCATAATCAGTCCCTCCGAACAAACGATGAACCTGTAACAGGCGCAAATTCGAAATGCAAGCGCAACTTATTGAAAAGAAAGGCCATTCTGTCCGTCTCGGGGTGTTTCCCCCGAAAAGACCGCCGCAGATCGCCAGCGCCCGGCAATATCGCGGGCGCCGCCGAAGCGCTCGATCGCCGCCGAGCACGTCGGATCCTGCTTTCTTATCCCGCCACCCCTTTTCCTTTCGGCTAAACCGGCCCGAACGGACGACAGGCAGGCCTTCGCGCCAACGCCATCCCAGGTTGAACCGCGCAGGTTGCCCGGGGCGCCGAAACCGCGCTCTTTCTCCCCCGTCAGGGCGGTCGGGGCGATCCGGCCAGCCCCGCGCCAAGCCTCGCTCGCTCTCGGGGAAAGAAGTTTCGGCGCCGACGATAGAGACCTCCGGCTTCATGCGGGGCGCGTGGCGCCCTTTTCGTTCAGGGCATCGTCGGAGGCCAAGTCTCGGGCGCTTTCCAAGAGTTGCGGCCCGCCGAAATAGCCGGACGAAGCCGAGGGCGCGCAACAGTCTTCAACCAGCCGCCAGAGCGCGCGAACGTCGGACATCGATCTGTGACCAGAATCTGCCGCGCGTGGTTCGGCACCAGCTAAGCGCGTTCGAGACGCTCCCTTAGCCATTGTTGATCTGGCTTTTTCAAAATCGCTCGGTCCCGCCTGTTGTGCTCGATGCCAGCGCATCCCCTCGGTTTGGTGCGGCGTAGCCGGGCCAACCGGGCCAGCAACGGCTCCAGCCAGCGATTTTCCCCTTCGGCTCCGCCGAATTCCTCGCGAAACAAAATCGCCGTCCTCCGCCGTCCTCCACTCCGTTCCGGCCCACGCTGCCGCCCAAAGGCGGCAGTCGAGGGTGCAGCCCCGGTTTCTGGCCCAGCTTTTTTAGCCGCACCGAGGGGAACGCGCTGGCATCGAGCCAGCGGCCCCCGGCGCTCTGAAAAAGGATCGAGATCATGGCTAACAAACGCTCTGGAACCGCTGCTCCCGCCAAAGCCGCAAAGCCCGCCAAGGCCAGCGTCACAATCGAGATTGCCCGCCTCCTTTGCCCCGCCCCGCGCGTTGTTGAGAACATCGCAAACACCTTCGGCCTCTCGGTCCCTGATTTCGACGGCATCCGCGAGTCTCACGAAAGCGCTTTCCGCAAGATGTGGCACTCTTTCGACGATGCCCTGAACGAAAAGGCCACCATGATGCACTTCCAGCGCATCGCCGGTTCGCTGGTCTCATCCGCGGTCGGCGCCGGCCGCTTCTATTCCGAGAAAGTCTCGGCCGCCAAGGATCTGACTTCCCGCCTCGCCAACGACCACCGCGACGAGGATCGCGACGCCCCCGTGGGTTTCGACAGCAAGGCCCAACGCGCCCGCGAGTTCGCCGCCGACATGGCGATGCAGGCCTACGCTCTGCTCGCCGCCGCCGAGGGCGCGGTCAGCGCCTATCAGGAAATCACCGGCGAGGAATGGAAAGCCTACCAGGCTCCGACTCAGGGCCCTGCGACTGTCGAACGCCGCTCCGCCGCCGCCGAGGTGAACGCCTTCACCGCCTGACGCTCTGGCGGGGACCATACGGTCCCCGCCCACTCCCTCGCACGAAAACTCCGGCCTCTTCTATCCGCAAAGGATCTTTCCAATGATCGATTTCAGCACACTTCCACGCCCCAAAAGCGCCGCCGAGCGCCAGCGCGACGAAGACCAGCGCGTGACCAGCCAGGTCGCGGACGACCTGAAACGCCGTCGCGAGTGGAACCGCAAAAGCGTCGCTCTGACTCTCGTCCGACAGGCCGAATGGCGCTACACCAATGCCGGCACCTCCACTCTCCAACTTCGGGGAGAGCGTAATGATGGCAGGCCTATAGCGATCACCTGGTTCGCTCCCGAACACTACACCCAAGAGCAAATCAACGCCGTATACAATCAGCTCACAAAAGGCAGCCGCACAACCGTCGAGGGATATTGGGGATCGTCGGCGCGGGACGCCAGACTCCGCACCACTTTCGTCGCTCAATTCATCCAAATAGGCGACACGCCGCGTGTTCCTTAAGGCGAGTCGGCGGCGGCGCAAGCGCGCCGCCTCAGTTGAACCGCCGCCTGTTCGCCAGATCAAACTCGCCGATATCCACGCCGATCATGCCCGGTCCGAAATGCCGGATCGCGCCGAATTCGGCCGGGGACGCACCGTCCCTCAACGGGCGCCCGCCAAACGCCTCCATACTCAGAAATTCCATGTCCGGGAGCGCCCACATTACGGCGATCGTCAGCGCCATCCCTTTCCTCCCCACCGCGTCGCGATCAAACGACCGCAGATCCGCCCGGATCTCCTGCGGAACATCGACCACCGCCATCCACGCATCGCTTCGCCTAATCAATATGATCCGGTCCAGCTTCTCCGCCTTCCAGACGACGCTCGCAACCGCGCTGTCGTGAGACGTCGTTCTCCTCGCGAGATGCCGGACCAACGCACTGCTCTCCACTCCAAATCTCCATCAAATCGCTGGCCATAGCGACAGCCGCATGTCCGGCCCTGACCCAAACCTATCGCGCGCGCTTCCGCGAAGCGCCTCCGCGCGACTACCTCTCCTCGGCGCTTCGCGCGACGAACCGTCGTGGCGCGCCGCCGACATATTTCGCGTAAGCCGCAATCCAGTCCGTCCGGATCGCCTCCTGCGCTTCCGCCAGGGGCATGCGGCCGGCGCAGACCTCGTGATGCAGAACGTCCTCGAGCGTGTCCTTTACTTCCGCGTTAAAGGGCTCGCTTCGACGGCTCTGCGGCCACATGTTCCTGGGCTCATCGCCGCCCGCTAGGGACAAAGGTACGAGGTGGTCCAACTCGTAATCGCGACGATCAACCGCCGTCAGCCCGTAAGACGCAAAGACCTGATTCCGTATTTCCCGGTCGTAGTGTCGAACGCTCGCCGCATAGCCCACCTGACACAGCGTCGCCTTGTCGACATCGACCACGACGCCCGGCGTCAAGGCAGGATCGGGCAAGCCCCGATCCTGCGCCTTCGCCACGAGCCATGTCATCGCGGCCATCTCAAGGGCCAGCGCACCAATCACTATCCAACGCATTTTTTTCCGATCTCCCCGTTCGCTGCGCCAAGAGGCGGCGCCGGAGTTCATTCCAATCGACGCCGAAGCGAATGGAAACGCCGTTTTTCCGACCGGGGCGCGCTTCGGTGAGTTTTTTTGTGAAAGAGGAAAGCGCCTTGCCTTCCCTGCCTCACATTATCGCGGGCCACTGTCTTTCGTGTTGCACCGGGCTCACCCGCGCGCCTCCCGACAGCCCGTCGCAGACCCCCGCGGCCCGTTTGCGCGCCGACAAGCCCCGCGGAGGCAGGCGTCCCCGCCAATCCCCCCTCGCCCCTTGATCAGGCCGGTCAGCGAATAAACCAGCAGCGCGGCCCGGATCACCCCGCATGTTTCCGATATCGGTCGCCTCTTGAGCGCCATTCTCAAGATCGCGGTTCCAGGGCGCGCCCGCCCTTTCCAGCCTGCTTCCTTTTCGAGGATCCGCACTCAGATTGGCAGACGCGCCAAGAGCCGCCCATGAAGCTGCACCTAACCGATGATCGCGAGAATCCACCGGCTGAACTCAGGATCGATCCCGTCTCTATCGATCACGCAAAGAAGCCGCCGGCGCATGCCAGCGCATCCCCTCGGTTCTGTGCGGCCTAGGTCATAGACCCATTATCGGGATTCCCGAATCGGCCGTGGGTGATTCAACCTTGGGATCATGGAGGCTGAGATGGCGCGGTTTGATTTGACGGATTTCGAATGGTCGGTGATTGAGCCGTTGTTGCTGAACAAGCCGCGGGGTGTTCCGCGCGTCGATGATCGTCGCGTCTTGAACGGTATCTTCTGGCGCTTGCGGACTGGCGCGCCCTGGGCGGACATTCCGCGGCGCTACGGTCCGCACACAACCTGCGTCAACCGCTTCAACCGGTGGCGCAAGGCTGGTGTCTGGGACCGCATTCTCAAAGGCGTGTCAAAGGCTTATGACGGCGACATCCAAATGATCGACTCATCCTCGATCCGCGTCCATCAGCACGCCGCCAATACCCAAAAAAAGTCGACGGATCCCATTGCATGGGTCGCTCGCGGGGCGGCCTGACAACGAAAATTCACGCGCTTGTCGACGCGGAAGGTCTGCCAATCGACCTGAAGCTGACCGAAGGTCAGGCGCATGACGGGCGCAGCGCAGCCGACATGCTGGAGGCTTTGGCCGGCGGGCAAATTCTTCTGGCCGACCGCGCCTATGACAGCGACGCGCTGCGCCAGAGCCTCGGCGCTCGTGGCGCATGGGCCAACATCAAGCCCATGCCAAACCGCAAGAACGTTCCGGCGTTCAGCTCTTACCTTTATCGCTACAGGAACCTCGTCGAGCGTTTCTTCAACAAGATCAAGCACTACCGCGGCGTCGCCACGCGCTACGACAAACGAGCCGACAATTTCCTCGCCGGAGTCAAGCTCGCCTCAATACGCATCTGGTTGCGCCATAATGAGTCGATGACCTAGCCGGGCAAACCGCGCCCGCAACGGCTCCGGCCAGCGATTTTCCCCTTCGGCTTCGCCGAATTCCTCGCGAGGCAAAATCGCCGCCCTGCGCCGCCCTCCACTTCGTTCCGGCCCACGCTGCCGCCCGAGGGCGGCAGTCGAGGGTGCGAACGCGGTTTCTCGCCCGGCTCTTTCAGCCGCACCGAGGGGGACGCACCGGATGAGCCGGAAGCCCCAAGGCGTTTAGAGACAGGGAATCAGATCATGAGCCACATCGCGGAATTCAAAATCATCGGCCGGGTTGGAGCCATCAAGGAAGTCGGCTCGACCGTTCGCGTCACCATCGCTTCGAGCTACTCCTACAAGGACAGGCAGGGCGACTGGATCGAACAGGCGAAATGGAACGAAATCACGATCTTCAACGAGGCCACTCAGGCCTACGTCCAGAGAAACCTGGAGAAGGGCGATCTCGTCTACGCCGCCGGCACGCTCGCCCAGACCAGCTACAAGAAGGACGGAGAGATGGTCTACGGCATGACGCTGGGCTGCGAGCAGATCGAACGTCTCGCCAAGTCAAGCAGCGGGGAGGATGCGAGCGAAGGGCGGGAGCCGCGCCGCGCCGCCAAGGCTCTTCAGGATGATGATGTCCCCTTCTGAAGATCACCAAATCTGGGGGAGGCGAAAGCCTCCCCTCATCGTTCACCAGCAGGAGAAACAAGCGCCATGAACGCTCGAGCAGATTCAGCCATCCAAGACCGCGTCCGACTCGGCAACAAGAGAGCAGGGGCAAAAGCCAAACCACAACCTGGCGAAACCGTCATCGATATCGACCGCGTAAATCCAGTTCTAGGCAATCACTATGTGCTCAAGGACCATCGTGACGATATTCGGCGAGCCGAGGTAATCCGCCTCTACGACCTCAAATATCAGCAAGATCTCGCCGCGCGCGGCCCGATGGCTATCGCTACAGAACAACTCGCAGCACGCGTTAAGAACGGCGAAAAGCTCATCTTGATGTGCTGGTGCGCGGGAGCGCCTTTCAACAAACCGTGCCACGGCGACCTCATCATCAATCAAATAGAGCGCCTCCTCACATTCAAATGCGAGTGACACCAACATCACGGGCTCCCGCTGGAAGGGACGACACCCATAGTCGCTCCGCGAGCCGAAACTTTACGGGCGGCCTTCGGGCCGGCCGCAATTCCCGCATCCGCCTTTCGCTTCTAACCCCGCGACAGCCGCCGCGCCCATGACGGCGGCGCCCAAGTTTTTCGTAAGGAACGAAAACGCCCATTACGCCCTGCAGGACTCAAAGAGAGGTTTATCCCCGAGCCCGACGCTCCTTCCTACTCTCACGAAGCCCACTTCGTCGTCTTCGCCCTCAGGGCGACGATCCCTCCCACGCCCTCCCCCAAAGGCGGTTTCCGCGCTCCGATACGCCACGCGACCGGATGCGACCGGCCGCGCCGCGTCAAAGGGCTCCCTTTCCTGAAACAAATCCGTCTTTCTGACTGCCGAGATTACCATGCGAGGATCAGCCCGCATCAAGGACGCGCGGTCCCCCTATTTTACCGAACGTAAAGCGCGCGCAAGAGCGCGCACATTTCTTAGTTGTTTTCGTTCGACAAAATCGGAACCACCACGCGCCGCCGCCGGCGGTCGCTTCGCGATCCCTGACGCACGCAGACCCCGCATTGTTGCGGGCCTTTGTCATTCAGACAAAGGAGATCGAAATGCACATCACAGTACCTTCCAACGAGCTTCGGCAAAGCCTCGCGGCGCCCGCCTCTGTCTTGCAGTCCGCCCTAGCTAACGAGCTCGATCCAGTCAATTCGTGGGCGCAGCGTATCGCAAGAATCGAAGAAGCCCTCTCGGACGCACGCGAAACGCGGCGCGCCGCCCGCAGCCAACTCCTGAAACCTGCGCTTCCAGGTTCCGCCCGCGCCTCCAACGAAACCCTCTACTTCAACGCCTGCGAAATTGTCGCCCAATGGGAGCAGCAGCTCGATGACGCCCTCAACGCCGACTATTGACATCAGTGAAGGCGGAGGCAAACCCTCCGCCTTTTCTTTTCACTTTCCGCCTTGTCGAGAAGAACTCCGCCCCGCCGGGATCAATCGCGCGCACGGACCGCGACGGCCCTTAAGCGAGGGACCGCGCTTGTCTTGCGACAAACTCATTCACCTTCGCGAAGAATTCTTCACCCCGGCGCGTCGCTCTTCCTTTGGCGCAGGGATCGGAAGCCATGTCCCTCTGCTCGATCAGGCATCCGCCCAATTCATCGATGGTGAGATTCAACTCATCTAATCCAGTCGCCATCATAATCGCCGCCAGGACGACCTTCTTGCATTTCATATCGAACCTAGTCCGCTTTTGCTGACTCCTGCGCCTCGCCAACAGATCTTGCCAGACACGCGGCGCCGAGAACGCCCCTTCTTCGGCGCCATGAGCCACCATCAACAGTTCGAAATCCCGCCGCGCAGAAACATACATCGGCGAGGAAACCCTCGCGCCACCTTGCCCGTCGATCATCTCGAACAGCAGCGTTAAGTCCTTCAACGCGGAAGGCGTGCTCCGGACAAATTCTTCCGCGAGACGATCAAATTCCGGCAACGTATAAAGATTGCATCCCGCCTCTTCGAATCCTTCCCACGTCTCTGACCCGCCGTCTCTCATCGCCATCCCCCGCTTTCTCCGACTACCCCTGTAGTCATGGCGCCGCCGACAATCCCCCTTGCCCCCGCGAACGCCCAAAAAAATATCGCATCGCCGGAAGCGATCTGCCGCGCGATATTGAAGAGCGCCTTTTCCTGAAACAAACTCTCTCTGACGTCCAATCCTACCATGCGCGGATCGGTCCGCCTCAAGGACGAACGGTTAGATTGCGGGCTCTAGGAATGTACTGTTTGTCCTTGCATAGTGCGGCAACAGCATCAATGCTACCGATTGAGATCGTCGGACAATGCTTGACGCCGCGGCGGATTCAGAAGCTTGGCAAAGGAGTGCGGACTTAAGTCCGCACTCCTTTGCCAAGTGGCGAGCAAGGGGAACAGCCTCGCCGTAATCAAAGTGGTAGGCCGATGGCCACCACTCGGGATGCGATCGAGGAGGACGGCGTGGCAGTGATCATTCGCACAATCGACGGACACGTTGGCATCCCGGGGGGATTCCCAATTTTACTTACTGACAAAATGGAGATCATCGAGGCGGCTTTCGTGTTCCTGCTCGAACTCACGACGGTGCCAGGGCGGTCACATTCCCGCGAGACGCTACGGACTTACGCTGAGCATCTCCATGATTGGTTCGATAGCCTGGAACAGTCTGGTCTCAATTGGCGCGACGTCTGTGAAGAGACGATCGCGGCGTATCGCAATCGGATGCTGGACCAGCCTAGCGCACACACCGGTAGGCCCTATGCTCGATCGACGATTAGCGACCGGGTCCGCTCGGTCTGCCGGTTCTACGAGTGGGCGCATCGCCGTGGCTGGCTTTCCCAGTTACCGTTCCATCGGATTGATGTGAGGATCACTTCCGGCCGCAAGCAATCCTTTCTAGCTCATGTTGATCAGCGGTCCACAGTGACGACCGCCAACGTCCTGACGGTTGCCGAGTATGAGAACTTGCCCAGGTCACTGCGCGTGGACCAGATCAAACTGCTGTTGGTCAACTTAGCCACACCCTACAGGCTGATGGCCGAATGGGCGCTGGCTTGCGGCCTGCGGCGAATGGAGCTATGCGCTCTGACCGTCGACCAGGTGCCGTCTTTGCGCGCATTTGATGTGGGAGCCCATCCGCTTATCGGCGTGGCGCTCTCGATTACCAAGGGCGATCGACCACGCACCGTTTATTCGCCGATCCGGCTGATCGATCGAACCCACTGGTATGTAGGTGAGGAGAGGGCGGCGCTCCTTCGTCGCATCCGGCGTAATCCGCTTGGCGATCGGGAACCGGTGACCCTCTTCCTAAACCGCAATGGCGGCTGCGTAACGCGCGCCCGCCTCACGGCAGTATTCGCCGCGGCCTTCAACTCCGCCGGTCTGGACGGCTCGTTGCATTGGCTGCGCCACACCTTTGCCATGACAATGCTTGTGCGGCTGCAGGCACACGCAGCGGTTAAGCCGGAAATCAACCCGCTGAAAGTGCTGCAGATTCTCCTCGGCCACAGCTCGATCCAGACCACTGCGATCTATCTGCGTTGCGTGGAATTGCATGAGCGCGAGATTGCGGAGAGCCTTGATTACCTCTATGGCGGCGTGATCCTCGATGAGATCTAAACGCGTTCGTCTCGATCGCCGGCTGACTGTAGGGCCGTCGGCGGAGCTGCCCGCCGAAAGTTCAGTGGTCGTCAGTTTCAATGACGAGTGGGGCAATGTCGCACAGGTCTTCGACCTCGCTGCTCTTGGCCTTTCCGCCGAGATTACCACTGTGCTAGCGGACGCCTTCTTTATGCATTATGCAGCCTCCGCAGTTGAAACTCGGAAGGGCTGTTGGAAGGCGCTCCGCGCCTTCGGACGTTTTGTCGCGGAGGATGGCGGGATTGCTTTTCCTGCAGACCTAGGCACAGAGGCCATCGGGCGGTACCTCGTGTGGCTCGATCGACAACGCTCGCCCAACGGCGAGCCGTGGTCTACGTCGACTCGAAACTCGCGGTTTGTGCATATAAAGATGATGCTCGCCTGGGCGATGCGGAACCGTGCCGACCGTCTGCCTGCGCAGATGGACTTCCCGGACAACCCGTTCTCCGGGCGCCATAAAACACCCGTGCCCCGGCGCCTATCCGCGCCACATCTCAAAACGATTCTCCGCGCCTGCTACGAGGAGATCGATGCGGCCTGGGCTCGCTTTACTGAGGGTCAGGCGGTCCTTGCGGGGATGCCCGATGCATCTGCATCCGGGCGGGGAGCGGAGCTTGAAGCGTTGGTCCAGTATCTCCTTCGTCAGGGTGAGGGCATAATGCCGCTACAGCAAGCGGCTGCGAAGCTTGGTGAAACCCGCGGTTCCTCCAATCGGCTTGGCGGCACACGGATATTGGCGCAATACCTTCATCTTACCGTCGACACGTTGGTGCCGTTCTTCCTGGCCATTGCCATCCAGACCGCAGCCAATCCTGATTCGTTGCGCCTCATCAGGCGTGATTGCATGGCGGCGCATCCTTTGGACGGGCATCGGGTCGTAATTGACTGGGCAAAGCCGCGGGCCGGCGCTATGATTCGGCGTGCGCAGCGGAGGTCGTTCGATCGACGCCGCCACCGCGCTGCACCGAACCTAATCGACAGCGTACTGGCGATGACCGCACCGCTTGCCGCGCACGCGCCGCCGAGCGAACGCGATCGGCTGTTCCTGATCCGGGGCAACCGCCCGAGTGGCATCAAGGCGATCGGGAGCCAGACGCTGAGCACGGGTATCCGCCGCTTCATCGCTCGCGCGAACCGACGCATCGAGGCGTGGAACGACGCTCATCCAGATGGTCTGCGCGCGCCGCTACCGAAATTCGTCCCTGTCCTCTTCCGCGGCAGCGTTGCAACCGAGCACTACCACGCGACTGGCGGGGATAGCCGTGCCGCGCAGGCGGTGCTGAATCACGCTCGGGCTGACACGACGGATCTCTATGTACGAGGGCCGGAGACGGAACGTTTTCAGGAAGCCACAGTGGCGCGCCTCCAACAATTGATGGTCGCATGGTTTACCGGTGGACAATCGGCGCACGATCCTGTTGGTATGGAAGCAACCATGGCGGTGAACGTTCTTGGAAAAAATGCAACCGCCTTCGGCCACATTTGTGGCAATCCGCTGGTTGGCGTTGCTCCCGGTTCGAGTCCCGGCCGCTTGTGTCCATGGTTCGGCGCCTGTCTCTCCTGTCCTGGGCTCGTGATTCCGATCGATGCCGAGCATCTCGCGCGTGCCTTGCAGGCGAAGCGCAAACTTGAGTCAGCGCGCGACCGGATAGATCCGCACCGCTGGCAACTCGTGTACGCGCCGAGCCACCAAATTCTAACAGAGAGTATCCTCCCTGACTTCCCCGAGGAACTGCATCCGGCAGCGGAGCGTATCATTCCTTCGCTGCCGTCGCTCCCCGATTTGGAGTGATAGAGATGACCGCGATCGTTCGAGCACCATTCCCGCTCGCAGAGGCCATCCCAGAGGTTCGAATCTCGGCGGCTTCGGTCTGGTTGGATCATGTCTGGCAGCTCGACGTCACTATTCCCGGCACCGCGCCGAGCGATGTCTTGGTGGACTGGGGCTTCGTGCTGCCGGATGGCAGCCACTTTACCGAAGACCAATGGACACCGTGGCGCGACGCGGCGAAACGGTTCCTTTGGTCGTTGCGCGTCGATCCACCATCCGGCCATCGGCGCGCTCGGGACAGCTCGCTTGTGCGCTCCTTCAAGCATTTGCGTATATTGATCTTCTGGATGACCGGCGAGGGCTATCGCTGCTTCGCCGACCTCGATCATGACGCCGCCGAATCCTTTCTGGCGACGGTCAAGGCGAGGCCGGGGCGCAAACGACAGACTCTTTCCGCGTCAACATTTGTCGGCTACGCGAGGCTCCTGAACAGCCTCTATTTGCAACGCGATCGTCTGCCGGATGCGCCGAAAGAAGATCTTCTGGCAAAAGATCGCCTCGGCCTTCTGGCGGGCCGATGGGGGCATCGCGGGGGCTCGCTGCCTTGCACACCGGACGCCGTCGCGATACCTCTAGTATGTGCCGCTATTCGACTTATCGGCAGCCCCGCTGACGATATCATCACGTTGCGTGATCGGGCACAGGCTGCCGTCGTCGCTGCGACGGCGCAGCGGCTTGATCGGCGAGGGGCAGATGCGTTCGTCGGCGCCGACCTAGCCGACTTCATCTTCTCGACTCCGGTGGGTGAAGAGAGGCCTTGGCGGACGGAACGCGTTGCTGATCTAGCGGCGGCGCAATTCCTGGTGAGTCGCCTTTACGACGCCTGCTTCGTCGTCATCGCCTATCTCATTGGCGCGCGCGTATCGGAGATCCTCGGGCTCAAGGTCGGCTGCATCGTGGACCATCCGTCGGCCGATGGGGCGGAGGCGTTCGCATATCTCAGCGGCAGGGTCTACAAGACCGCCGACTGCCCTGGCGGGCAACCGCATCGCTGGGTCGCGCCGGCACCCGTCGTGCGCGCTATCGCGGTTCTGGAGGGGTTATCGGAGCCCGTGCGTCGAAGCTCGGGGCGGGCCGATCTGTGGCTGCTTCCGAGCCAAGACGGCGGGTTCCATGTCCCCCGGTCCTCCAATCTCATCGATCGCCTCAACGGCTCATTCGCTGTCTTTATCGAGTTGCCGACCCATAACGGCCAGGTATGGCATCTGACCCCACACCAGGGTCGGAAGACCTTCGCGCGCTTTGTCGGTCGGCGCGATCGGACCGGCCTGCACGCCCTCGCCGCCCACTTCGGACATGTCACCCGTACCATGACCGACGCCAGCTACGTCGGCACCGACTTCGAGCTGAGTGATCTGATCGAAGCCGAGGCGCTCGAGGAAATGCGTGACGCGCTCGAAGAACTTCTGACCGCCCCGCGACTCGCCGGCAAGGCAGGCCGCACCATCGCTGAACGCAGTCGCTTCCGAGGCCGTACGCGCCAGGGAGACGTACGAGAATATGTCGAGTTCATTTTGCGCGAGACTGATATGCGGCTCGGGACATGCGATTGGGGTTATTGCGTTTATCGCCGCGAGAGTTCGGCCTGCCTCGGCGGCGAACGCGGCCCGAATCCTGTGCTGCGTACGCAGAGTATTTGCGCGGACTGCGCCAACTTCGTCGTGAGTGAAAAGCACCGTCCAATATGGGCAGCGCGGCGTCAGCGCAACGTCGATCTGCTCACCCAGCCGGCGCTCGATATGGAGAGCCGCGCCCTTGCTGCGGCACGCGTCGAGGAATGTGACCGCATCCTCATTGTGCTCGACCAGGTCAGAGGCGACGGTTATGAGTAAAGCGGGCAGCAGTGAACCGACGGCACCGCACGAGAAGCGTCGTTTGGGCACCGAACAGTCTCTGCGGGCGGCTTTGGGGCGGCTCATCGGTGGTGTACCCAGCCATCCCTCCTTGCGCGGCCGCACCTATCGGCTGACCGTTTCTGCGTTGGCGCGCGAGGCCAGGGTCAGCCGCAACACGATCTACGCCAACCATCGCTCGATCCTCGACGAGATGAACCTCGTCGATCTGCAGACCCACACGCCAAAGCGGCCCCGTCCGATGGAAAAGATAGCCGAAGTTAATGCGTTGATCGAGGAATTGCGGCAGCAGAAGTGGCAACTGGCAACCGAGAATGCCGCGCTTCTCAAGCGCGCGGTCGATGCCGAAAAGGTGGTCGATAGGCTGCAGAAGCAGAATGCCAAATTCATCCGCGAGCTAGAAGCTGTCCACCGCCCGACCGTCTTGGCCCAGATCCGAACCTAAAGTCGATCAGCAGCACCCGAGGCAACGCAATAAGCTACGGGCGCTTTTTTGAGGTCTACATAAGCGAAACTACAAGAGCAGTCATTGATGGGCTGCCTCTATCGACTGATTTCAATGGGCAGGTTTGCGCCAAAAGCAGCCAAACGCATTTGATCCTTTGAACACGCGTCAAAGGATGGACGAACTCAGTTATATCGACGAAACAGGTTCCGGCGGCTTTTCGAACGGAAAGATTTGTCGACCTGTGCCTTGACGTCGCGACATCGACGACGGCATACTGCCTGCGATGGTTCCCTTCGGGGATCAAAAGGGAACACGGTGCGGCCATGCGGCCAATACCGTGGCTGTCCCCGCAACTGTAAGCGGCGAGCCGCGCGCCAATCACGCCACTGGGCAACCGGGAAGGCGGCGCAAGGCAAGGACCCGCGAGCCAGGAGACCTGCCATCAGCCGTGGTCACGCGCGAACACATTGGGCGGGGTGTCTCAGTGGGGACTAGGATTCTCGCCTGATCTTGTGGGCGGCGTACCTGGACTTTGGTTCGCAGTGACGTGTCACGTTGCTGCGAGACCGCCATGTTTTCCTCTTTTCCATCAGCTTTGCGCCTAGGCGCCATAACTTCGTGCTTTTCCCTCATCTCTTTCTCCATCGACGCCTCCCGGGCCTATGCCCAGGATGCGTCGTCCCCGCCGGTCCAGCTTCCCCCGGTCGTGGTCGGCGCGACGCTCATTCCGACGCCTGAGTCCGAACTTGGCACCAGCGTCACCGTCATCTCGGCGGACGAAATCGCCGCCAAACAGGAACGCCTGCTGCCCGATGCGCTTCTCGATGTCCCCGGCCTCAACGTCGTGCAAACCGGCGGCCCCGGCGGACTTACGTCGGTCTTCATCCGCGGCGCCAATTCGAACCAGACCAAGGTTCTCATCGACGGCATCGACGTCAGCGATCCGAGTTCGCCCGACGGCGCCTTCGATTTCGCCCATATCCTCAACTTCGACCTCGGCAGCATCGAAGTGCTGCGCGGGCCGCAAAGCGGGCTCTACGGCTCCGACGCGATCGGCGGCGTCATCAACATCGCCACGCAAAAAGGCCAGGGGCCGATGGTGGCGACGGCGAACGTCGAAGGCGGCTCGTTCGGGACCTTCAACCAGACCGCCAAGGTTTCCGGCTCGGCCGATTGGCTGAGCTATTTCCTGGGATTCGGTCATTTCTCGACGATCGATACGCCGGTTACGCCGCCGTCCCTCGTTCCGATAGGTCGCGTTATCAATCCAAACGCCTATGACAACCGCACCTTCTCGATGCGGCTTGATGCGCAGCTCGCAGATCAGCTCGATGTCGGGCTAACAAGCCGCTATATCGAAACCACCCTCCTTTCGACGAGCGATGATTTCCTCGGGCCGGAAAACCTGCGGAGCAACACCGGCAGCGATCAGTCCTTCAGCCGGGCCTTCGTCCATAATACGCTCTTCGACGGGCGTTTCGATCAGACGCTCGGCCTCGCCTACACAAATTACGACAGGAGCTACTCCGACCCGAATTCGATCCCCTTCGTCCCCAGCTTTTATCAGGGATCCCGCATCAAGGTCGATTATCAAGGCAATCTCCGTCTCATCGAGGGCGAAACTCTGGTCCTTGGCGCCGATCGCGAAGTGAACCGACTCGTCAACAGCAATCCTGTTTGGGCGGTGGATGGCGATACGGCCGGCTTCGCGGAGCTGCAATCCAACATTGGCGGGCGGCTCTTCAATGCGGCGAGCATACGCTACGACGCCGACGATCAGTTCGGCAGCGCGACGACCTTCCGCATCGCGCCAGCCTTTCTCATTCCGGAAACGGGAACCAAGCTCAAAGCCAGCGTCGGCTCAGGGTTCAAGGCGCCGACCCTCGACGAACTCTACGACAATTATCCGGCCTACGGCTTCTTCGCCAATCCGAACCTGCGACCCGAAACCAGCATCGGCTTCGACGCCGGCTTCGAACAGACCCTGCTGCTGGACCGCATCTCGTTCGGCGCCACCTATTTCGCCAATAACATCAAAAATCTCATCGACATCAACGACACCGCGACCTCCTATGTAAATATCGGTCAGGCCAGAACCTTCGGGCTCGAGAGCTTCTTGAGCCTCTCTCCATGGAACGGCTTTTCCGTCCGCGCCGATTACACCTACACCGTCGCCAAGGATGAACTCAGGCAGCTCGATCTTTTGCGGCGACCGCGCGACAAATTGAGCCTCAGCGCAACGCTCCAGGCGACGCCCGCGCTGCTTCTATCCGCGATTTTTGTATATACCGGCCCATGGGCCGACACCAATCGCGCGGGGACGGCGACGAATCTTGTTGCGCCGGGCTACACGCTGCTTAATCTCGCCGCGACTTACGATTTCGGACACGGAATTTCCGGCTTCGCGCGGGTCCAGAATGCGCTCAACGACCATTACCAAAACCCCTTGGGCTTCGACCAGCCGACGCTTGGCGTTTTCGGCGGCGTCAAAGTCGCTTTAGGTCAGGACGGTTTGCTGTGATGGCCAAACAGTATCTAACGTTCAAAACCGACTATCGACCGCGCCGAGCGGTCGAAGTCGACGGCTCGTCTGTCGACATCTTCGCCTTGCCGACGGATGAAGAGACGCTCGCGGCCCTGTTGCGCGATCTGTTCGAAAACCACTGGCGCGAAATCACCTTCGGACAAATCATCGAGGGCGCAGCCTACGAGCTCAAGGCGTCCTCGCCGCCGACCCATATCGGGATGTTCGACGGCTATCTGACGATCGCCTTCGGCGCGCCGCACTTTCATATCTGCATTGGCGTCCACAAAGGCAGTCCCCATAATCCCGCCTCGCCAGTACTGGCGCGCCATCGCAAAACCTCGCGCGCCGAGCTTTACCGCCGTCTCGATCGAAGCGGCGCGCCGGTTTCCTGGGGCCTGCGTCTTTTCAACGGCGAAGGCGAACAGCAGATCACGGTGCTTCTTCCCAATCCGTTTCTGGATCAGGACAGCGACAAGCTTCTGAAAGCGCCGGAATGGGAGCGCCTCGCCCTTTGGGACAGCCTGCGTGCGCGCTGGCTCGGGCAAAGTGAGCCTGATCCGGTCGACCGATCAGGCAAAGGTTTTCGCCATGACTGAAGCCCGCCGCGAAACCGATCCAAATTCAAATCTGAAAAGGAAAACGCAATGAATTCCCCGTCTTCCGCAATAGCGGGCTGGCGCAAACCCGCCTGGATCGCTTTGCTGGCCGCCGCCAGCGTGGCCTTCACCCTCGGCTTTGCCTGTGCAACGCCGCTCGCCGCTTTCGCCGCGATCGCGGCGCTGACCATGACGCGCCGCGACGCCCTGCTGCTTGTTGGTCTCGTCTGGGGCGCCAATCAATGCGTCGGGTTCGGCGTGCTGCATTATCCCTGGACAGTGGATTGCCTCGCCTGGGGCCTCGCGCTTGGCGTCATTGCGCTGCTTTCGGTCTTTGCCGCCGAATTTGGCGCGAAGCGCTTGATCGGCCGCAATGGAATCCTTGCTTCGATCGCGGCCTTCCTTGCCGCCTTTGCGGTCTATGAAGGTCTTCTCTTTCTCACCTCCATCATCGTCCAAAGTGGGGTCGAGAATTATGGGCCGCTAATCATCGGACGAATCTTCGCCATCAACGCCGTCGCCTTCGTCGGGCTCCTCGCTGTGAGCAAACTAGGCGCGTCGGCTGGCCTCGTCTCGGCGCACAGCGGTCAGCTTGCTGAGACGACCGGAAGACGCGGGTGAGGTCATGGCGCCGTCTCGTCCCGTGTAAGGCCACATGAATTAATCCGCACGCGCATCGGCCAATGGGCCATGCGGATCACATCCTTTATGGCCGCTTTGTTTCAAATCCAGCCCATCGAGATCGATGTTCCGCGATCAAGGGCGCCCATAAGGTCGCCTTGACCTTGGCCTGCGGGATTAGGCTTAGTCACCGGCTTTCGGGTTTGCGGGTCTGCGGTCGACTTTGAGGGCGGCCATTCACTTAACCTCGTACACCAGGGCCCGCTCGTGCCCAACAGGACAGTTGACACGTAACCTAAGAACGGTTCCCCCAATTTTGTCGAACGCAAAGCGCGCGCAAGAGCGCGCATCATTTTATGTTTTTTCGTTCGATAAAATCGGCTCCCCCATTCGCCGCCACTGGCGGTCGCTGCGCGATCCTTGACCCAGAAAGACCGCGCATAGTCCGCGACCTTTGTCATCAAGACAAGGGAGAGCAAAATGAGCATTCACCAGCAAATTGAAGAACTTCGCGCAGAACTCCGCAACTGCCTCGACGCCGAGGAGCGCACCCACATTCGACAGGAACTCGATATAAAGGAACTGATCGCCGCCGACGGCGATCAGGATGCCAGCTGACGCCACGCACGCCGCACACTCCGGCGGGGGCGAACGCCTCCGCCTTTCTTCCTTTTTTGCACTGCCTCCGTCATCAACCCGCGCAGACGCTGAGTTTCAGCCCCCGGCTCTTATGCGCGAAACGCCTGGCCGCCGAGATCCGTCAGCGCGAACCCTCCCCCAGTGAACAGCAGCTTCGCCCTGTTCACCTTTGCGCACGCATAGGCGTAGCAGGCGCTCATACTGAGCCCTGCCGGATGGCGGCCTTCGCCATATTGCGCGAAGGCATCCGCCGCCATCTCCAGTTCCCGTTCTCCGATGCTCACGATCCTGAAATTGGCCGCTTCCAGAAAAAGGCGCACATGCGCCCGCGCGGCGCTGACCGAGAACATGTGGCTGTCGCAAAGACTGGCCACGGTTTCCGATACCGACAGAGCCGAACACAATCTCACGCGCTCGCCTTCAAGCCGATCGGCGATTTCTCTCGACTGAGCGTCTCCCATGATGATTGACATCAACGCTGATGCGTCTGCGAAAATCATCGGCTGTCTCCCGCAACCGTATCCGCTCCGCCCTCGACATTCACGTTGCGGACTGCGGGCGGCAGCGGATGATCCTCTCTCAACCGAGCGAACCGATCGCGCAAGGGCATCGCCTCGGCTGATCGCTCCAGCTCAGCCGCAACAGCTAATTTCACAGCATCCTGTTTCGTCAGGCCACGCTGTTTCGCCAGTCGCTCCACCAGCTCGGCGGTCACATCGTCCTTGATATAAAGAGGCATCGAAACTCCCGAGGATATCCGAATATCCATTTCAGGATATCCGAATATCCTACACCTTCCAACTCATTTGGCGGGCCCCCTAACCGAAAAACGCGGCGCGGCGGTCCCGCCAACACGAACCCGGTTTTCTACGACCCCCATGAGCGAAACCACCCTTTCACGGCGCTCGGCAAATCCTTCAACTCGCGCGGCTCGAAGGATTTCGCCATGCAAGCCCGTTGCGGCGCCGCGTTATCCCCGACGCGCACCGAAAACGACGTCGCAGCGCAACGACCCGCCGCATCCATCGTCGGCCCGTCCTCCCACGCCCGCACCTGATAGCCCGACCATGCTATGAAAAGCATCGCGGCGCCGGCGATCGCCGCGAAGCGCATCGCCATCCCCCGATTGTAATTCGTCTGCTTGAGAATCAGCCATCCGCTCGTTTCAGACAACAATGCCGTCGCCATCGTCCGCGCGACCCGTTGGATCGATTGATCGTATTGGAATTGGGTTTCGGCCTCCGCCCGCGCGGCGATCTTCGTCGCCTCCTGCGCGAGCTCCAGAACCTGATGACCAGCCTTGAACAGGGCCTGAAGCTCCGCGAGTTGACCCTCCCGAAACTCCTCGGCCGATGCTTCGATCCGCTTGCACAAAGGATCGATTGTCCCCCCGATCTTCTCCTCGGCGCCGACGACGATGTTGGCCAACTCTTCGATCGCGAGCCGCTGATAACGCGAAAACACCCCGAGGGGCCCGTGCTCGTCGAACCCCTCCTCTTTGAGGGAGGCATCCATTTCCGCCGAGGCGGCGCGAAGCTTCTCCATCGCGCCGTCGCCAATCTTCCCCGTCTCGCTCATGGAAGCCAGTCCTCAATGCCGTAAGTCCGGAATTGCTTCTCCATTTTGTTCATCCAGACTTTAACCTGATACGCTCTTGCCGGATCGAACGGGACGCCGCTTTTTCCTCGACGGCCCTCTATCGCCTCATTCAGGCTCAACCCCTCGGCGCGCATCACTTCCATGCAAGCCAATTTCTCCATTCTGATCACAGATCCCCTCTTCAGCATTTCGCTGTAGCCCGAATGGCTCTCGAGCCACTCAAATGCGCTTACGGCATTTTTTCCTGCCTTCACGAGGTTGTAATTCAGGACCAGAATCGAATGCTCCGCCCGGAAATAGCCCGCCCGAAAAATACTCAGGACATGCTCAAAATCGTCCTTGTCGGGGCCGATCATGAACACCCCCAACGCGGTGGCTCCGACGTCCTCGCAGAATTCCGGAAGGTTCATATCGCGCGCATGTTCAGCGAGAACCCTGTCACCGCCACCGAGATCGAGTACGAGAGACGCTTTTCTCAGCGCCATCTCTCCACTCAATGTAGTCACCCATTCGGAGACATCCGCGATATCCGCGCTGATAGGTTGCCGTGCGCCGTCCTGTTCTTCCGCAGGATAAAAAGCAGCCAACGTCGGGTTGCCCTTGTCGCCGTCTCCTATGATGACTTCCCTCCCCGCCCGCCGCGCGCGTTGGATCAGAAAGTCAAGAAACGTCGATCCCCCCGTTCTACCCCGCCCATGTCTCACGACAAGAACAGGCGGCCTCTCCGCGCTCGCGCCACTTTGTTCTTCAAACGCCTGAATATTCATGCTCCATACTCCTTTTTTGGTCCTATCAAGTTCTCAATCCCTTGATCTATGGGGCGACCGATAGACCGATTAGATTCCTGCCTATTGCGAGCCGCACCAGCCAAATTGATATACTCGCGAATATTCTGTTGCACCGGCTGGATCCACCCTTCGTGATCTTTGAAATAGTCGTCGTTCCAGAGCGTCGCCCCGATCGGCAGTTCCGTCTGAACCTCCGCTAACGCCGGCCCAACCGGTCCAGTAATCCGCGACGGCATATTTCGTCGCGGATCAGCGGCGCGGCGCGCTGCCTGCGCGGCTTCCTCTGCCCCACGCCGCACCTCCATGCGCGCGCGCTCTTTTCTAACGCGCCACCAGGTCAGCCGCGCCGTTCCAATGCTTGGCGCCTTCCCGTCTCTGTCCGTAATCCCCTGATCAGCGAACGACGAACACAGTTCTCTCCACGAGATCCGCGCTCCATTCGCGGCGTGCAGAACCCTGTCGTGATTGTCGTACAACCACCAAAACAGCGCTGACCGCGTTTTAGGTCGCTCGATCTGTTTCAAAATCGAGTCACGGCTTTTCGGGTTTGCACTCATCTCCCAATCCTTGCGTTGCATCGGCGCGAACGCCCAGACCACGCTTCAAGTGCTAGACGCGCAAAACGCGAACGCAAAAATCCGCCCGCTCGGGCAAAGGATGGCCACCCCACCCACATTCGCGTGGACGGCGCCGCCGCCCGCCGACGTCCCTCAACAGATTTCCGCGTTACGGCACCGTTACGATAGCGTTACCGCCGCTACCGCGCCGCTTCGACTTCGCTACGCAACCGCTGCGGCAAAAATCGAAAAAAGTTGCTACATGGACCAATGCACCATTGGTGCAGGTCCGCTCGCTGCGCTGGCGGACCTTCGCGCCTTCGGCGCGCGCGCTCCGCGCGAAATGAGAGATGGGCTCGCGGCAAACGGGCGCTTCGGCGAGGCACTTGCCGCCCAGCCCCGGCGCGGCGCGGCATCCAGCGACCTATTTTGTCCTCGAATCTGCGCGTCTGCGCTTCAGGGGAGGCCGCCGGACGCTTTGGATGGCATTTGAGTGCCAACGAGGCTTAGGGCGGTCTGTTGCCAGCCCTGCGTCCTCTCAGGGCTTCCGGCGGGCGGCGGCCAGGCAGGATTTCCGGCGGCGGGTTCGCCGCTCACGCCCCGGATCGGCGCCAATTGCGCCCGGCGCGATGCCGATTTCCCGTTCGCGTCGCCATGCGCCAGCGTGGTCACACCAGCGTCCGACACAGCGCCATCGCAGGGGACACTGCGACAGACCAGTTCCGACAGTGCGTTAGGAGCGCTGGCTAAATTATTGATAAAACGGAATAAGGAACATCCAGATGGAAGACCAGAATACTCAGGCATCCGCTGTGAATGCGGAGAACCTGCCCGTCGAATTCAGTTTCGAAGGCCACGCCGTAAGAACGGTTCCTGATGGCGAACGGATTTTGTTCGTCGCCAAGGACGTCGCAGAGATCCTCGGCTACGAGAACACTCGCAAAGCTATCTCGGACCATTGTAAACAAGCGAAGTCCTTAAAAGACCTCTGGGGGGTAACGAATCGTTACGCCCCCTGCCGGTTGCGTTCAAATATGATCCTCAACTTAAGGTTATACCGGAATCTGACCTTTATCGTCTGATCATGCGATCCGAGCTTGATGCTGCCGAACGATTCCAGGACTGGGTCACGGAAGACGTTCTCCCCGCGATCCGTAAAACCGGGCGGTACGAGTCAAGACAGCAGCCCTCCCTCGACCATAAAAGCGGCAGTTTCGAGCAAGCCTTTTGCGGCGACGTCCTGATCACGGACGAACTGCTCCAGATTTTGTTCGGCGAGAAAATTCCCCTCTCCGGCCACGAGAAATACCGCTTTCTCGCAGGGCCAACCTGCGACGCGCTTGGCCTTGCCGACCTGGCCGCCGCGCTCGAACTCATCCCCAAATCGGAACAGGAAACCGTCACCATCTATACGCCGCTGGGCCCGGAACAATTGCCCGCCATCACCGGAGCCGCGATTTACTGCCTCGCCTTCACGCCAAGAAACCGTCCAGACAGAGCTCCACGGATCACGAAACCCTTCAGCAGCGTCGACTACATCAATCGTTTCGACCTACGTCTTCTGGCTATGCTGACCACAAAAGCGTTTCTTCGCTGGCAGCAGTTCCGGCCCCGGCGCCTGGATCTCGACGGCTTCGACCCCTTCCTTCATAATTTCGAGTCCGCGCTGACCGCCGCGTTCAGTCTTGCCGCGCAATATGCTGAACCGGATTCCGATTCTTAAACGCGAACAGGCGGGGTGGCCCCCGGGCAGACCGGGCGTCTGCCCTTCTCAAACTGAATTTCCGTTCGCGCTCCGCGCTCGCATCCTCCGTTCCCATGGACATTCGCGTCCATGGAACATGGAGAAACTGATGCAAGCCGCCGGCCTTAACCTAACCCCCGTCACAGACGCTCTCGCCGAGATTTCCGAAAAACTTAACACGATGGACCATGCGCAGGACGCGCTGCTCCTCAACGGACACGCTCTTCACGAACAGATGCAGGCCGTCGCCAGCCTCCTCAACCATCTGGTCGAAATGGTCACCCCGCCGCCCCGCGACCAAGAAGGGCCGACCCTGTCCGACCTCCTAAACCGGATCGTCCAGCAGCAGATCGCCCTGTTCCAGCTTCAGAAAGACACGGTCCAAGCGGTCCTGCGCATGGAACAGCGCTCCCTCGGCATTCAGGTCGGGGGCTGAAAATGCTGAATTTCAGGAAAGTCTCCGCCGATTCGGACGGATCGGAAATCCGTCGCTATATGACCCAGGACAAGCCAGAGCCCGACCCCGTCAGGGCAATCGACGCCGGCGGGAAGCTCCTCGAATCGGGCGAAAAGCTGACGCAATATTATACCGGCCGGGGCGCGCGGGCGAGCTGGCGGCCTGACATGCCCGCCGCCGTCGCCGCGGCTATCGGGCTGGCGGACGCCCGCCAGCAGCCTCGTGACATGGAACTCGACCGCCTTTTTGAGGCCAAACGCGCCGACAATGGTAAGGGCTGGTCTCAGCACCAGCGCAAGAACAGCGGCTTCGATTTTGTCTTTTCGCCGCACAAATCCGTCTCGCTGGCAGCCGAATTCGCGTCAAATCCAGCCGAAGCAGCGGCCATCCGCAACGCCATCTGGGCCGCCAACGACGACGCCTTGCGCTACGCCGCCGACGACCTCGCCCTCGCCCGAAAGGGTCACGCCGGCGAAAAGGGCGCCGACCATGGCGAAATCGGCTGGGTCACATTCGCTCATGACGCCGCGCGTCCGACGGTGGCCGTCCAGAATGGTCCGGACGGCGCGACCTATCTCCTCGATGTGCCGACTGCCGGCGATCCCCATTACCATCTGCATAATTTCATCCCGAACATGGTGGTGACCAAAGAAGGGCGCGTCGGCTCGATCGACAGCCGCGCGCTGAGCGCGCACAAGGTCCACGAATATGGCGCTTATTTTCAGGCCCAGCTCGCCGATCGGCTTCGCGCCCTTGGCGTCCGCACCGGCTATGATCACGACGAACAGGCCGTCGTTCTGACCGACATCCCCGAGAAAGCTGTCACGCTGTTTAGCAAACGCGACCGCCAGGTCATCGGCGACGCGCGGAAAATCGCCCGTGAACAAGCTCTCGACTGGGACGAGCTTACGATTGATCGCAAACGCCAGATACTGCACGAAGCGAGCGCCGAGGGCCGGCTCGGCAAGACGAAGGACGAGGCGCACGAAGTCTGGCGCCAGCAGGCGGCTGAAATAGGCTGGACTCATGACACCGTTATCGGCGCGATTCAGCATCCCGCCCTCACCGACGAGGATCGCTGCGACACGGCCTATCGCCATGCGGCCGCGGCTCTTTCGGGTGAGTTCCAGACGAGCGCCGTCATCGACTATGACAGGCTTCGCGTCCACGCGGCGCGCGGCCTCATCGCCGGCGGCGTCAATCGCGGCCGCGACGACGTCGACCGCGTCGTCGCTCTCCTTGAGGCGAGGGGGTTCAAACACAATGGCGTCGCCGTCTCCGTCGTCGCGGGACTAAGAGACGGTAAGCTGAGCGTCACCCACACAGAGCAGATCCGGATCGAGCAAAGCCTTTCGGCACAGGCTCGCGCGGCGGCGACGCAGCGAACGTCCTCCCTTTCCGAGCCTGCGATCCTCGCCGCGATCCGCGCCGTCCAAAAAGACGATCCCGGCGTCCAGTTCACGGATGAACAGCGATCCGCCATTTACGCTATCGGCCGCGGCGGAAAGCTTTCCCTTCTCACCGGCGTCGCGGGCGCCGGCAAAACCACGCTTTTGCGGCCACTCGTGCGCGCATGGAAGGATGCAGGCTACGAGATGGTCGGCATGTCCACGGCCTGGCGTCAGGCCGACGCGCTGAAAGACCCTGGAATCGAGCGCACCTTCGCGCTTCAGCCCTTGTTGGACGCGATCGAGACCGGAGATTTCACGCCAGACGCCAGGACAGTCCTCGTTATCGACGAAGTCAGCCAGATTGGCCCGCGCCCGATGCTCAAACTGCTCGAGCTCCAGGCGCAGACCGGCATGACCATCAAAATGCTTGGCGACAGGGAACAGGTCCAGTCGATCGAGGCAGGCGATACGATCGAACTGTTGCGCCGCGTCCTGCCGAAATCCGCCATGCCCGAAGTTCTGATCTCTCAGCGCCAGAAGGGCGCGCGCGATCTTAAAATCGCGTCTCTTTTCCGCGACGGCGACGCCGAGACCGCGTTTGAGATGAAGCGCGAGGACGGAACCGCCCATCTGGTCGAGGGCGACTACGACCAGGTGGTCCACAAAATCGCCGACCTCTATATCGAGCGCACGGACGCGCTTCAGGCCGCCGACAAACGCATGGGCGTCACCATCACGACCCTGACCAATTCCGAAGCGTCCGACATAAGCCAGGCGATTCGCAAACGTCTGATCCAGAGAGGCGCGATTGGCACGGACCAAACGATCCATAAAGCCGTCTATTATCGCGGCGAGAAGGCGGAACTTTTCAATATGCCAATCGCCACCGGCGACAAACTCCGGCTCTGTCGGAAAACGACGGCGAATATCGGCGGCCGCAGCGCTACGATCGGTAATAATGGCGACATTGTCTCGGTCGTCGGCAAGACCAACCAGGGCCTTGCTTTACGCAACGAACGCGGGCAAGTCGCCGAGGTCGACTGGCAGCGCCTGACAGACAAGAAAACCGGACGCCTTCTCGTCGGCTTCGGACGCGCTTTCACGATCGACGCGGCGCAAGGGATGTCCACACGGGGGGAGCACATCAACGCTCTCCCCCACGGAACCGGAGCCGCCTCGGCGTTCAAGACTTACACGGCTGAAAGCCGCGCAACCGGCCAGACCCACACCATGATCTCCAAGGCCGCCGTCCTCGGCGCCGTCAAACGGTCGATGGCGCTAGGCGACGCCACGCCCGTCACCGATGAAGATCTTTGGGACAGAATCGCCAAGGACACCTCCCAAAAGCCGTACAAGGCCCTCGCCATCGATCTGGCGGCCAAGGCAAAAATAGCTTCCGAACCGACCGTCAAAAATGGCTTGTCCGCCCACCGCAGGATTGAACGCGCCGCCGCAGCGACGCCCGCACTTGGCCAGAAAATCCGCGAAACCTTCGATGGCGCCGCCGCGCGCGAGGCGTTCGGCCGCCAGCGCGAGGCGCTTGACGAGTTTGTGCAGCAATGCGCCGCCATGCTCAAAGAAGCAGCCGAGACTGTGAAGGAGCACATGAACGCCCTGCGCGTCGCCATCAGACCCGACGCCGCTGTGCATGGCGCCGCTTCTCCCGCCGAGCGCCCTCCGGAGGCGGCGATCCGGCCATCTCCCTCCCCCGGACCTTGATCCAAGACTACGCCGCCATCAGGCGCGCGCAGGGGCCGCGCTCTCCTACGCGCACCGCCCAACGATCAGTCGCATTAACCCGAGCCAGAACTCACGATCCGCCTCGCCGGAAGCCCCTCTCGACAAGTCGTGCAGAACGACGGGCGCGCCGGCGAGAGCGGCGCTCATCGTTTTGTGCATCCTCTCCTTGCCCGCCCAATAGGTTTCGTCCGAATATCCCATCGTCTCGACGATCGCCGTCTGGCGCCCGCCTGCCCCAACGCCCGTCGCCCGAAGCACGAAATCGGGAATGCAGGGGCCTCTTCCCGCCGCACCCTCGTCCGCGTTCCCGTGATCGAGGAGGTCGAAGACCGGCTTTTCAATTGTCATTGAAACGCTCCGCTTGGCGCCGATCCAGGCTTGCAGGCTGCGCAGCTGCGCCAGCGTTTGCCGCTCATAATCGCTGTCGACAAGCATCAGATGAGACGGGCTCGCGCAGGGATGCAGATAGGCCGAGACTATTTCGACCTCGCCGTTTTCCGCCGAGCGCCCGACGACGCATGCCCCAAGATAAGGCGCCCGGGCCGCGCGCGCCGCAGGCGTTTCCCTGGTTCCTCCGACGCCTTCTCCGAAAACCGCGACGCGTCCGCTGACCGCCAAAGGCTCCCCCGCCAGCGGCTCAAGAACCCCGGCCGAAACCGCTCCGATCCTGGCGATCAGCACCCCATGAGGCCGGGTTTCCTTGAACCGGCCTGCCGGCGCCGCCGCGACCTTTTCAAACAATTCCCCAAGCCGCCCCGGACTGGTGCAGAGAAATTCCGACAATTGCACGCCCTCGTCGATCTCCACATTTCGCGCTGCGCGCCAAATCGACTTGACCTGATCCACCAGCAACGGAATGCGCTCGCCGGCGTCCAGACGTTGGAGTCCCGCCGCATCGACCAGACGCATTAGAAGCCGCGCGAGCCGGGGCCGGCCATTGGCATGAGAGGTCCCTACGATCGCCTTTTCCAGCGGCGCGGATGCTTTCCCGAACGCCCGCGCGAGCCTTAGCGGCGCCGCTTGCACGCGGCCGTAACTTCGCAGGAAGGCTGCCTGCTCTGAAGGATCCCGGAAAAACGCGCAATCCTCGTGGTGCGCCGGCCAATGCGCGTCCTCATGCCGCCGTATGTGCGTCAAGGCGACGGGAACCAGAACCGGATGACGGCCGCCTTCTGGCCGGCAATTGCACAGAAACCACATGCCGCCGCTCATTTGCTGATAGCGGGCGACGACAGGCGCCGCGGCGGCGCGGGCGGCGGCATTCCCTCCATGCCGCCCAAAAGCATCTCGCAGCAGCCGATCTTCTTCCCGCGAGAGAATCGTTGTCCAATCAGCGCGTCCCTTGGGCGCCGCGCGCAACATTCCCTGATCGTCCCATCCGCCCCGCATGACACCCTCATGACGCCTGATGGCTTTCTACTGTTCGCAGCTGCAGAACTATAGCTCCCAATAGGGCCAGTATTGCCGCCTTATACCGTTCGATTACATGACGCTAAAACGGCCATTTATCTGGCCGCCGCCACATATTTGCCTTATTTCGCCGCCCAATAAACTATTCACTTTTAAGCGATTTCTGGAGCCTGGACGTGTATAATCTTGATACACTCGCCTTGGGAGAAATACTTGGTCTCGAGGCTACGAAGTCCGGCGACTCCCTCGAAGCTTTCACCGACAAAATTCGCGAACATTTCAATCTAAAAAACAGTATTTATGTCTGTCCTACGTTTCGTCCGGCCGAAGCTTCGCTACCTTTTTATCTGACGAATTACGATCAACGCTGGGTCACGCATTATACCAAAGAGAATTATCAGCAGATCGATCCTACATTTCAGGTCGCCATGCGGTCAGTCGCCCCTCGCGATTGGTCTCTCCTCCCCAGATCCACCCCCAAGGTCGCCAGATTTTTCGACGAAGCCAAAGACGCGGGAATAGGCCCCCACGGCATCACAATCCCGGTTCACGGACCAACGCCCGGAACTCTCGGCATTTTCACGGTCTCCTCGGATGACACCGACGCCTCCTGGCTTGGCCGCCGGCACCCGCTCGTCAGGGATATGGTCCATGTCGCCCATTATCTGCATCAGCGCGCCTGCGACGAATATGCCGACGGACCGACGATCGATCCCAACGTCATCACCAAACGAGAAATCGAGGCGCTTGAGTTCACATCGGACGGCAAGACAATCGCCCAGATCAGCGCCAGCATGCGCATCTCGCCGGAAACCGTAAAAACGCATCTCGATTCCGCGCGCTTCAAGCTGAAGGCTTTGAACCGGGTCCATGCGGTGGCCCGCGCCATCCGTACAGGCCTGATACGCTGAGTTGATCCCTACGATCCGGACGCTTTGATCCAGCCTCTTTGGCGGCGGCCGCGCCAGCACGCGTCCGCCGCTCCCCTTTTTCGCATCCCCTATGCCTCTACCGGCTCGCCAGCGGATTTGTGTCGCGCAGGGGTTGCCCCTTGGGCACGCAAGACGGCGGGTTAACCATTCCGGCCGCCAGGATCCCGCCGCCATTTACGAGACAGGAATATTTGCGCCCATCCTTTGTCGTCGCCGTGTAGTAAGTGTTCGGCGTCTTCTCCACTCTGTCGGACAAGGTAAGGTCGCTCGCCGGCACGCCCAATACGCCGGCGGTGTTGTCGCCAAGCCTGTCATCCGACAGCATTTGCGCCGCGCACCCTCCCATAAGCAGAACGCCGCCCAACGTAATTATTCTCAACACAGAAACCCGTTTCATCAATGCCTCCTCCATTCCTCAATGCAGCGCGTGGCGAATGACGTTGTGCGCCACCTCGCGCCCTATTCCCCAGCCAAAGCCATGCAACACCGACCGCATCAACCCTGGCCCGTCACCTGAAGCGAAAGCCACGGCGATGATCGCCGCTCCCGCCATCCACGCATATTTCACGATCGACCCCTTTTGCTGACGCCGGCTGGCGCGACCATTCACAGCGCGTCACGCGAGATGTTCCATCCGCCGAATGCTATCCGCGCCGATAATTGATAGAGTCCCGCCTCGCCAATTCGTCGCGCTCCCGCCGCGCATCTTCCTCTCGCCGGCGCTGCGCCAGATCGGCCTCCACGCGGCGGGCGTCTTCCTGCCGCCGGCGCTCGTCATTGCGCTTCATCTCCTCGAGCCGGCCGTATTCGTCTCCCGCCATTTTTCCTTCCTCCTTCCAGCTTTTCGTTGAACGATCAGACTCTGTCCCATTCCTCGCGAACGCCCGCGCCTACGAGCATGTTGCGCAGAACATCAACCGAATAGTTTCGCTTTGCCGTCACCCGCAAAAGCGGCATCCCTATTTCTTCAAACACAGCGTTGACGAAAACATCCCTCTCGCGCCGCGCGGGAAGAAGATGCGTCCTGTCGTCAACCTCGATCGCCGCTATCGGATCGAAAGTGAGCGCGCTGCAGATCACGAAATCGATGCTCTTGCCAAAAACCTTTTTGAGAGCCGCGCTCTTCCTGGCGTCGCTGGATCTTCCGTCCACGACAACAAGCTCGGCAAGGCGCACCTGCGCAAACACGCGATAGCCGCCACCGAGCGCCGCATCGAGCGCGCCCAAAAAGCATTTCTCGTTGGCGCTCAAAAATCTGCCCCGGCGATAAGACGCCCTTCCGCCCTTCCTTGAAAGGCTGACCCCTAGAACCAGCAGCACCGCCACAGCGGCATACAACAGCGCTAGAAGCGGTGGCATGCCCAATACGCTGTTCATCCCGCCCGCCCCTCCGTCCGCCCCTCGACCGCGTGGCAAAACGACAGCCTGGGCGCTGCGAAAGACCCACGCGCGTTCGCCCGGCAACGCGACGAATGAGACGCCGCCCCAACAAATCGCCTGCCGCCTCGCCGGCCGCTCCCGTCACTCATTGGCGAGACCTCTCCGTCGCGACGCCGCCGCGTTCCTCAGAAGCGAGCGGATGAAAACCACCATGAAAATGACGAAGGCCATCAGTAGCGCCGCGAGACCGAAATAGGGCGCGAAGTCGGCAAGGAAGCACAACACAATTGGAAGGATCATCGCGACAGCCCCGCTCTCTTGATTGCAGGCTCCATCTCTGCGGAAGCCCTCGCGTCAGCCTTCGCGCGCGCGGCGTTGTTGACCCCTTCGATCACCCCGGAGACATCGGCGACCAGCGCCGAGACGCGCGCCGACGCGCTTTCTTTCGGCTGAAGCGCATCGACTGCTTCTTCGCGCACCGCAAGCACAGTCAGAGCGGCGCCGCGCGCTGTCTGCACGGACGCCCCTGCCGCGACCTCGATTGCAATCAGGGCCTCCAGCGCCTTCGTGTCGATCGCCCCGGCCGGAACCTTTTGAACCGCTCTCGTCGCCGAGGGCCAACGGCCGCCTTCAAGCATTTCGGTAAATGGCGTGATGATTGTTCCGGCCGGAAGAGTCTCCATGAAGGGCGTTCCGCGCGCCGCAGCAATCGCCGCGCCGACGCAGGCGTCGGCATTTCCCCCTTCGGCCGCGGCGGCGGAGAACGCCGCAACCATCTTCGCAACCGTCCCCGACTGTTCCGCGCGCGATCCTCCCTTTCCGAGTCCCTGCTCGACCGCCCGCATCACCCCATCGATCAGATCGCACTCCGCCTTGATGGTTTTGAGATCCGGAGGTGGCAGCGCCAACGGGCGGTTGAGGCGCATGGGGCCCGACATATCGACGGCCGCGTGAAACAGCTTGGCGTAAATTCTGCGGCCGCCAAAGAGGATGATCGCTTCGCCCTCGATCAAGCTCTGCAGATCTTGCCAGTCGACGCGCGACACCTCACGCACTTCTGCCTGCCGCGCCTCCGAATATTCTCCCACGCCGCTGCTATTGTAACTTCCGGCCTGCGTGACGAAGGTCTTGCCCGCGGTGTCCTCGAGCCACTGCCGCGTCCTGTTGGCGTCCTGCTGGCGCATGGCAACAGTAAGATTGGCGTTGCCGAGCAGCGATTGCGTCTTCTCGCCCAGCCGCGCCCATATCCCCGACACTTCCTGAAAACCCAGCCAGAACATGAAATTCAGGCCGCGGCCCATCGCCAGCATTCGATCCATGCCGCTCGCCGCGTAATAGGCGACCTCGTCGAGCACGACATGGAACGGCGCTGGGCCCATCCCCGGCTTGTTGGCCACGATCTCGCTGTAATCGCCCTCAAGCCTCGATCCGAGCATCTGCGCCATCATCCCCCGCAGGGAGGCGACCACGATCTTGCCAAGCGAGGCGAGCCTGTCATCCGAGCTCTCGAGCGCGGGCAGGTTCACGACCAGAATGCGGCGGTTCAAAACGACGTCGCGCATGTCGACGTCGCTCTGCTCGACTTTGAAAATATGTCCCAGCGAGACCCCGAGCAGCTCAAAGGTCCGCGTGAAATAGAACACCGCGAAGCCGTGCTGTTTCGACGGCTCCTCCGTCTTCTGCTTGTTCCAGTCGAGCGTCATGTCATAGGCGGGTAGTTCGCCGAGATACGCTTTCAGCGGGTAGATGATGTCCTCTGGTATCGTTCCGACGTCTAGATCCTCGACCTTTCCAGTCACCGGATCGCGGACCTCGAACTTCTTCTTCATAGCAATCTTCCAGATGCACCGAAGTTCGAAGGAGGCGCGGATCGTATCGATATTCAGCGGGATGCCGTGATTGTCGCGCATCCAGACCAGCACGGGCGCCATGGTGCCGACGAGCGCCACCGCGCGGTCGCGAAACACCTGGTTCGAATCGCCGCCCGCCGATTCCCCAAGCTGGCTCGACAGCATCTCTCCGATCGCATCGGCGTTGCCGACCGCGAACGGATTGAACGTATTGCTTTCCTTCGCCCCACTCGCCACCATGAAATTCAGGCACAACACATCGTCCTCGCGGCCAAACCGGCGGGCGAGGGCGAGCACTTCTCCGTAAAGCTTGTTGTCCGCCTTGCCGTCCACGAGCACGAAGCCGCTGGCATGGGTCAAGGCATTCGCCAGAAAGCTGACGATCGCCGTGGTCTTGCCGGCGCCGGTCGTTCCCGGCACAGTCGCGTGCTGCCGCGCATCATCCGACGAGAGCCATAATTCGCGCCGCTCCAGGTCGCGGCCAAGATAGATTGTGCCCGCCGCCATGCGCGGGCGCCGCAAGGCCGGGTCCGGATAGTTCCAGTCCTTTATTCCGGCGCTTCGCGGCAGTCTCATCGGCAGCGTGACCCGCCGCGTCAAAACAAAGGCGGCGTACAGCAAGGACGTCGGCGCGATCAAATCGACCAGCGAGGGTTCGACGAACATCGCCCCCGCGCCCCCCGCAAGGAGGAGCGCCGAGGCGTCGCTCATCAGCCCGGACCAGAGCCGCGTCGTCAGGGGACGGATGTCGCGCAGGCGCTGAGCGCCGCTACGCTCGAACCGCTCCTGCGGCCCTTTGATGTCCCGCTGGATCACCACGGCCTAATTAAGCCCGAACACGCGCGGCCCCGAAGGCGCTCCCGCCGGAGCCGCGCCCGGCGGCGGCGTTACCCGCGGCGCTTCTTCCAGCTCTCTGAGAACAGCGGGCTGTTGCGCGGCGGCGAGGCGCCGTTCAACAGGTGGCGTATATGGCTCAGAACCTCTGGAAGCGACCACCGAACGCGTCCCGGCCCCGCCGCCGCCCGCCTTATAGGCGAACACCCCGACGAAGCCGAGAAGGCCGCAAATGACGAAAATCGACAAAAGGCCGCGTCCGCCGCCCGTATTGGCATTCGACCCGTGGCCGCCGGCCGGCAAATATCCCGCGAGCGGTGCGCCCGTCAGGCGCGGATCGGGGTATAGTTGTCTCGACGGATCGACGGTCAGGTGCAAATGCACGTCAAAATGAAACCTGACGCTTTCCGCGTTCTGGTCCTCTGTTTTCGCTTTCTCCGCGACTTCTTCAGCCATTGATCATTCTCCCAACCATGAACCTGATCCAAAGGCTCACTCGAACGCGCGCGAACGCAAAATTACCCCCGACGTGATGCCGGCGACTTCGTGCTTTCATGTCCAAGCCGGATCATCTTGATCGCCCGATCGACCGATGGCGCCGGCACCGGGCGTCCAACCAGTCTTTCCGCCGCCCAATGATCTCGCGCGCCGATCGCCTCGATCCTCTGGCTCGGGTGCGGATGCGCCCGAGGTCCATCGATCTCGAAGCCAAGGGAGTGCAGCGCGTACCAGAGCCGCCGGTCGACGAGCTTCAGGAAAGCGAATTGAGCCGGCGCGAGAACGCCTCCCCGCAGCCGCGCCTCGCATAAGACGCTCATCAACCCCGTCGTCGTGAAGAAATGCCGACCCATCATTTCGAGCACGGGCGTTATCACGCTCTTGTCGGAAAGATGCCCATCCGCCAGAGCCACCACGTCAGCTGGAAAAGACAACGCCTTCTCCGGCCCGGCGCGACCATCGTGTTTCCTTTTGGGAAGCGATTCCGCGAGATCCCCCAGCAAAGCGATTGCTTCGCTCCGCTTGCGGGCGTGATGCAGCGCCATCACTGCAAGCATGCACCTCACATGCGGGCGCGCTTGATCAATGCCGCGCCACACCTCCCCAAGCTGCCGCGCCAGTTCCTTCCGCGCCATTAGCGCGTCAAATGCGCCATCCTTCCCGCTCGCCCAGGCCGCGACCCACTCCACCATATTCAAGGCCGCATCGCCCGGTCGCGGCTCCCCTTTGCGGATGGCGGACAAGCCAAGACGACGCCCCACGAAGGCCGCCGTGCTGCGGAACCCTTTCGCCTGTTCCGCCATGAGACCTTCGAGATCGAGCGCGCGACTAAAACGCGCCGACGCCGCGCGCCGAAAACAGAGCGCGGCGAGAAGCAACGACAGTCCCATCGCCGGATAGAGAAAGAACCGTCCAATCTCCCGAAACAGACGCACAAGCTGGTCGAATGTCACGCGGGCGGGATTCGCAGTCAGCACCTGCGCATCCGCGCGATCGAAGCGCTCCGTGAACTGGTGAATGACCCTCATTTGCCAATGCGCGACCTCCATTGCGGCCTGGCTGACTTCCCGATGATGAAAATACCATGCCGCCCAGCACAGAACGCCGCTCCCGACGACGATGACGATCAGGCTGTAGCCAGTGTGATCATTCTCCGGCGTCCCGCCCGAATGTGCCGATGCCGCCATCGCCTACCTCCCGTCAGCCGCGCTCGCCTCGGCGAGTTCAATCTCCGCCTGGCGGCGCAGGCGCAGGACATGCGCCTGTACCTGCTGCAGATATTCCTGCTTGTATTTAGGCGTATGCGAATGATAGAGGGCGACGCCCTCCCAAATATCGCCGCCCGCCTCGTCGAGGCCCTTGCGCAGGATCCAGGCGCCGCCTTCAATGTTGGCGCAGAAATTATCGCGCAACGCCACATAGGTTGCTTCAGGCGAGGCGCGCCAATGCTCCGCGAGCTTGCCGATCCATGTGTCGTTCACCTGCATCGGGCCGATATCAACCGTCTTGTTTGTGTTCTGGCTCACTTTCCCCAGCCTGCCGTTCTCGACATTCAACAGAATGACGAGCAAATCCGGCGGCAACTGATAGAGGCGCGCCGCCGCCATGAGGCACTCGCCGACGACGCTCCCGTCCGTTGCGTACTCGCCCGCCAGCGCAGGCTGCCCCGCCACGAGGAGAGACGCCAGAACCCCGCCAAGAACTGCTTTCACGATTTCCTCTCCCTGTTCCTGATGCGCGCCGTGGCTTCGTCGAAGACACGGCCCAACTCCACCACCATGATCCCCCGCGACGTCGATGCCTGCGCGATGGCCTCCATCACGGCCAGCATGACCCCGGTAAAAGCCGCGCCGCCAATTCGTTTCACCCGCCAGCTGAGAAGCGCCTGAATGTCCCGCTCCAATTCAAGCGCGAAGCCGCCTCCGGTTACGTCGCGCATCAACGCCTCGCCCGCGAACAGAAACACGGGAAGCAGCCCATGCGCGGCCACGGCCGCGTCCACCGGAATCACCACCTCCACACCCTGCGCCTTGTCTTCGAGAATGATCGGCCGTCCACCCTCTTCGAGAAGGCGCGTCAATACGCTGCCGACGAAATCAATGTCGAGATCGCCCTTCACGCGAGCCTCCGCCGTTTCCACGAGGGAACCGCCGGCCGCAGCGGACCGACGAACAGGCGACGCAGCATTCTGAGGGCTGTGGGCATGGTGAGTCCGGCCCAGCTGATAACCGAGAAGAAGATAATGCCGCTCATGGCGATGTAGAATGTCGTCCAGCACCAATAGACGACGAACACCAGCAACGGTAGGCACGCGCGCGCATCAAGAACCAACACCTTTACTGGCCGCCCAGTATCTCTCCACATTCTGAAACCCTCACTCCAGTTCGCGCCGTACATCGGCGGCCGTTTCTTCATCGATCCGGCCCTCTTCCAAAGCGATCGCAATCGCCTTTTCATAGGACTGGCCGTCTCTTTCGAGGGCTTCCATCGTCAGATGCGGCCAATCATCGGCCGCAGCGCTCGCAAGTTTGTCCCTGAATTTTTTTTCGAAAACCAAAAACTCTCTGAGCGGCGTCCATTTCCCATCCGGGCGTTTGACCAATCGCTGATTGATCACCAACCTCAGGGACTGCGCACAGGAGATCATCGCTTCCTTGAACTGTTCCGCCGGCAGCAGGCTCGCGACGCGCTGCATCGTCAGCGCGACGTTTTCCGCGTGGAGCGTCGTCGCCGCCGCATGCCCCGAGATCGCCGCGTGAATGACGGCCTGCATATGCTCGGGCTTGCGGCACTCGCCGACGATGATGTCGGTTGGCTGGCGACGCATCGCCCCGGCCAACGCAAGATCAAAGCTCTGGATGTTGCGCGGGATCTCGCTCTGGTTGATGGCTGAAGTAGGGCTTTTCACCCGGTCGAACAGAAACTCGATCGGCTCCGCGAATTCGATGATGTTGCGGTGCGAGGCCGGATCCACGAGCTTCGCCAGCGTCATCCCGCCTATCAACGTCGATTTGCCCGATCCGGTCGCGCCCGACACAATCATCAAACCCTTCTTCATCTGAAAAGACGACAGGATCCCGGCTTCGACATTCTGTTTTTCGAGAGGCGGCGGCAGGTCTTTCACCGGTCGGATCGTGACGTTGGCGCCATCGCCCCGGCTCGTCACCGTGCCCGACACATTGACGCGAAACCGCAGCGTCGTCGTCCGGCTGACGCCGATCACATACATGACGTTGAGGTCTTTGCCGCCCTGCAGGCGCGCCATGCCGTCCGCGCCGTAAAGATGGTTTACGATTAACGCCGCCTCCTTTTCGTCCAAGGGTGGCCGACTAATCTTGTGGTTCTCGCCGTAAAGGCGAAACGAGGCGGGCTGCCATGTCGTGAACATGATCTGCTCGGCGCCGAGCCGATGAACATGAGACATGAAGGAGTCGAGCCCAGGCGCATGTCTGCGCGGCTCCGTGACCCAGGCAAGCCCTTCGTCTGGCCAGGCATAACGGTCGGCGGCGCCGGCTCGCGCCGCGCCGCTCTCTGGATGATCGAGCATGACGCTCTCTTTCCGCTGGATTATTTAGGACAATTGGTCGTCGTCGACGGCCAGACCGCCTTGTTCGCCAGCAAGCCCCGCTGCTCGGTGATCCGCGCGATCTTGTCGCCCGCGCGCAGTTCCGCGCCGCCGCCGTTCACGACGCTGTTCTCAAAAACAACTTTCGGGTTTTCAACGACGCCGGCCCGAAGCAGAACGCGATAGCGGGCCATCCCAATGATGTCGCGCTGCAGCCGGCCGAGATCGGACAGGAAGATCTCGACGCCCTGTTTTTCGCCTTGCGCCCAACCCTCGGCGACAAATTTATTCCAGTAAGCCGCTTCAGGCTCCGTCCGCGGCAAGACCGCTTCCGAAGGGCGGCGCGGCCAGCCCCAGTCCCGCACCAGATAGGACCGCCAGTTCGGCGGCGCCGAAGCCAGTTGCGCCTGCCTCGTGATCGAATAAACGCACGCCGTTTCGCGCGCCACCTGCCCCGCATCGCCGAGCGCAAACGCCATCTGCGCCTGCGACACGATCGGCGGGCGCATCAGGATCTGGCTTGAACCGTGATGAAGAACGAGAGGACCAAAGTCGTAAACGCTGTCGAGCGACGCTTCGTATCGCCGAAGCATTTCATTGATTGCGAAGGATCGCGCCGCCAGACCACCTTGCGCGCCATAAGCGAGCCCGGCGGCGTGCAGCACCTCTTCTCGCCCCGGTTCGAGGCCGCTCCCCGGCCCGGTCGCTCCGGCCCGCGCCGCCTGCAGCGTCTCCAGTGACGGCGGGCGCTCGCCCCCCACGACCGCCGGAACTTGCGCGGCTCCGGTCACGGGTTTGTTCAACGGATTGCCAAGTTCATGCGCCGCGTCATCGACCACGGCCGGCGGCGGCATGGGCGGAACCGGCATGATCGTCACGCCGTTTTCCGCAAGCGCCGGGCAGACGGGAAGAAGCGCGGCGAGCAGGGCCGCGCGGTAAATCCTCCGCAAATTAGACATGATGGATGACCTCGATCGTTTGATGCTGCGGATCGACCCGGACCGTCGCCTGGCCCCCGGCGTCCTCGCCGATCTGCTCGAGAAGGTCGTAAATGCGATGCGGCCCGCTGTAGATCCCGATGGCCAGCGGTTGCGCGTTCGATGGCGCGCTGATCGCCACCCTGTAACCGATCGTCCGCCCCAGCGATTCGATGGCTCCGTCAAGCGGACCATTCCACTCAAAAGCGACGACGCGATCCAGTTCGGCGGGAACGATTATGGGAAAGGCGCCGGCCGCCTTGCGCGGTTGGAGGCGCCCTATCCGCCCCATCTCGATATCGACCTCCTGCATGCTTTTCTGCAGAGCGAGTTCGGCGTTCGGCATTCCGGTCGTGGCGACAGTCGTCGGAACTTCGACCGACGCGCAGCCCGCGAGCGGCGCGGCGAAAAGCATCGCCGCCGCGCTGATCCTGTTTCTCCATCTTGTTCGGTGTTTCAGTGTATCCGACATGCTGTGCTCCCATCGTCCACGATCCAGCCTAGTGGCCGAGCGCGCGAACGGGATGCACGAAATTCAATATCTTTTCGGCGGTGCCGAAACCCAGCTCAGGCTGTCGTCCCAGCGCCTGCCGCCTCGCGGTTTTTTGCGCGAGCCATCCATTTCCGCAATCGCGCCGCCAAACCGGTTGTCGCCCGGCGTCCCCCGCAAGCAGTAAAACACGAACAATAAGAGATGGCCTATGATGGTCAGTCCGACCAACATCCACCAGCCGGTCCGGCCGATATCGTGCAGCCGCCTTACGCCGACAGCGATCGACGGCAGCCAATGCACGAGGTTCACGAGCCAACAAAGCGCGCCGACCCCCAAAAAGCGGGGCGTCAGGACTAGGGCGTCAACGATCGACGCCCCCATGGAAAACAGAGTCGCGAACAGAAAAAAGCACCAGAACTCCGAACGCGCCGCGCGCCCTTCAAACAAGGCATAGTTCCGCATCGCCGCCAGATAGGAATTCATAGGGATATCCTTTTCTTGCCCCGCATCCGGCGGCCCTGCTCGACTCCGCTATTCGGCGGCGATCGCCATCTCGTCCTCTTCGTCAGCATAGGGTCGAAGCTTAAGAGCGATCCCTCTGCCGTCGATCAACTCGTCCGCCAAATCATCGATCACGCCGGTCTGAGCGCGCGCGTCCACCTCGCCGCCGCGCAACCGGTCGGATTTTCGCCGCTCGATCTCCTTTAGCGCGGAGCCTGTCGGAAAGACCTTGGAGAGCCGCCGGAGCGCCTCGCTGAACCCCACCTTGTCATAGAGCCGGTTGCGCAACGCAGTGTCGCCTGGCGTCGTCGACAAGGCCCATAATTCGATCGGGCCAAGCGTATTGACCAGCAGCTGCTCGTATTTCGAGTTATCGACCTGCAAGACCGCCAGGAACGGCGCGCCGTTCGGCCCCGGGCCGTGTAGCCCGTGCCGCACGATTGCGGCGCTGGCCTCGGAAAGATTGAAGCGGGTGATCACCTCTTCCGACTCCTTCTCGTCGCCCGCCCGCAGCACGAAACGCCCCGTCGACTGGCTGATCAGGGCGTCGCCCATGTCGGACAGTCTCTGGCTCGAGAACCCCAGCTGAATATTGTGTTTGCGCCCCTCGCGCGCGTCGAGCTCCGCCTGCGCGCGAACCTGCGGACTGCCGAGGGTGCGATGCCATTCGTCATAGTCGAGCCGCTTGACCGTTTCGTAGATCTCCTGAAAGCGGCGCGCGTGATAGGAGCGGACAGGCAACGGCACGTAACGCAGGTAATCGGGTTTCAGAAAAAAGTTCCGGGCGAGGATATGGCGCCCCAGCAGATACATCATTTCTGTCTGGCGATTGGAGGCGGCCGATCCTGTCGGCGCGACTTCCTGCAGATCGAGCACGATGATTCTGGCCGGGCCGAAATCGAGTTTCGTCGGACTGTTCAAGGTCGGAAACTTGCGGATCGCGTCGTAAATGTAGCGCTCGAAGAGTTGCGACGCCTGCTCCGCGGTCAGCGCGATCTTTAGATTGGCGAACATGTCCATGACCTGTTCGGAGCGCGCCGCGCTGATCAGATCCTCCAACACCGGCACCGCATGACGCTGCGCGATCTCAGCGAGCCTGTATTCGCGCACATTGCACAACGCCGTGACGACATCCCGCCAGAGCGGATCCTCCGCATGCAGCTCTATCCTGTGTTTTGCGATCGCCGCATCAACCATCTCCTCGACGCCGCGCCGATAGCGCTTCGGCGAGGCTCCGGGCACATCCGTGCAAAGACGATATGCCTCATCAACGACAAGCCCGATCATCTGCGCCATTCCTTCGAACGGCGTGCTCTCCTCCGGCGGCAACGTAAGCAGCGCCAGAAAATTCTGCAGGAACGCCTTCTCCAGCGGCAAAGGCTGCTCGCATCCGACTTGCAAATCAAACACGTTGAACTCATAGCCCGGCGCGAACTGCATCGTGGTATAGATCGCCTCATGCCGGCGCTCCGGTCCCAGCGCTTCCTGGATAAGCCGCACAAATCCTTCCGCCGACGAGCCGATGTCCACCTTCCCAATAAGCGGCAGTTTCGCTCCCCGGCCGTCCAGCACCGCGGGGCTGAGACACAGCCCGATGTTAATCGTGTTCGCCATTACGGATTTGCCCGATCCTGGCGGCGCTACAAAAATATCAATCACCAGAGGACGCTTCGATCCCCCCGACGGGTCATAAGGCCAGATCGCCCCGTTCGGCAGCCGGAACAGGACGCTGCCCTGTTCCCATGGAGACACGGTATGATTCCACGGCAACATCGGAAGGGCATCGCCGAGCAAGGCGAGCGCGGGATTGCCTGTCGACGCCAGCGCGAGACCCGGCACCGAACTCATAACCCCGTCCAGCGGGTCGCCCGCGATGCGCGCGGTTTTGCAATTGCCCCACCCCTCGACACGCTGCGAGAGCGTCGAGGCGCGGCGCCGAAGTTTCCGCGACTGCCCCACCGGAGCCCATGTCGCGAAGGACGCACGCAGCTTCACGCTGATATGATTGTCCTTCTCGCGCGCCGACCGCAGCATCGCGAAGGCGCGCTGCAAATCCCGATTCGCGGGAAAGATCGACAGGAATGACGCGCCGATTTCCTTGAACGCCATGCCGGCGCGACCGCCGCCCTCGAGAATGAAGGAGCATCGCCAAGGCAGCCGGTCCTGACCGAGGTAGCTGGCGAGTTCGACGAACGGGCGTGGATCCTCCGGCCCGATCGTCATATCGACGCTCACATACTCATTTTCGCCAATCTCGACCCGCTGCCCGCCATGCGTCACAGCGTCCGCGTGAAACATCTGGCTGCGCAACGATGGCCACAAAAGGCCTTCCTTTCCCGGCCGCTTCACGTCCTCTTCCGGCAAGCGCGGCATGACTTTGTCGCCGACCAGGATAGGACTCCATTTGGAGGCGACGGTTTCCCGATACATCGCCTCCCGGCTCGCGATCAGCGCATCCTTCGCCGAAAGCTCCGTCGCCGCGACATCGAGCCCGTGCAGGGCCGCCGCGACGCGCCTGACAAATCCCGTGTGATGCGCAGCCATCAATTCACTGCGTAAAAAGAAGCGCTGCGAATCGCCGATGGCGGGGCATTGCTTCGCCGCCGCGGCTTTCTCCTCGTTCATCTGCTTGACCTCTTCCTTGGTCAACACAGCGCGACGCGTCCAGAGAATGAGATAGGACGCCTCCCAGCGCATGGTGGAGGCCCAAAGCCGCAAGCGTTCGTCGAGAATATCCTTCAGATCAATTCCGAGTTCGTGGGCGACATGCCGGCACGCGTCCATGTTGACGCGCTCAATTTCACTGATCGCCTGATCCGGATCCGACAAGTACCACCCGACGATGGCATGGCCCTTGTTCTCCAGTGTGCCGGACAGATCCAGTCTCAGCGACGACGACAACCTCTCGATGTCGGCGCGCGTCGCCATTCTTTTCATGCCGCCGATGCGGATGAAGGACAGGTAATCGCCCTGCTTCGTCACAAGCGCATCGCCGTGCGAGGTCTCCACGTCGCAATAGCCGGCAAGCGGCTGTTTCAGCGCCAATGAGATGCCGGCCAACATCCGTGAAATGCTATTCAACACGATCATCTCCCGACTTTTGAGTATTCCAGGGATCTCAAAACGCACGTTAGCGCTCGCACAGTTGGGAGCGCCCCTCCTCGCGCCGCGATTATCGCGGCGGCGCCCCCAGCGCCGCGATGAGCTCTGGATAAATATCCTTGCCATTGCGGTAGAAGCGCCCCAGCGGCAAAAGCCTAAGTCCCCCGAGCAGCGTCGCGCGTTGAGAATAGATATCCGGCTTGAGGCCAAGCAGCGCAAAGCCAAGATTGCGCGGCGAACAAGTTCCGAGCAAAGCCTCAACCTTTTCCGACCGCGCGCGCAGAGCCATGGACGCCGCGAAGGCCGCTTCCGAAGCCGCTGCGCCCGCCGCTGGGGCGCGGGCCACGTCGGCCGGCAGTCCATGGACCGCCAACGTCGCGTGGACGCCGCGCGCCAGGGCGTTGAGCGCTCCCTGCGTCAGTTCAGGGATCCAGACCAGGGTTGCTTCTTCGTCTATCGTCTCGCGATCCAGATGTTGGGCGAGATGACATAGGACGCATGCGGCAACGATATTCTCGCCCGCGTGGTCAAGGTGGTCGCCGTTCAAATGAAACGGCTCCTGCCAGCTTGCGGTTTTAAGACCGCAAAACCGGCAGGAGCCGTAACTGCCGCTTCCCTGCGGCTTGGACGAAGGCTCCTCACACGACACAAGAGCCGACGTATGAGCCGACAGGGTGAGCGGCAGTAGACGCATGGCGCTTACTGGAACGTCACCGCTGCGGAGGTATCGGTGATCGTCGCGTTGGCGCCGGTCGCCGTGTTCGCCGCTTTCTGGATCCAGTTGCCGCCCGTGACCAGCAAGCCGGTCAAAACGAGACCCGCCACGCCGGCGGCGACCTTCCCGGATTCACGATTTTCCGGCTGACGCGACTGCCACAGATACCAGGCGCCCGCGATGAAGGTGATCAGAGCCCCAACATACATGGCGGTCGAAGCTGCGAAGCCGCCGGAGGTCGAGAACTCCTGCGCGATGGTCTGAACCTGCGAGCCGATCGTCCCGGTCGCCGCGAAGGCGTTGCTCGAGGCAACGCCCATCCCGGCGAGCGCGGCGACGAAGGACCCCACCCGGCGGCGAACAGGGTTAACCAGAATGGTAGACGTTGTGTATTTGACAAGATCGAATTTCACCAGATCTCTCCTGAACATCGAACTGAGTGTGGTACTGAACGAGGACCTCCCCCGCGAGATCCAGACTGGCAGCGGTGCTTGCGAACGCCAAAATCATTTCTCAGGCCGTGGCCTGAAAAACCCCCGCCAGCCACGTCGTAATCGTGAGAATATTTACCAACATGATGCCGAAGGTGAACTGCACCAGGCATCCACCCTGACTACGGTTGCTCCTTCCATTGATCACCGATCGCCACGCCACTACGGCGAAGAAGCACGCCATCGCTCCAAACGACTGAAAGAACGCCTGGAATAGCGTGACGACGTTCACCACAGTGTCCCCAGGCGCCGTCCCAATGACCGTGCCGACCGTCGGGGCGACATAGCTGGTCAACGCGCCGACCGAGACCTGCAGGCTCGTTCCCGCGCTCGCGTTCGCCATCGTCAACACCTTGTCGAAAGACGCAAACGCGCCGCAGAGAACCAGCGACACGAAGGGAATCCACGGCCGGCCGTGGAAGGGGTTGCCAGGATGCGCCATCATCCAGAAACCCCAGGCAGCGAAAAGGAAGCTCGCGAGCGCCATGAGGTAACAGAATGTCGGGAGGAGGATCGCCATGGCATTGCCAATCTCTCCGGCGAAATCAACGAGTCCCTGCATTTCCCGCCCTCCTACTGGATGACGCCGCGCTCAGTCTGGACGACCCATGCGGCGCCGCGCTGGTCTATGCTCTTGACCTTCCCATATCCCGGAATGCTGGCGCCGATGGCCACCTGCAAAGGGCCTTCCTGATCGCCAGGGCCGTCGATCGCCGCCAGCATGGCGAGGCCCGGCGACGCCGCCTGAATGCGATAGCGACGCTGCTCATCGGCGGCGGCGGGAGCGGGAGCCTGCATCGTCAAGGAAGCCGTCCTGATCCCCGGAGCCGATGGGCCGATGGACTTGCCCGGCGCAGGTGTCGTTTTGGCCTGCACAGCGTCTCCGGTCGCCTCTCCAACGGCCTTGACGCTCTCAATCGCCCTCTTCGCCTCACTCAGCGAAAGCCGCCGCTCGAAATCGTTGATTTTCGATTCGGTCGCAGCCGCCGCTCCAACCTGCGCCGCTTTCAGGGCGACAACTTCCGCCTTCACTTCGCGCAACAGCGTCCCAAACTCAGTCACGAGCGCAAGCGCCTCGGTGTCTTTCTTGCCGCCATCGACAGCAGCCGAAGCTTGCGCCGGAGCGATGCTGGGCGCAGCTGGCGGGATCGGCGCCGGCGGGGGCGCGACCGCTTTCATTTCGTCCGTCCGCACCGAAGCGACCCTTACATCAACGTCATTGCCGATTCGCGGCTTACTTCCAGCGCTCCCTGTTTCGAGAATGACGGCTTCCGCCTTTCTCTCCGTCGCAGGCGCCGCAGCCGCGGCAGAGGTCTCACTCTTGGGCGTCGCGTCCGCTGTCTTGACTTCCTCATGCGTCGTCTGCGCGCTCGCCGCCTTCGCCGCTTGCTCGACAGGCGCGCCCGCGCTGGTCGTCTTCTCCAGCGCCGGGGTCGTCGGCTCGCCTTTTTTGACGGGATCCTGCTTAAAGGACAGGATCTCCGTAAGCTGATCGTTGCGCTCACCAACGACGGCGGGCCTCGATCCAGCGGCGTCAGTGGCTTCCCGCTCCGGAACCGTCGCGAGCGCCGCCGCTGGCGCCATCAAGGCTGGATGCGGCGGCCCTCCCTGCGGCACCCCCACTTCCGAGACCTGGACGGGTTTCGCGGTCTCTCCCGAAAGACTCACAAACACGCCGCCGGCCGCAGCGGCGAGCGCAACAATTGACGCCGCCCCGATGAACGCTGGACGTCGCCAAAGCGGCGCGGCCGGAGCAGACGCCGGCGGCGCCTCCGACCCCACCGCCCCTTCTTCGATATTAACGGTGGACGCTGCCGCAACCTCTCCTTCGTCGACTTCCTCACCGCTTTGATCCGGCTTCCGGCGCAACCGCCCCTGCATCGAGATCACAGCGCCGTTCAGCCGGTCGCGCAGCGACCGAATCGCACTGCCCGATTGGACAACAGGTCTCTCGTCGGCAAATATGGCAAATGGAGCTGCCGTCTCTCCGGGCAACGCCACGGGCAGTTCGTCTCCCTCGGCGTCGATTACCCCGACGTCCGACCTGGCTAAATGCAATGTCATCGCGCACACTCCTTTGATTGGAGACCAAAGGATGGCGCACCCGCGCGCGAACAGCACAAACAAAAAAACCAGCGACCGCTTGAAGCGATCACTGGTCCGTTCTTTCCATTAAATTCAATTAGACCGCCGCCGCCGCGCCAACCGGCGCCTGGCGGCTAAGTCTCCGGCCCCCCACAATCCCGCCCCGTCACTTCGGCTCGGTCACATTGCTCAGGAACACCACGCCAACCCCGACATTCGACGCAAGATTGATCGTCGGCCCTTTCGGCGTAGAGCTCTGCAAAGCGCTCCCGACCGCCTGCGCCGCGGCGCCCGCGGCGACCGCGGCCTGCTGTTTGAAGTTCAACGATCCATAAGTTGTCGTCGTGCCCCCGAAGGGCGACACCGACGTCGTCGCATTCGTCATGGCGACAGCCTGCCCCAATCCCTCGACAAAGGCGGCGGCGGCGGGCAACGCAAAGCGTTCGAAATAATGTTCGTCGACGCTGCTCGCCACGGACGTTTCCATGGAGTCCGGCGCCACGACCAATCCCGCGACCTGAAGAGATTTTCCGCGATGCTCGATCGACGTCACCCGCACGACAAGACGCTCGCCCTGGTTCTTGGAAAACGTGCCAAGCATGCGGTCCCCGACGAGAGGGCCCGTATCGGCTTCGAGTATGATCGGGCCGCCCGTGTCCGAATTCACGGAAAGCACCGTATGAGCATAAATGCCCCGACCTGCCGGCACGAGAACGACCTGTTCGACGTCACGGGCCGGAGCAGCCACCGCACGTTCCGGCGTCGCCGCCGGCCGGCCAGATGCTTCTCCTGCGTTCATCTCCGCCGGGGCAAGGACGATGTCCGTGCGGGGCGGACGCCCATCCCAGCCGCTGAACATATCATTCAGCGCCTTCTTCACTTCCGGATCCATCTCGCTAACGGTCGATGCGCTGATCTGCTCGATGCGCGCCTCGGGCGGATCGCGCGTTTCCGGCGCAACATAGGGCGGCGGCGGAACAGGAACGGGATGTACGTCGACATCAAGGCTCGCGACCTGCACAGGCGGCGTCGGGGCCGGTGGCGGCGTCAAATCGAGTCCGATCTCAGCTGGCGCACGGGCGTTCATGTCGACGCTGCCTGGCATCGGCGGCGTATAGGAGACATTCTGCTTCAGCGCCTTGTCCGCCTCCACCTGCGAATGCCGAAGCAACAATGATTCCTGCGCCGGCGTGCTATGCGTCCCACCCGGCAAAAGGTTCATCGCCTTCATCTTGGCGACTTTGGACTCCACAGGATCGTTCTGATGGTTGATCGACAGACCTACCGCCAGCGCGATCATCGCGCCCCCGACGCCAACGATCATGACCAGACGCCCCGGCCCTCCTCTTCCCACGCCGTTAAACACGCCCCCTTTGAAGTGCGCTAACAATGACTTTCTTGTCGAGCCTGCAGACATCTCAGTTCTCCGAAAGTGAAGCCGACATCGTGACGCCATCCTTGGATAGCAGCACAACCGGCGTTGGCGGAATGGAATAGACCGTCAAGCCGCCCTCGCCGCTTTCGGACGCCATCCACTCCGGCGAAATCAAGGTGTAGCGCGTGCGAATCACCATCCGGTCCCCGACGCGCCATGCTCTCAAATCATCCGGCGACACGCCGCTCACCGACAAAGGAGCGGCCTCCGCGGGCGGGGCGCCGTCAAGCATCGACGTCAAGAACGGTGATGCGGTGTCCGGAGCCATTGGCTGCGCGGGCGGTCCCTTGGCGTTCGGACCGCGTTCCGACACCTGCACGCTGAGGTCGGCGTCATAGGTTCCGCCGCCGCCAATCAGCAGGAAGGAAATCGGCTTCGGAGCCCCTTTCAATGTCACGAGCAGGCCGCCACGCGGCTGCAGCGAGCTGGGCGTAATCTCCAGGACGTTGCTCCCCGCCACCGGGGTGCATACGTAGAAGCCAACAGCCGCCACCGCAGGGCCGCCCCCGGTCGACGTGGCGTTGCAGTTGGTTCCGCCTGCGACCCCTGCCGGGTTGGAATTCGTGTCCCACTCGATCGGCCAGGGCGATCCTGTCTTGTCAAAAAACGACACCGCCGTAGGATACCCCTTCACGACCTGTATGATCGGCGTCGTCTGTCCCGGCGTGAACGCGACATTCACACGGCGGCTCGCCGGAGACGCAAATTGCGTCATGACGTCTTCCTGCGCACGTCTGTTATCGCCTAGTCGTTTGCCTAGATCCCGAATCATCCCGGGCGTCAACGGAATTGCCGCCTCGGCTCCAGAACCCGTCGCCTGCCCTGGAATTGAGCCGGCATTCCCGTTTGGCGGCGGACCTCCCGCTTGCTGCGCTAAAGATACGCAAGGGCCGCCCAAAAGGGCGGCCAATCCGATCCACACTGCCTGTCGCTTCATCTCTGAATTCCTCATATCACTGCGCCACCGCGACGAGTTGCTCGATTTGCAGACCTTCCGGATGGTCTTCTGCGTTTGTCCGCACCACAAGCGCAGTCAGCATCATCCTCTGCGTATTCGCCTCGTTTGTATTTTGGCAGGTCTGAACGATCGGAACTTGGACCCTGTAGGCGAGAGCGCCGCCGACAATTTTCGAATCAACGATAACAGCCGACCGTTGCGCCTGCGCAAAGCAGAGCAGCATGCCCTTCTTCATCGCCTCGAAATTGCCCGACTTGATGTAACTTCCCGCGAAGGTGGACCAGCCATTGGTGGTGAAGCGGCGCCCCGCCGTGTTTAGTTCCAGCGGATAGTCGTGATAGTTGACGTTGTACGGTGCGAGAACCGCTTTCACCGTCCAGTCAAGCAGCTCCGCATCGTTGACAATAGGACTGTCTACCGCCGTCATAGCCCGTGGCGCTGATTTGCCGTCCACGATGAAATATTTTGGCGTCGGCGGATGCGTCCAGATCCATGCGTCATGGATCACAAAGGCCCCAAGAAGGACCGAAAGGCCCGTCACCAAGCCGAGGCTTCGATTGACGAGCGATGCCTGGAAATCAGGATCGGATAGTTTTCTCATGATGGCCGCGTTCTGGTTTTGCATAGCCAGACCATGGCATCGCGCGGCGCGAACGCATGGGGCTATTTCCAGCTATGTTTTATGTGTTTTATTCCCGCACCGCCCGAGCTTAATTGGGTAATGGAACGCACGTTGGCTCTTGGTCGCGGCTTTGCCGCCAAGCCGACCTCTACGCTCAGTTCGGGCTCCGCAAACAGGTCGTCGAAGTGGCCGAGTCGCGGATACAACCCGAAACCACGCCGGCGCGCCTATTTGATCCGCGTCGAAACCGATTGATTGACGACGCAACGACACCCGTGTCGGCTCAACATCTCCCCCGCGCCATTTGCCCACAATCACGATGACTGTTTCCGGCGCGACTGGGACGCCTGCAATGACGCGGAAGAACCAATGCCAGCAAAACAGCGACTCATACAAGTCGATGCGATCTCAAGAAATGCGCGCGAGATCATCTCTGTACACTGTCCGACTCGCGTCGTTTCATACACCGCTGACTGACAATGGCGTTTGCGCCGCAGGAGCGACTCATCCTCTCGGCCTCTCGCGACCGCGTCCATATAGAGATCATCCAGTGGGACAATAACGAATAGAGGCTTATCCCTAGCGCATTGCGCTACGGCGCATCGGAACAGGCGCACAGGTTGGCGCGCGGCCCACGTGAGCGTGTGCTTTACGGCAATCCCTTAAACCTTTTCGATTGAGTGTAGAATCTTGGGAGATTGTGGCGCCCTCGGACCCGCCAATATGGTTGTCGCAGTTTGTCGTTGTCGCCATGCTTCCATGGCGGGCGCTTCTCGATCCGCCATGCCCTGATGTTTTCCACGGCGGCCGATGGATCATACGCATCGAGGAGGATCACGCCGAATTCGGTTCGTAAAACAGCGACTTCCGACCGCCAGAGATGGGATGTTACCTGACACTCGGTCACCCCCATGTCTCGCGCAATCGCCTTTGGCCTCTGCCCCGCCAGCCCTCTATCTTCGATTTCGGCTTTTTGCTCCGCCGACAATTTGCGGATCGAAATCCGGCGGCTTTTTTTCGACTCGGTTTCTGGAAGGGCGGGCGCGTCCCAAACGGACAGTTCGCCAAAATCCGGCCACGTCGTCGGGCTTTCAAAACCCTCGCGAAGCGCCTCCAGAACCTCGCCGGCATCCACAGAGGCGGGGGCGACGAGGCCGACTGCGTCGCTGCTTTCCCAAAGATCGGGGGTGTCTTCGCGCGTAACGCGGCGGGCGGACGGGGAGCGATATGTCGAAGTCCGCGCGCGGCGCGTTTCCAATGCCGGCGCGGGCCGAGGGTTCGCGGAGAAAAGATCCGGATCGCCGGCAATCTCGCCGTGCCAGGCGAGCGCCGCTGCACGGGTCTCGTCGTTGGAGAGACGCCGCCGGCGATTGCTATCACGAGAGGGAAGGCCGAGGCGGCGGCGCTTTGAATATATAGCGCCGCGAGAACGTCCGAGCGTCTCGGCAATGCTGAGGACATGCGCGCCGTCGGTCCATGCGGCGATAAGCAGGCGGACGTCCTCGGCGCTCCAGGGGTTTTTACCCCCCGCCCGCCGCATTGGCCTGTCGTGGGGCGTCGGCAGGCCAAGCGCCGCCAGCCGATCGAGCAACCCCGTTCGCGTCAGGCCGAGATAGAGTGAAAGAGCGTCTATCCCCAGACCCGCGGCGACCATGCCGCAGAGAATGGCGTCGAACGATGTGAGCGCCGTCGCAACGGTGGCGAGAACGACCTCGGGCCATGACGGCGAGGCGTTCTGCTCTGTTACATCATCCCGACTGAGAAACACGCAAACTGCTCCGGACCCTCGATCCGAAGCAGAATTAATGGTCTCTAGCGTCCAGTCAATAGGTGATCGTCAGTGACCATCGCTTTTTTTCGATTTGTCGCCAGACGGTCCCTCTTTTGGCTTTTCCAGCCTGGCTTCGATCTCCTCCAGAATCGTACCTATCGTGTCCCCGCGCGACTGCAACTCCTGCCGGATCTGACGAAGTTCGGCCGCCATTTTCGAAAGAACCGGATCGAAGGCGTTTCCTGTTGGAGTGGTCACTTCAAAAAACGACGCTATCGATACCCCAAGGATATTCGCTATTTTACCCAAAACGGAGATCGAAAAATTTGCTGCGCCCGCCTCAATCGTCACAACATAAGCGTGAGACATCCCCGCGGCCGTCGCAAACTCTCTCACCGAAAGTCCAGACGCTTTTCTCAGTTCCCTCACCCGAATGCCCAAGGCCACCAGAACAGGATCTCGGTCATCCTCCACACTTCCTATTGTGCTCTTTTTAACCATTGGTTAGCCCCCGCCCCGACCTGTCGCCACTAATTTTCCTCCTTCTTCTTTATATTCTCAGCTTCTAATCGCACCCAGCCTGCCGCCTAAAGCACATTCACCCGACTGAATTGTTTGTGAATGGTTTATTTCTCAATAAAAAATTCCATTGAGATCGCGTGACATTTTCCCGCGCCGCCCCTCCCCACGCCGCCGCGCCGACTTCGCCCGCTCGTTTCCGGACAACCTCCATATTATTTTGCGGCCATTCGCGCCAGACTGCCTCATGCTTATCTCCATACGGAGACCAGCATGCTCAAATCACCGGTTATGATCCTCTCTTTCCTCGCTATGTGCGTCGGCGCACGCGCCGAATTCGCCCTGCTGCCCGCATCTTCGCCAACTTCTCCCCCTCAGGCGGCGGACGCCGCCGCGCCCTCTTCAAAAAGCCCGGCGCATCAAGCAGCCAAACGCCACAATCGCCGGGCCGAACGCCATCTCGCCCCCGATCCGCTCACGGCCCGCGGCTTCGGCTCAAAGGTTCCCCTAGCATTTGCCGTCCGGCAAATCGTGCCAGCCACCATCAACGTCAGTTTCGCCCCCGGCGCCGACCAGGACGCCCTCGTCGACTGGCAGGGTGGAAAACGATGGAACATCGTCCTCACTGAGGCTATCCGGCCCCTTGGCCTTGAGCTGAAGCGTCATCAAGCCGCCGCCGTAATCGCTCCGGCCGCAAAAGATCCCTGACGCTTTTCGGTATTCGCGCAGCGCTGCCCAATAATCCTCCGGATTAACTTACGGAGGTCATATGCCCGATCTTAATTCCCCTGAACTCCAAAGCTGGATCGACGCGCCGGTCCAGCCGCTGGCCGTCCCGCAGGCCGCCGCGCGCCAAGCCCGCGAGCACGCCGCGCTGGACACCGCTCTAGCGGCTCTCGCGGTCGCCGTCGGCGACGCCCAGACTGACGCCCTGAAACGGGTCAAGACCTATCTCACGAAAGAACCCGGCAGATCCTCCTTCCAGGCGATCGCCGGCAAAATCGGCGATCTCAAGCTCATCGCCCTCCTCGATCGAATGTACGCGGTGGCCAATGAAGACCGCCGCACGATGGTCCTCGATCTTTTCACCCCAGACGCGCTGGCGCCCCGCCCCGACTTCCCGTCACTCGAGGCCTTGCAACGGCGCGACCTTGTGCGCCGCATGCTGAACGACGCTCGAATCCAGGCGCTTCTCCGCGCCTGCCAGCCACGCGACGCCTCCCGCGAAGGAGAACCGGCATGAACCGCTTTCGCGTTGCCCTGCTCGCCGCCGCCCTCGGCGCTCTTTTGCCTTACGCCGCCGCCGCCCAAACCGCGGGAAGCGCCGGTTGCGCAGCCATCACCCAGGCGGCCGCCAACGCGGCGTCGTCGCGCATCTCGGCCGACGACACCAATATAGCCCAGCCGCAATCAGTTAAATCGCTGACCTGTCTCGATAGTTTCTTCAAGGGAACAGGCCTCAACGTCGTCATCAATCTCCTGAACCCGACAACACTCCTGCAATCGATCGAAAACCAGATCTGCAACAAGTTGAAAACAGTATGGCAAAGCTCTCTCGGCACGCCACAATGCGGAATTACCATTACCGGGTTCAAGCTTGGCTTTCTTGGCGGCAGCACGCTGGGTGGCGGTCTGTCCTGCCCGAAACTCACCTTTGGCGGCGGCGGTCCACCGATCGGATATATTGGAACTGGAACAAACAATAACGGAAAACTCTACGTGACCGGCAACGCCGTGGCGCCGACGGGCTATCCAATTACCTCGATGCTTGGGCTTTACTGAGGATCCCGCCATGAACAAAACGAAACTTCTCACATCCGCCGCCGCCGGCGCCATGCTCGGCGCATTGGTCTTCGGCGCCAGCCCGGCCCTCTCGCAAATGTTCGTCGTAGACTGGGCCAGCATCGCCGTGCAGAACGCGTTAAAGGTCCTTCAGGACCAGATTTCCAACACGCTTACCTCCATCAGCGGCCAACTTGGACTTTCCGGCCCCATCGGCAGCCTCCTCGGCTCATCTGAAAACGGCACCGTAACCCAGCTCCTGCAGCAGGGTTTCACGCAGGAAGCCAACTACGCCAAGGCTTCGGTTGACGCGCAGCAACAGATCGTTGACGGGGCGCTCATCTCGCACACCCGCGTCCTGCGCGACTTCCGCAACTCTCAGATCGGCGTCGAGCACACGACCAGTCCTGTTCACTGCCAAGCTCTCGACAATGGGCAGGCCGTCACCGTGGGCGCCGGCCAGTCCTGGAAGGTGGCGCAGTCGATCGAAGACGTCGGCGACCAGCGCGGCGAAGCGGCGAACGGCCAACCCGCCTATGTTGGCCGGGCGCAGGCTGTCGCCGCCATCAGCCAGCTCCACTTCGCCAGATATTGTTCGGCGACCGAAGCCGCCGCCGGACTTTGCACCGCATCCTCAACGCAGAACGCCGATCAGCGCGCTTCCACTCTCTTCGGCACAGGCACGCTGAGCGGGCAGGACGGCGTCACCGCCGCCAATGATTTTGTCACCAACGCGATCCAGCCGATCGTCCCGGCCGCACTCCGGGCCGAACAATTGACCTCCGAAATCGGCAGGGAGGCCGCTACAAAAAGGCGAGAATACAACGCCCGGATGTCCCTCGCGCGAAACGTCCTCGACTATGCGGTCGCCGTGCAATCGCCATCCGTCCCTCTCAGCACGGCGCAAAAACAGCAGATGCAAAATGAAGGCCTGACGCCGATCGACACGGGTTCCTGGCTCCAGGCGCTCATGCTCGACGCGAACCGCCGCTATAGCGACGTCGATTGGGCGGCCCAACTCCAAGCCATGCCACCCGCTTCCGTCGCCCGCGAAATCGCGCACGAGCTGGCTGCCACCAACTATCTGTTAACGCAGCTCTATCGCGTCTCTCTTCTCAATGCGAGCGCCAACGCAACCCATCTCGCCGCGACAACGGAAGCCACTTTCGTGCCCACCGTGCAGCTACCCACCCCGAACATGTCAAACTGATCGACGCATCCACTCAAGGACCGCACGAAATGCCCGAAGCCGAACTCACTCTTCCCCCCGATGGCCCCTTGCCCCGCCACCACCTCGGCCCCAACCCCGAGGCTGAATTCAATCAGCGCGCGCAAGCCGATCGCGACCAGGCCGACGACCACGGCCTCACCGCGGAAATTGCCGACGCGACCTCTCGCGGCAAGACGCACCATGACGTCACATATCTGCTTGGCGACAAGCTGAATTTCCTGCCTCCCGAAGACCGCGTCGAGTTCGTTTCGAATGTCCGCGCGACGCTGAGCGGCGAAGAGGCCGCGTTAGCGTGGCTCGCCCTGCGCAACGAAGAAACGCCTGTCGCCGCCATGGCTGATCGCGCTCGCGGAAAGCAAGACTTCATTGTCGAGTCCCACCCCGATGCCATCGGCGACGCCCCCCTCGCGCCTCAATCCGGAACGACGGCAACCGAAACGTCCACCCTCGCTCCAGACCTTCCCGCCGATGAGATCACCTCGACCGCTCCGGATCAGGCCGTCCTCCCCTTTCCGGTGAACGACCCCGAGCAAGCGCCCACCCCGCTCCAGACTCCCGAGGAACCGGCCGTGCCTTTGGCTGAGAGAAACCAGACGCAGTCCATCGACCTTCCGCTAGACCCACCCCTTCCTGGCGCCGAAGATGGCGCGCGCCGACCCCTCGCATCGCCCGAAGAACAGATCGCGGCCTTCAGTGGCCATCCTCCGCTCGCCCAACCGGCGGAAAACCCGGGCGCCAGCGCGGAGGCGCCCGAGAGACAGGCGGGCGTCAGCCTGCCTCCCGAACTCGCCGCGCCGCGCGCCATGGCGCCAACGATCCTCTTTCCTCAAAACGCAGGCGTCACGTCAGCCGCTGAGGACCAGGCGCCGTCGATCGCCGCGCGGCAAGAGGCTTCCTCTCCGGTCCCGCCGCCCCCCGATCCTGTCGCGCGGGCAGCGCCCCCTGCGGCTTCCATCAGCCCGGCGCAGCCCGTCGCGGCGACTGCCAACGCCAATGGAGCCGATCAGAACACGCAGGAAACGCGGCAAACGGCCACAACGCCGGCTACAGCACTTGCGACCCTGCTCGCATCGCTTCGCCGGCCTTCGCCCTTCGATCGCAAACAGGCGGCGCTCGAAGCGGACAAAGCGGCGGCGGCGGAAAATGCGGCGCCTGCCAAACGTGCCTCACCCGAGGGCAATCTCATCGGCCGCTTCGGCATTTTCGACAATGACCAGATGCAGCCCGGCCGGGACGCAAAGGCAGTTACGGCGGCCCAAACGGCCGGATCCAAAGCCATACAATCCCTCGCCTCTCTAGAGAAAAATCACGCCGCCGCGCTTTTCGAGCGAATGAGGGAAGCAGCCGAGCACAATGACGGCGGCATGGAGAAAGTCCTGTCTGAAATGGCCCCTGGCGGCGCGTTCGAAGATCTCAGGAAGGAGTTCGATCGCGCGATGAGCGAAGAACCCGGCTTTCAGAAGGCTTACGACAGAGCCGCCAATGACCTCTCATCCTATGCCACGCAGCGCGGCGTGGTCGCCGAGATCTCCAAGGCGCGTCCCACAACCAGTCTCGGCGATCTCGAAAAAATCGACCACGAGATTGTCGCGGCCGCCGCGAACCTGCCGGGGAAGGAAGCCGGGAAAAGCGCTTTGGACGAGGCGGCGGAAAAAGCCAAGGAAGTCTTCAAGGATCTCGTCGACTCCATCCGTAGCGCATTCTCCCGCGATCACGGCCATGACGCGCACAGCCGTCCCTCTCCGAGCCCGAGCCCCGGCCGTTAGCTTCTCACGACGCCCAAAATATCCGCCACACTAAAACCCGGCTTTAGAAAATCCCGTTCGCGCGCGCGCGTGGCATCCTCGATCAAGATTTCATTATCGAGGATGCCATGCTGCGCTTTCCTTTCCCCCACGCCGTTCTTCTTCTCTTCGCCCTCGCCGGAGACGCCTCCCCGGCCATGGCCGCCACGAGCTTCGACATCAGCTGGGCCGCCCTCGATCCCGGCGACGACTGGGCCTGGAAAATGGTCCAGAGCGTCTTCCCGATTGACGGGACGCCGCCAACATCGACGGGAACCGCGGCGACCATTATCGGTCAGATCGTCGGACAGCTGACTGGCTTCGTCATGGCCATCGCCATGTCCTATCTCGCCTATACGACGATCATCAACATTCACCGGGTTGCCGAATCGTCGCAAATTCTCTCGAACGGCATGTCCTCGCTCTTCCTGGTGCGGCTCGGTTTCGCAGCCGTGATGATGTTCCCTCTCTCGTCTGGCTTCTCGACCGGGCAGGCAGCTGTGCTTCAGGCTACCAAATGGGGTATTGGCATGGCGCGCGTGGTCTATACCAACGCTATCAAGGCAATTGGTCCTGACGCCATGGTTGTCGCCGACCCGATCATTCCAGGCACCGCCATTACTGTTCTCGATCTCATGCAGAATGAGCTTTGCCGCGCCTTGATCAACCAGGCAAGCGGGACGACGCTGGTCCCCGCGCCGACCGTCACAACAATAACCAACGCCAACGGCGGCAATCTCACCTATACTTATTCCCTTGCGGCCGGTAACGGCACCGGCACAGCGACCTGCGGAACGATCTCACTGGTCGAGCCGCTGTCCGCGGGCGCAAATCTCGCCGGCGTTTCAATCGACATGTCCGCCCAGCAAAATTCAATCCTTCAAAATATTCTCACGACACTACGTCCCCAAATCGAAAGCGTCGCACAAAACTATTGGCAAACCCGGAGCGAATCCGCTTTGTCGCCGCTGCAATCCCTCTACACGACGACTACACAGAGCTACACGCAGCAGCTGACCAACGCCGCCACCCAAATCACCAGCCAGATCCGTAGCAAGCTCGCCGCGTCCACGGACGCCCGTAGCGGCAACATTGGGCTGCTCCAGAACGAAACCCAGCAATCCGCGCTCGGCTGGACGTCAGCCGGCGCCTATTACCTTGAATTCGCGCGGATCAACGGCCTCACATTGTCGCTGGCCAGCTCCACGCCCATCGTCAATATGCCGAGTTTCGACGGCCTGTCGCCGTCTCTCAAATCGGACCTTGCGCCGCTCTTTACCTCGTCGACGGGATTTCTCACCCAGCTCCGCAATTACGTCAACGCATCCGACGGGCTGACCACGCCCAGCGCCAATGCCGATACCTCAACCGGACAATATTCCAGCAGCGATCCGGGAAGCGCCGTCGAGCGGCTTTTCCGCACGCTGACTTTCACCCCCACTCTTCTCAACACAATCGTCGGCATGCTGACGCCGACAGCGGGCGACTATTGGACCGACCCGTTTGGCGGCCTCGTCGCCATGGGCAATAAACTCATCACGGTCGCCGTCAGCGCCCTCGGGGCCGCCGGCATTGTCGCGGGTGGAGCCGGGACCGCAGGTTCTCCGCTCTTTAACGTCCTCACCCTCGGCGTCTCCGGCGCCATCGCCAATGGCATCAGCGCCCTCATGCAATTCTTCGCCGTTCCGGTGTTCTTCACCTGCATGGGGCTGCTCATCCCCGGCCTCACCATCGCCTTTATTCTCCCAATGGTGCCTTGGCTCATATGGATGGCGGGCGTCGCCGGCTATCTCATCCTCGTTTGCGAAGCCGTCGTCGCCGTTCCCTTGTGGATGCTCGCCCATATGACATTTGAAGGCGAAGGACTGCATGGCCGTGGGATCGCCGGTTACGAATTGATCTTCAACCTGCTCTTCCGTCCTGTGCTCATGCTTCTCGGCTTGTTCCTCGGCTATTTCATCTTCACCGCCATGTCGTGGCTCATCCGCATGAGCTTCGGCATCGCCGCCGGCTTCGTTCTCGGCAATGGCTGGCTGGTCACGAACTGGCTCGGATTGATCATCCTCCTCAATATTTTCGTCCTGACCCATCTCGTCACCGCGACCATGTCCTTCCGCATGATTTCGATCATTCCCCATCACCTGCCGAAGCTGATCGGCTTCTCCTCCACCAATCGCGTCGACATGGACGAATTCTCCCAGGGCGCCGCCCTCGTGGGCGCCGGCAACGCCTTGAAATCGGTCGAACAAAGCGTTACACCTAAAAGGCTGCAATATGGCGGGGGTGCGGGGCTTGGCGGACAAAACCAATCACAAGCCAGCAACCAAACACTCCTTCCTGGCCGTTCCGGTGCGAATTCCTCGTCCGGCGGCTCGACAAACCAGAGCGCCCATCTGGACACAACCCTTCAGGCGACGACCGACGTAAAAGGTTCTCCGCCGCATCAGGATGCCTGATATGTTAAGTCCCAGTAGTTATCTCTTCGGCTACCAGCAGGGCCAGCACTCTGCTGAACGGGATCAATGGGCGCAAGATTTCAAGGAGCGTCTCGCAGGACGCCGCCCCGTCACGATCGACCAGTCCTATATCGACAGCCTCCAGGCCGCCCAACAGCAAGCGCAAGTCGCCGCCGATCATAATTATGCGACGGGCAAACAATGGATGGACCACGCCCAGCATCTTGAGCGCGACAACGCCGATCTCAAAGCAGAGAATGCTCGATTGGTCGCCCTCGGCGAGCGGGGCCTCGCCATGCTCCATGAAATGGCTGGATTTCGGGACACGGCACTCCGCGAGGGGGAGGCCAAACTAAGGCTGGAACGCAGCCAGCATAAAGAAACCGCTGATGAAAAGCGCCTCTTGGTTGTCTTTATGCGCCTCCTGGCCCATCTCACCCAAGCGGAGAAAGCCGAAAAGACCGACAATCCTGACTACCGGGATCTAAAATTGTTCGCCGAGGCGCTCCCCATGCAAATCGCATCCGGGCAATGGCCTTCATCCTTTCCTGCAGAAATCGGCGCCGCCTGGACCCGCCTCCGGAAGGCTCTCGAATCCTGATCCTTCCTCTCTCTTCCATCGCGTTCGCGCGCTCATGAACCATGATGGTCTTCGCAACAGGAGACCATCATGAAATCCCTCGTTCCCCCTGCCCTCGTCATCTGCGCTGCGCTCCTTTCTGGCTGCGCCTCGGGCAACGTCCGATCAGCCAATAGCTACGCCGCTGTAGCTCCCCCACCCATCAAGAGCTACTACTACGATCCCAACGCAGCCTATGGCTCGTCAAACGCCACATGGACCCCTCCGGTAATTGACAGACAGGGCACCATCACAAAGCCCTCAGAGCCCTCAAGTCAGGGAAATCGCCCGGATTATGAGAATTCTCGCTGGGCGAGCGGGGCTGCCGGAAATGGCAAGGGCGCGCCGGCGGGCACCTTCTGACCTTTTCGTCGGGAGACTTGCCAAACATTCCGAGGCCGACCTAATTGATTTTACACGACTTTCTTTTGCGTTCGCCAGAACGCGCGGCGCACTTTGCCAAAACACGTGACACTGCGGGCCAGATTTGCCAGAAGAAATGACACTGCGTGCCAAAGTTCGCGGAGGTTGCGTGCCAACCGGAAAACGCGCCGGCGCATCAGATGCGGTAAACTCTCGCGATATCCGGCAACCGCCACGAGGCTCAAACAAAAAGGCGGCGTTAAAAACGCCGCCTTTTTCCGTGCCTCGAGCTCACGCGATCAGCTCGGCCAGAACGACTCATTCGTTTGCAGATACTCCATCGCCGACGCCAGCCGCCTCATCCTGATCTGGTAGTTCTCCAGCGCGCTCTTGAAGGCCAGCAGGAAAAACACGGCGCAGAACGGAGCAAACTGAAGCGCGGTGAGAATAAATCCGGCGCTCCACTCCGTATGGGTCAGCCGATACAGCCATCCGAGAAAAAACAACCACCCAAACCCGAATGCAATGTAGGCCGCGCGCGCCGTCGATCGCCGCCGGCGCCACAGCAGCGCCTCGAGATCCATGACGGACACCCCCTGATAAAACGCCGTCGCCGCCATGTCGAACGACCGGTCGTCCACGACTCTCAGCGTTTGCCGTCGCCGATGCCCGCGCTTCACATCATCTATCAGTCCGCGAATCAAATCGGCGTTTTTGACGATCTCTTCGCGCGGCAGGAGACGCAAGGGAGCCGATGCGATCCATAAGGTTCCTCCCCACAGCCTCCCCCCGAGCCCTTTCTTTACGGGCAGGGAAGCCTCCACACCCGCGCTTCGGCCTTCTCCGCTATCTTGACGCGGCGACATGATTGTCCCCTCCCAGCGATGAAATCACAGCGCTCCAGTCGTTGGGCAGGCCATCAACCCTGCCCTCTGTTCCGTCCGCCTTCCGCCAGACGACCGTCGGCGTGCCACGAAGCCCGATGTCTTGCGACGCCGCCATATTGTTCCGAAGCCGCTCCGCCGCCTCGGGCGCCTGTGCGCCTCTATATTCGCGATGCTCCCAAGCCGCAGCCATCGCCGCCGGATCCTTGCTCAAAAGAGCCAGCGCGGCAGGCGTGCTCTGATTTTGATCCTCGTAATCGAGCACCGAGACCGGAATGATCGCCAATTGCACGCGACCCTGATCCACGAGCGGCTTCAGCTCCTGCAACGCCCTCACCGAATAGCTGCACAAAGGATCGACGAACAGCCACAGCCGGGGCGCTCCCTCATTTCCCATGGTCCCGAACGCGGTCTTTTCCGCCGCTTCCAAAGCGGGCTTCGTCACCGCTTGCCCCTCCGCCGCGTTACCAGCGGCGCCATCCTTGCCGACAACCACGGTCGGCAGGGCTCCTGCGATCGGAGCGACCTGCTCGCGCGTGAGGTTCTTGCCGGACGAATCCCACATCACACCCGCGATTGTCGCCTGGCCGTCCGGCGTTGCGTAGAGGACCTGAAATTCAGGTCCATTCTGCAAATAAAAGCCACGCAGACCATGTTTCTCGCCAAGCTCCCGCACCTGACTGCCGGCGATCGTCAGCAATGTCGACACCGAAAGGTCCAGCTGCGGCCCTGAAACCACAGCTTCCCCATCTGGAGCGATCTGAAGGACCATGAATTGTTCACCATTGCGGGCGACGACGCTTTTCAGGCCATGCGTCGAACCGAGATCGAGAAGCTTCGCTCCGGTTCGGATAATATGATTCAAAATCGGAATCTTATCCGCGCCCTCGGGCGCCGCAAGTACCCCGCCAGCAACGCCTCTTTCCGCTGGCGCGGTAACTGCCGGCGCTTGCGCGGCGGGGGTCTCCACGCCCACGGCACCGGGCTGATTAGCCGCCTTGATCACGGGCGCGGACGCATCGAGCGAGCAATGAGGCGCTTCTCCCGCCAGAGCCGGCGACGCCGCGATGCCAAGCGCACCGCCGATCAGCATCAAAGATAAAAGTTCACGCATTCAAAAACCTCCTGTTGCCTGCGGAGAAGCTACAGAGGCCGCGCGCGAACGAAAAACGGACGAACATTCAGGCCCATCAAAAAAAAAGCGCCGACTGGTTCGTCAGCGCTTTCCAACCGCTAGAAAATCCTTGCCAACGACGGTGCGGCGATCGCTTACCCCTTTGCAGAAAGACGTCCTCGTATCTGGACGATATGCCGCGATGACACGATCAAGATCGTCGAACAGGGACGCCGCTAATAGTCGAAGCCCTTCCATGCAATCCTGAAACAGAAGGGAGATCGCGAAAACTTCCATCTTCGCTACGATCCCGTCGACTGACCGCGCTTCTTTCTCCGTCAATGCGACGATCGATGCTTCCAGTGCTCCAAGGCATTCGCTTGCTTTCCCGTCCGCCTCTATCGGCACTTGCCCGCCACCGATTTCGATTGACTCTATCTCCTCCCACAACCTCTCCGCGCTTTCCCAAACTTGCCAGAACCCGATACACGCAGAAAAAAGATGACTATCGTCCGATTCACTTGCAGCCACGCATGCGTCCATGCCTTCCATTCTTTTTGCAAGGCGCTTGACCTGCCCAACAGATCGAGTGCCCATCAAGCGATCGAAGTCCGCGAACAACGAAGCAATCAGACGATTTGCTGTCTCTGACGCGCCTTCCTCTCGCGTGATTTCGTAAACAATCTCTTTTTTCGTCGTCAGCGATTCCATGCTGTTCGCAGGCGTCGCGGCTACCGCATGACAAATGCGGCGGCGTTCCCTCAATAGTTCGGCAAACCTCTCGAATTCGGCGTCATCATCGCTTGACAGCTCTCCCCCGAAGCTGCCGTCGGCCGTGGCCGGCATCTGATCCGTGATCCGCCAAAACGCCTCGCATGCGGCATGTAAATAGGGCCTCGTGCATAAGCCTTCGCTGTCGTTTCTCGCGAAATCTGCACTCGTGATCTCTTCGCGAGGCGCGACGTGAGCCTTCTGTTCCAACGATTCCCTAAACATTGTTCCCCGCCCTGATCCTCTTTGCGCTTCCTCGCCGATCGTCCCCCTCGTTTGATTGGCAAGGGCTCAGTGCCAGCTAAATCAATCCCTCACGAAGCGCCTTCGCCGCCGCCTGCGCGAGCGTGAGAGCCCCCAGTTTCCAACGCGCCGAATCGAGACAGGCGCGCGCCACCGAGTCGCCCACCCGCATCGCCATGGCTATGTCAGTCAGCGCTACGCCGTCCGCCAACCCGGCAAGCGATTCCATCTCCTGCATGGTCAAAGGCTCATGTTCTTCTTTGCTCCCACTGGGCCAAAGAACATCGGCGCGCTGGTGGATATAATGCGCAACATTCATAAGATCTCTGGTGAGGCCGATCCGCCTTCTCGGCCAACTCTCGTCCGGCTCGTTAACGGTAACGCCTACCACCGCATCAAGCGAACCGCGCTCCCCACGCAAAGGGATAATCATCCTGCAGCTGGCCACACTGAAGTTCGACTCTTTCCGCGCCTGCTCAATCGCCGCATCGAGCCGCGAAATAAAGCTCCAGTCCAGCGCGTTCTCTTCCTGCGCCGCGACGCACGCTTTGGCAGCGCAATGATCGAGCCACGCATCGCTATAGGCGAGAGAAAGACAGGTGTTCTTGATCAGCCAGACGCCGCGCGCGGGCCACACATAGGATAGCGTTTCCAGGCGATGATGCTTGCGCACGAATTCCAGGAATTCAGGAAGATCCAACGCACTGGCTTCTCTCTCGAAATGCGACAGGACCTCGGCTCCAATTTCGTTTCCACTTCTCACCGCGACCTCGCCTCCTTGGCATTTCGACAGACAGCCTGTCACAAAACAGTAATATTCGCGTCGATGCAGTTCATGGCGGCACGGTCGGTGCTTAACGAGCCGGATCGCGAGCGCCAACGCTCAGTCATCACAGTTTTGTAACTGCCCCGCTCGTGGTCGCGGTATCCCCTATCGGCGGTAGTTTTTGAAATTGTCTTCGACCCGTGCTGCGGCGGACTGTCGCAGGCGTCTTAATGTCCGGCACGCCAAAGCGAGCGAACATCGCGGCGTTCTGTCTGAGAATTCCCCAGGCGCGATAGCGGCCGTGCCCGGTCATTCCGCGCCAGAGTTCGGCGACCACAGAAAAGTTATCCAAAAAGATCTTTTTCGGGCTACCGGGGCCGCATTGATCCCCATGCTTTTGTGAGAACTGTTTGCATGTATCCTGAACCTATCCGATCCGGATCACGCGCATCGCCCACGATGTCGCATGCGATTTTTGCGGATTGCGTCGGGGCGGGGAGCCGCCAGCCGTGGGACCGCAGAGCGCTCATCGCTCATCGGTCGGCGAACGCGCCGGTCATGTCCTCCGGGGCGCCTTCAACCACTCTTCCAGTTTTGTCCACCGTCGCCGCCCTGCCCCGCTCCTCACGGCGATCGCCATCGCCCGGCGCTGGCCGACGATGACGACGAGGCGCTTGCCGCGCGTAATGGCGGTGTAGACGAGGTTGCGCGCCAGCATCGCATAGTGCTGCGTCGCAAGAGTGATGACGACGGCCGGATATTCGGAGCCTTGCGATTTGTGGATCGTCATCGCATAGGCGGGAAGCAGCGCATCGAGCTCGCCAAACGGGTATTCGACCTCGCGGCCGTCGAAGCCGGCGACGAGAAGACCTTCGTTCTCGTCGATGCGCAGCACGGTTCCAAGATCGCCGTTGAAAACGTCGCGGTCGTAATCATTCTCGGTCTGGATGATTTTGTCGCCGGGCGCGAAGACCGAGCCGAACTTTTCGATGCGGGTGGGCGGGTTCGGATTGAGCGCCTTCTGAAGATCGGCATTAAGCGAACGCGCGCCCAGAGCGCCGCGTTGCATCGGACACAAGACCTGGATGTCGCGGATAGGATCGAGGCCGAACCGGCGCGGAATGCGCTCGCGCACGAGCTCGACGACCTTGGCGGCGCCATCTTCGGGGTCTTTGGTGTCGACGAACCAGAAATCCGAATCCTCGCCGCGCTTTGGCCATTCAGGCATTTCGCCGCGATTGATCCGGTGGGCGTTGACGATGATGCGGCTCTCCGCGGCCTGGCGAAACACTTCGGTCAATCGGGCGACCGGAACGGAGCCGGAATTGATAATGTCAGAGAGGATCTGGCCCGGCCCGACCGAGGGCAGCTGGTCGACGTCGCCGACGAGCAAAAGGGCGGCTTTTGGCGGGACTGCCTTCATGACGGCGAACATCAACGAAATATCCACCATGCTCGTCTCGTCGATGACGAGCAGGTCGCATGCCAATGGATTCTCCGCACCTCGCCTGAAGCCGCCGTGGATAGGATCGATCTCGAGCAGGCGATGGATGGTCTTCGCCTCGAGGCCCGTTTGCTCGGTCATTCGCTTGGCCGCGCGCCCGGTCGGCGCGCCGAGCAGGATTTTGACGCCCTTGGCGGCGAGGATGCGCAGGATAGCGTCAAGCAGCGTCGTCTTGCCGACGCCGGGGCCGCCGGTGATGACCGCGACCTTGGCGCCGAGCGCCATCTCGAGCGCGGCGCGCTGCGAGGCGGCGAGCGTCTTGCCGGTTTTTTTCTCGACCCAGGCGATCGCCTTGCTGGCGTCGATCGCCGGCCGGGGCGGGGAGCCCTGCGTCAAAGAGAGGAGCCGCTCAGCGACGCCGCGTTCAGCGAGATAGAGGCCGCGCAGAAAAATACAAGGTTCCGCGCCGATCGCATCCGCGACGATCTCATCATGGGTCAGTTCATGATCCAGCGCCGTTCTTACAATCGTCTTGTCGACTTCGAGGAGTTTGGTCGCGAGCTCGACGAGCGGCTCGACCGGAAGTCCGCAATGGCCCTCGTCGGTCGCTTCCTGCAGCGCGAACGAGATCCCGGCCCGAACGCGCTGCGGCGCCTCCTTCGTCATGCCCATCTTCATGGCGATGGCGTCGGCCGTCCGAAAGCCGATGCCTTTGATGTCGCGGGCGAGCCGATAGGGATCCTCGGTCATCACCTGGATGGCGTCATGGCCATAGGTCTTGAAGATGCGCACCGCCCGCGACGTGCCGACGCCGTTGGAGTGCAGGAAGACCATGATGTCGCGAACGGCCTTTTGCTCGGCCCAGCCCGCGGCGATCTTCCCGGCGCGGAACTCGCCGATGCCTGGGACCTCCCTCAGTTTTTCGGGGGCGGCCTCGATGATTTCGAATGTCGCTTCGCCAAAGGCGCCGACGATCCTTTTGGCGAGCGTCGGACCGATGCCGCGCACCATGCCGGAGCCGAGGTATTTCTCGATGCCCTCGGCCGTCGTCGGCGGGGTGGTCTTGAGCGTATCGGCCTTGAACTGCAGGCCATGCGTGCGATCGGTGAACCAGACGCCGACGGCGTGGATGAACTCGCCGGCCGAGATGAAAGCGGCGTGGCCGACGACGGCGACAAGATCGCGCCGCCCGCGCGCCTTCACCTTCAGCACAGCGAAGCCACTTTCCTCATTGTGAAACGTCACCCGCTCGACGGAGCCGACGAGCGTTTCACGGGAGGGAGCCGCATGGGCTTGGGGCTTCAAGATGCTTCGCCTTCGCGGGACGCCGACGGGTATCCCATATCCAACGACGCCGGCGCTGCGGTTTCAACAGGCAGGTGACTCAGAAATCGGGCTCATCCCGTGGGATGGCGTCGATTATGCTTTTAGTGCGGGCGGCGGCGAGGCTCAAACTTCATCACTCAACGCGCGGCGCTCCAATTTGAACGGCGACCTTTCGAAACCCATCACCATCCGGAGGAACCTCTGCCAGGCGACCTTGATGTGTTGCGATAGTTATTGCGTTGACCTCCAAGAAAGCCATTGCGTTTCCTTGCAAAATCCTTAGATGCTTGAGATACGCTTCTGTCGACTGCATTTTTTGTCCATTCCGTGTCAGGGAATGCACGTTTCACGTCAGATAAGATGCGCAATGCCTTTCGCCGGACGAGTAACCATCGCCGTCCAGGCATAGGCAATTCCTTCATGCGAGACCGATCATGTCCATGCCGGCGCGGGGACTGAACGGTCCTTTTGGCTCCTCATCAGAGGAGCATTTCACATCCAGAGGTCCAGTGCGTCATACCGTCCGCCCCTTCATTAAGGAATTCAAGAATCGTTCGACCAAACCGCCGGCTGCTAATCCAGGCCCTATCGGCGACGCCAAGATTGATGGCTCCAAGCCGTCGTTCCTGGATCTCGGCGTTTTCGCGACTCGCCAGGCCAATCATGATGATGAACGCAGCGCTGCGTTGAAAGCCGCCGACGCGGTGTTTCGCAAAGGCGGTTCGGCAGCCCCCTCGCCCGAGACCACTTCGTCACCGAACGCCCCCGCAGGCCGCATACTGCAGAGTCTTGTCGCCGCGGAGGATGCGCCCGCGGTGCGATCTGGCAACGCGGATGAAAAAATCCGCCGTGGTCGCGGGCCGGGGAAGGCCGAAAAATCATCTCCCGCCGGGCGCCAGAAACGAACCCTCCAACCCAAAGGTGAAGTTGCGAGAGTTGCCGAGGAACTGCCTGCTGAGAGTTCATCGCCGGAAATATCGATCGTCTCAAGGCCTCGCCGCGAGCGCAGACCGATTCAAAAGCGTTGGGTTTTCGAGACGGCGCTTATCGCCGGCGAGAAATGGAAGCGGCGTTTGCGCCAGGCTGCGCGCTGACTTTGGGCTAAGTTTCATCTTCCAGGCAACAGGCGCCAGAACTTGACCTCTTTGAATGACAGGATCGCGCAGTTCATCGTCGACCGATTTCCGGACGAGGGATCGCCGGTCGAATTGCTGTGCGTGGATCACAATGGAACCTATGTGGTTCCCTTTCCCTGCCGCCGCGCGGAGGATGCGTGGCGCAATTGTGAGACCAACGAAATTATCGAGGCTGAGGTGGCAGGCTGGCGTCTGAGCCGCGGGAAGGCCCGGGGCAAGTCTGTTGGCGGGCGTTCGGGGTACTTGTTGAGCCCCTGCAGAGCTTAAGCCGGCGCCCTTGCCCAGAGTGCTATGCGCTATCATGTTCAAACCGCAATGACAGACCCCTTGGAAAAAAGACTGATCGAGGCCTTAACGAAGGTCGACGCGCATGGCGACATCGCGCCGGCTCACGTTCAAGATCCGATGACGATGGTGCTCCGTGAGAGGGCCGTCCAGGCCGATCTGATGCGTTGGGACGACAGCCGTGGCCATTACGTGTTGACCGGAACGGGTCGAAGTCGAATCAGCGCGCGCAGGCGCGCTCCTGGCGTCGTCATTCGGTTCGAAAAGCGCGACGACAAAGCCGCCATATCGCCGCAACGGAAATCCGATTGACGCCCAGTGCGCACTCAAAGCGCTGAGGCATGACCACAGAACGTGCTCGACCGTGCGATGCAGGCGCCGCTCAGGTCTTTGACGCGCTCCGGTTTCGCGCGGCGCCCAATTGGATAGCTGGTCGTGGTCTCAGAGATCGGCAACGCGCCTCTCGCACCTCACCGCCATTGCAGCCGGCCATTCGATCGAAGTCCGGCCTCATCGCTTTGGCGCTTAAACCCTCCACCGCAATTTGCGTCAGACCGTTAAGCGCGCCGCGCGAACGCGCAGCCGATTCTTCACGCCCTTTTGAACCTTGTTGTGAAAAAGATCGCGGTGATTTGGAGTGGACTGTAGATTCCAAAAAGAATTCGTGCGAATTGATCGAATCACTTGACGAAGAACGTCTCCCCGGCGCGGAAGATAATTGAGTCAGGATAAGGCGCGCGCCATTTCGTGATCTCCAAAATCGGCCATCTCAGTCCAACCGAACTGAAAGCCAGCCGTCGCCCCATCAACATAAGGAAAGGCATCATGCCCACCGCAGTCGAACAAATCCACGCGAAGATCGCTGAGCTGGAGACGAAGATCGCTGATCTTCGCATCGCCGAGCGCGAACTCCTCGCCCTTGAGAAGAGTTCGGCGCGACAGGCACCCCCGGCGCCCGAGCCAAAGATAAAACAAAAGCCCGGCCCGAAGGCGAAACAGAAGCCCGCGCCGAAGGCGAGCCTTCGACCGAAGGTTCAGAGTGAACCGAAGGCAAAGGCGCCGGCCGAGGCGCGCCAGACCATCGGCAACGCTATCACCGGCGTAATCGACCAGCATGGCGCGCTTTCCGCCGCCGAGATTGCCGAACACGTCAAGGCCACCGGCCGGGACATCAACAATCGAACGGTGTCCTTTGCGCTGCAAGCGCTGAAAAAGCGGGGCCTTGCCAAAAACACGGACGGCAAATGGTCGCTGCCGAAGGCGCGCGGACGTCGCCCTGCTGCGTCAACCGAAGCGAGCAATCAACCGGCAGAAGCTGCCGAGTAAAAAAGGGAGGGTTCTGGCGCTTGTAGCCCTGGGATCGCGGGCGCGAGACGGAACCCTTGCCAGGCCGACGAGACATTCAGCGCGCTGAATGCACAGCGGGCGGCCTGGCGAAATTCTCGCGCCTTCGCCTTGATTGTATCGACGTGGAGATCCGGGACTTGGATGCCACGGATCTTCAGGCCCTTGACGTTGGCGGGCCTCGGCGGCTTTCCAAAGACCCGTCCGGTATGCCGGGCGGGTTCGCGCCATGACGGGACTGTGGGGCGTGCTATCCTAACGGCAGGAGCGGGCCGGAAAGAGACTGACAGCTTTCAGGCGCTGAGCGGTAAAAGGCCGACATCGTTACAGTTTGCCACGGTCCGAAGCTCACATGCCCAAGCTGCCCGAAGCGTGATATTAGCCCGTTATCGCGGAAGCATGCGTTCCGGATGCGCCGACTGCAACCGGCGGGTTCGTCGACGACGTAGGCGGCTTCCACCAAGAACGACGCCTGGTTCCACTGTGGCGATAGGCCTCTGTTGCGTAGCCTTAAGCCCGCCGGAGCCGGTCAGGTGCGCCGCAAACGGCGATGGGCTAAAGTCAGCGCTTGATCCTCCAACGCGAGTCTCATTATGGTCGCAGAGGCCTTTCTATCTTATTCTCATGCCGACGAGAAAGCGCTCGAACGGTTGCACAAGCATCTTGCAGTCCTAAAGCGAGAAGGCACATTGCCCACCTGGAGCGACCATGCCATTCTGGCTGGCGACCGACTCGACGGCGTGATTAGCGCCCAGCTGGAGCGGAGCCAAATCTTCTTGGCGCTGGTCAGCCCGGACTATCTCGCGTCTCAATACTGCTATGACAAGGAATTCGCCCGAGCGCTCGAGCTAGCCGCGGCAGGGCGAATGCGGATTGTGCCAGTCATCCTGGAGCCCTGCGATTGGCTTTCGTCCCCATTCAAGGACTTCGCAGCTCTTCCCAAGGATGGTCAACCGATTTCCGGCTTCACCAACCCGAACAACGCGTATCTGAACGTGGTGGTTGGCTTGCGACGCCTCATCGAGGTCCCCGGGAACGGGACGAGCGCACCGGCTGACGGGATCGCGTCGCCGGGTCAGGCGCGACGGCCTCGCATCAAGCAGGATTTCGACTCCATCCAACGCGCCGAGTATGCGGACCGGGCGTTCACTACCATTCGGGACTACTTCCGTGCTTCGTGCGCCGAGCTAGCCCAAATCGGCGATGATTTGCGCTCCAAGTTTGAGGACATCGACGCGACGGCCTTCACCTGCTCCGTGGTGAACCGGGCGAAGCGCCAGCGAGGTGAGGCTCACATCACGGTCCACAACTGCAAGTCCCGGAACGTCGGGTTTGGCGACATCAGCTACGTCAACCAGCCTCATGCCGAGAGGAATACCTCAAACGGCTCGATTCGGGTCACTAACGACGATTACCAGCTTTTCCTAAATATGGACCATTACGGGATGTCGTCCGGGCGCGACCGGGAGAGGACAACGCCGGAGCAGGCCGCGGAAACACTGTGGGGCGAGTTCGTCAGACAGGCTGGAATCGAATATGATTGATTTCAGGCCCGCGATCTGGGGCGCGCAGGTCAACACTTCACTTCGTCAAGCTTGAAGTACCTCTCGCCGATTTTCAACGCCGGATGCGCGTAGCAAATTGCGTAAGGCGTGCTGTATTGCACGTTCCGCCCTTGGATGTTGAAAACGACGGCGTCTCGTTGCTGGGTGTAGTGCCACCCGTTCTCTTGCCGCATCATTTGTAAGCTTTCACGCGGCTCTCCGTGTTCTTCGGCGATCGTCATTACGAGCTCTCGCAACGCTTCAGGACTTCCGTCGGGGACCTCACCCACCCGGCGCACTTCTGTGTGTTTCACCATTCCCGTTGCGGACGCCGACCCGATCCTATTAAGGGTTGCGTGTGCCAAGGTCACGAGTTCCATCGAACACTCCAGTTTATCGTCTTCGTGCTATTTTGAATGGCCGTTTCGGATCACGCCAAAATAGCACGAGAATGACCTAGATTGGCGCGACGCCGCCATGACGCGACGTCAGTTGCTGTCCCCCTACGCCAGGCTTACATATAAGTAAATGATTGACCATTGTTTCTATGCGCGACCCTTCCGCGCCCTACAAACCGGCCCCAATTGTTCAAATGCGTGCGCGTTACCAGTCATCAGGTGTGCAGAACCCGAGCACTAAGCGAAAGCCTTTCGATTTCAGGTAGGCGATTTCCTTCGGGATGTCGATGACCGGGCGTGGAAGGGGAGGCTCAGATCGGCACGCTTTGATATCTTCACATAGATCGTGATAGGCCAGCGCATGGCAGAATTCGCTGAGTTCCCGCGTGGCCGAGAAGGCGTCCAGATCTCCCCAACTGATTGTGCGGACAGCGATGCGATAGCTCCCGCAAAAATTGCCGTGTTGGGCGAAGGCCGCATATTGCCCTTCGGGTCCGGTCATCGAAATTGACGCCGCATTTAAATGCTCCACGGGATTGCCCGTGTTAAGCAATTGCTTCAGCCGCGCCATGGCGCTCAATACGTAATAGAATTCGCTGTCAAAGACGTTTTTCGCATTGGGCCTCAGAAATGCGGACATCATGAACGGCTCATCGGGTCCGAGTTCGCCCGTTGCCTGCATCCGCGCGAACTCTTGGCCATAGAACCAGACATCCACGAGGTAAGCCACAAAGGAAGCCTCTCGAATTTGGACACAGGTGGAGTTCTGCGTGAGGCGGAAGAGTGCTAACTTAGACTGCCGGCATATCTCGTCTTTCAGGTGGTCGTTTTTGCTCTCGTGACCTCCACCGTCGAATTCAATGGCGAATTGCGGATCATGATTGCGGTCGGTGACGACGAAATCGAGATGCCCCATCAGGGCAAGGCGTCCGAGAGGGTCTGAGGTTAAATGTTTGATGTCAACAACGTCGGCTATTCGCACTTTCCGATAGATTTCCGCGTTATGACGGTCGGCGGCAGGTACCAAGAGGTCGTGCACATACATTTCGCCACGATTGGATAGTCGTTTCAGCATGACGCGTTCACCAAAGACCCTAAAGAGCTGGCCGCCATCCTAGTCGTGGCGGCCATACGGCTTCGCAGCCCAATCAGAACGTTTGTTTCGCCCAACTCGACGTCAAGCGACCGGACCGATCGAAAGTTTTTAACTTTTTAGCCGAGTTATCCGCATTCGCCTGACATTCCGTCATTCTTGCATTAGATCGTATATTTCACGGTCATTTCCCCAAATCCCCAAAAGATCGCCAAGAAATCGATTGTAATCCCTTATCGGGATATTCGCAGAATAACCTCTGGGAGGCTGCCGCAAAGCTGGCGTTCTGCGTGTCCGGGAAGGTCCAGCTGCCAAAACGCCTGGAACCGGACGTTCTCAGTGTCGGCTCAGGGTCAGGAGCGCTGCTCAGGCTCGGCCGCACAAATTGCGCAAAACGTGTCTCCGAGGCAACCCGAACGAATGGCCGTTTTCGGGAAGGCGAGTTTGGCTCGTGAACGGCGAAGATGGGCGCGAAATAGAAGCAGCTGGCCGATAAGAGACCTTCGGAAAGGGCTTAGAAGCGGACGTCTGTCATATCGGACGCTGCCCCCCTTGGGACAAACGCGGAGTGTAATTTTGAGTGTGCCCCATCTGAAGTTACCTGACATCGTCTACAAATACACGAGCCCGGCAGCGGCGCGGCTCATCATCGCCAACCGCACCCTTCGCATCGGCCGGCCGACCGAGATGAACGACCCGTTCGACGCCTATATCGACGACCTTTTCGACGTCGAGCTGAAGGACAGCTACAAGGCGGCCGCGGTGACCTTTGTCGACATACTGTCCCGTGACCCCGCGGAATTCGCCAAGCGGATCGGCGTGCCGCTAGAGGAGGCCATTGCTGCATCAGCCGCCATGAACGCAGGAACGGTCGCACAGCGTGATGAGCTGCTTGCGCTCTTCGCCTCGTCAGCCGTCGAGGAGATGTATCCTCAATTGAAGACAGAGCGCGAAGCCCTCGAAATCCAGAAGGCCGCGATCGTCGCCCAGTTCAGGAACTCCGGGATCTTCTGCGCTACACGGAGCAACAGCAACCTGCTTATGTGGTCGCACTATGCTGACGAGCACCGCGGGGTGGTGTTCGGGTTCCGGCCGGATGCTGCACGGGACTCGTTCCTGTGCCTGCTCGAGCCCGTCACCTACAGTGACATCCGGCCGAGTTTTTATAAACCCTTCGACCCACTGGTGGGGGACATGCCTGCACCGACCCCAGAAACTATGCGCGCCTTCACCCGCTCGCTGACGGCCGTGAAAAGCACCCAATGGGCTTACGAGGAGGAACTACGCGTCGTCATCCCATCCTATGTCCCGGAAGGGCAACCGGCCGTGTTCATCTCTTACTATGCGACCGAACTGGCCGAACTCTATCTCGGCCATCGTGTAGCTGCGGGTGACCGCGACGAGCTCGTTGCGGCAGCGCGTGCCCTGAACAAGGATGTGGCGATCTTCCAGGCACGGATTTCCCCGGGAGCCTACGCCCTGTCGTTTGAGCCCATCAAGTGACGAGAAGGCGCGTGTGATGGCAAACCCTAAGGCACCAGAGATCGAGCAGAAGCAGGCCAACCGGCTCTGCCAAATGTCGCCGGCCGACCGCCTGACCTTCATCGCCAAGGGGCTACCGGTCATTCTGGCTTGCGCGCAAGGGTTCTGGAGAGCTGAGTAGGGCAGTTGGCGATCGTCGGCTTGGCGGACGATCCTTGCGGCCCGACAAGGTCCGGAACGGGCGCGAAACAGAAGCGGCGGGCCGGAATCGGAATGGCGGCTTTCTCGCGCGAGCCAGGGGAAGCCGCCGATCGGCTTGTTCCTGCGAACGGTGGTTTTCAGGAGCGCCCCGCGGTCAGTTTCGACCTATGACGGACTCTGCGCGAGTGGAGAGCCTATACCTGCTGTCAGGCGCAGGCGGAATTCCGCCGCGATATGCGACAACCGGCAGCTTTGAAATCGTTGTTGGCGTCGCCGATCAGGGTTACGATCTGGTGCCAGCCGAGTATGCGGCACGGCTTTGAGTCGAGGATTGCGTTATGGGATCGATGATCAGCCTCGCGGTCGGCCGCCTTGAAGTCGATTGGGGAAAGAACAATGGTTTCGTCGATCACAGCGCGCTGTTTCAGTCCGATGATACGGCGCAAATTCCCTACTATTACGCGGGACAAGAGATTGAGGGCGCGGACGGCGCGCCCGATTGGGAGGTGATCACCGAGCTAAAGGAAGGCTTATCGAAGCCGCTTGCGCAGGTGATCGAGCGGATCAATTTGCTCGGCCACACCCATTCGGTATGCGACGCCGAGTTTGCGGCGTTGGCCGAATTCAATGGCTTCGATGCTACCACGTTTTCGTTCTCTGATTTGCGCGAGGCCTTGGCATCCATTGATGTCAGCTCGCTGTCTCCGAATTATGGCGAAGGGAGCGAGGATTTCGGCAAATTCTTCCGGCGCCAAATCCTTCCGCGGCTCGGCCTTAAAGCGAGTGGCCCCGACCCAATGGAACTCGGATGCATCGCGGAAGGCATGGAGAACCTCAGTGCCTACACCATCCTCCACCTGCTTGCGGAAAATCCAACGGCACGCGGCCTGAATGTGCAATGGGCGTTCAATGATGTCGAAGACGGAGGCTGGGCGAAGCGCAGCGATTTTGTGAAGCCCGTCGATCAGTCGTCGCGCTTTCTGATTGTCACCGAGGGAAGCTCTGACGCGGCGATTATAGGCAACGGGTTTCGCCTCCTAAGACCTCACATCGCCGACTTTTTCGATTTCGTCGATATGGAGGAAGGCTACCCCTTTACTGGAACCGGCAACGTGTTTCGCTTCGTCCAGGGCCTCATCAGCATCCGGGTGCTGAACAACGTCATCGTTGTTTATGACAATGACGCTGAAGGCGCTGCCAATTTTGAACGGACGCGGCAGCTCAATCTTCCGGCAAACTTGGCTGTCATCAAGTTGCCCGAACTGGCTTGCTTTAAGGCGTTCACTACGGTCGGCCCGAACGGACGGCATCTTGCGAACATCAACAGCCGAGCAGCCGCCATCGAGTGCTATCTCGATCTCCCGGCTGACGCCGCTGTGCGTTGGTCGAGTTACAATGCCAAGATCGGGGCTTACCAGGGAGAGCTCGTCGGTAAGGAAAAGTACGCCCGGGCCTTCCTTGACCTGCGCGCACGGTCGACGGCCTACCGTTTTGACAACATAGCGTCCGTGCTCGACGTGATTGTGCGCACCGCCACCAACATGCGCGAAAAACTGATGGCTGAGACCTTCGCCGACCTGTACAGCGGCCGGCTGGAGTCCCTCTAGCAGGCTGCTGAAAAACGCCTTGCCTTTGCGATTTTCGGGGTTGTGGCGTGATTTTCGCGGGCGTCGGGCGCCCCGCGCCGTGCGGTTGAGGCGCCGCGCGACGGGGCCCGGCTGGGCTTGGCGCCCCATCACGCGGTTTCCCGCATCAACTTCGGCAATCGGATGAGATTATAGGCGGCGGCGACCCCGCGAAATTTTGTCTTGCACTGACCAGCGACCGTCTTCATCCAGCCGAAGGCTTCTTCGATGCGTTTTCCTATGTGCTGGCTGACCGCATAGCCGGGATGGCGCGTCGTGCGCCGGTCGATGGCCGAGCGGCGTCCATTGTTGTTTTGCGCCACATGCGGCCGCACGTTCATCGAGCGCAGCTCATTGACGAAAACGCGGGGGTCATAGCCCTTGTCGGCGCCAAGCGTCACGCCGGACCGGCGATTGGCGAGCGGCTCGATCATAACGAGCGCGGCGGTTCGTTCGGCTTGGCCGTCGGCTGGGGTCAGGCAGGCGTTGACGATGAGGCCGGAGCGATTCTCCATCAAGGCGTGGCCAAGAAAAGCGAGCTTGGCTTCCATGCCCGCGCCCTTGCGGTAGAGCTTGGCCTCGGGATCGGTGGTCGAGGCGTGCGACTCGTTCGAGCGCTTCTCGCCCTTGAAATCAACCTCGGTGTTGCGTCCGGAGCCGGGCGGCGGCTCCTTGCCCGAGCCGTCCTTGGGCTTGAAGCTCTTCATCGACGCCCAGGCCTCGATCAGTGTGCCGTCAACGGAGAAATGCTCGTTTGACAGAAGCCTCTTCACGCGGGGCCGAGCCAGAACCGCCGCCAGAAATTTTGCCGCGATGGCGCCTTCAAGCAGGCGGTCGCGGTTCTTCGAGAACACGGTAGCGTCCCACACCGCATCGTCGACCGAAAGGCCGACGAACCAGCGAAACAGAAGATCGGTGTCGAGCCGCTCCATCAACTGCCGCTCGGAGCGCACCGAATAGAAGGCTTGCAGCAGCATGGCGCGCAACAGCCGCTCCGGCGCGATCGACGGCCGGCCGGTCTTCGAATAAAGCGCCGCGAAATCCGGCGCCAAGGCCGACAGCGCATCGTTCACAATCGCCCGGATCGCGCGCAGCGGATGATCGCGCCGCACCCTCGTCTCCAGATCGACATAGCTGAACAGCCGCCCCGCCTGTTCGTCCGACCCGCGCATTCGTTCGCTCCCTTCGCAACGCGAGGGAATCACCAACGCGGCTTAAGCGAAAGGGTTTTTCAGCATCCTGCTAGATCGCGCGGACGAGCGTAAGGTGTCGCTACCGCACCTTCCGTCACTGCTGCGGATCAAGCAGACTCTTGTCCAGTAGGTGCGCCTTCACAAAATGGTATTTGATCGGAAGCGAACCAAAGCCATCGAACATCCATGCTTTGATGATCCTGGCGTCGATGCCGATTTCATAAAGCAGCAACGCCTGATAGAGGGTCGCGAGCGCCTGGCCTTTGCTTTCGAGATCGAGGATAAAATCGTTGTACGGCGTTTCGTTATGGCGCTGGCCACCGAAATGCGAAATATCGTTGCGCAGCTTTCCGCATACCTCGCAGAAGCTCCTGAGGCGCGTTTCGTCGAGGCCGAGCGGCACCTCGCGCAACGTCTCGTAAAGCCTTTGTCCTAGCGGCGGTTGGTCTTTGGCGCGCTCGAGCACGTCCGCTAACCATTTCTGATCCTTCGCAAGGCTGACCTGCGCTACAATCCGTTTGATTTTCTCGTCGAGCTTGGTCTCCCCAGTTGGCGGATATTTCCTGCGGTGAAAGGCCTCCAGCCCGAAGACCAGGTTTATGAAGCGGTTTTCGATATAGAGCCTCACGCCGCGGCGCGTGCCGAGATAGAGATAGAAACCTGGACCGAACGCCTCGCGCTTCTTTTTCCAATCGGACCAGATTTCGCCGAACCGCTCGCGCAACTGCATGAAGTTGGTGATGCACTCATGCGCCTTGGGCGGCGGCGACGCCGCCTTGCTCCCGGGCTTCGGGAAATAAAGCCGGTATTGCGCGATCTTGCCCGCCGCAATCCACGGCCAATCGAGGGTGTGATCAGAGCCCGTCAGCATCAATAGCAAATCTTCGAGCAACTTGTACTGCGCGATGAGGTCCTTGAGGGCGAGCGGCTTCCTGAAGCGGAGCACAGCGGACGCCGTTTGTTTCAGGGAAAGCGCCATGCCAAAGACCGGTCCCGACGAATCCTCGGCACTCTCGAAATGAATCGACAGCTTCCCGTCGGCGGTTGGATAGACGGCATCCTTTGGTCGCTTGTATTTGACCGAGACCATACGCTTCGATGACGTGACCTTGATCGAGGCGAGCCGCAGCCACTCTTCAAAGCCGGTGAGCGGAACAATGATTTCCTTAAAGGCACGCGTGGCGGGCGGCTTCGCAAATCCATCAGCCACGAGACACAGCCCGGCAATATAACGCTCGTAGGACATGCCGCTGGCGGTGAACTGGCCGCCGTTGCCTATAAGTCCAGTGAGGAGTACGCGCTTGTTCGACGTCCTAAGCACTCCTTGGATGTCTTTGTCGATGAGCTGGCCGCCCCGCATCATCGGCGTCATAGGCCCGTGCTTGCTCGGGAAATAACCGTCCAGCTCCAGCCGCGTCTGGCCGTCGTCGTCGATGATGAGAAGCCCGGCAACGCAGGAATCCGGCGCGAATTGTTTTTCGGGGACCGCCTCGTCGGCCCACCAGAACAGTCCGCGCTCCTCAAGGATCGCCATCGTCAAAGCTCCGTCGGGGCCGCCGCCGCGCCACGTGTCACGAAGTCTAACCGTTCGTGCGGGCGGTTCCAGTTTTCCCTTTCGTTCGCAGGGCGTTCGTTTCGGCGTCTCGCACTGGCCCGGGGCGCCGGCTGCAAGTGTAAACGCCCCCCTCCACGCTGTTCCGGCCGCAGGCGGTGCGCCGCCCCTAAGAGCCGGTGCAACCGGCCTCGACGACCGCGCTAATGCGGCCGAAAAGGAAGGAAACATGAAATTGCCATCGCTGATCGAACTTCTGCAATTGTCGCGGGTCGAACTCTGCGACCAGCTCGCGCAACTGACCGATGCCCATCTGGATATTCCAGAAGGTTTGGACGAGAGCGTTGTCGCACGCTTTAACCTTCGCCTGATCCGCCGCGCGCCGGCTTTCCACGAACGCTGAACGCGCGTGGTGCGGGCGCTAGTTGGAAGGCCTTACAGCTTGCATGGCGGGGAGCGCACCGCTCTCTCCGTAAAGGTGCAACAGCGCCGGTTTGCTGTCGATCAGGATGCTTCGAAGCGGCCGGATCGGCTGGGCTCGGCAACGGGAACGAATGACCGGTTTTGGGAGCGGCCCTCACCGCCCTGAATGGCTTGCATGGGCGCGAAGCCGCTGTTGCTACAAGTCGGAAGGTCTCTTTTGGGTCACGGTCCGAAAAGGCATGGAGCGGCAGAATTTGTTAATTGGGAATTAACCCTAAATCCTTAGCAAGAGTCAGCTGGCGCATGCTCTGCATGCGAAAGGTTATTCGAAGCACGGAGAGTTCCTATGGCGAAGGCGAAGACAAGTAAGCCGGCGGTGACGAGTAAGGCGAGCGTAACCGGGGCGCCGCCTGTTCGTCCTGTCAAAGAAACCTTGACGAAGTCGGCGCTGATCAACCTTGTTGCGGCGCAGAACGATCTTCCGCGCAAAACGGCTGCAGCAGTTTACGCTACATTGGAAGCGGTGTTCCTTGGCTCGGTGCATCCCCGCGGTGTTGGCGAGTTCACCTTGCCAGGTCTTTTGAAGGTGTCTCTGCGCAAAGTGCCGGCTCGACGGGCTGGAACTCTGGTTCGCAATCCCGCTACCGGCGAGATGATCAAAGGCGCGGCGAAACCGGCTAGCGTCCGCGTAAGCATTCGCGCCTTATCCAAGCTCAAAACTGCAGCTGTCTCCCGGTAAATGCCGCTTTTAGCGCTCGCGGCCGAAGCTGAACCAAAATGGCGAGCAGCCGCGTGAGCGCGCATGAAAGATTCTTCCGTGAAAGAGATTACGCCCCAAATCCGGTGGCGAGTGATCTGACGCGCTTGATAGAAAGAGGCTCGCACCGCGTTTCCGACGTCGCGCATTTCGACGTATCCCACGCCGGCGAGACCTATCGGGTCAAACTCAAGCGCTCCGCCGCCGCTCGCCAATTTATATTGAGGTTTCGCGCTGCGACGCAGGATGTCGTCTTAACGATCCCGTCGCGTGCAAATCTCGTCGACGCAAAAGGCTTTGCCGCAAGGCAGGCGCCCTGGATTGGCTCGAGGCTGCGCGGGTTAACGGAGAAGCTACAACTCGAGCCCGGCGCATTACTGCCGCTGCGGGGCGTTCCGCACAGGATCGAACATCGACCTGCGAAGCGGGGCGTTGTCTGGGTCCAAACCGTGGAGGACTCCTTTGGGTCGAGCGCCGAGCCTCTGATTTGCGTAAACTCCGAGGCCTGCTTCGTCTCGCGGCGAATCCACGATTTTCTGGTGCGCGAGGCGAGACGCGATCTTGAGGCCGCCGTCGCGCGCCACGCGGCTCATCTTGGCGTCCGCGTCCGCAAAATCACCCTGCGCGACACCACCAGCCGGTGGGGGTCATGCACGTCGTCGGGGGAACTGAATTTCTCCTGGCGCCTCATCATGGCGCCGACTTTCGTGCTTGATTACCTCGCGGCGCATGAGGTCGCCCACCTCTTGCACATGAATCATTCCCCCGCGTTCTGGAAGGCTGTGGCAAGCCTCTCCAAAGACGTGGCTGCCGCCGAATCCTGGCTGAGGATGCATGGGATGGGCTTGCATCTGATCGGTCCCAGGACGAACGAGCCGGCCGGCGTGGTTCCTTCCCCGAAAGCCGCGACTTCGCTGTAATAGCTGAGAGCGGCGCATATGCTTGTGAACGATGCCGGCAGTTTCGACCAGGAACCAGTCGACGGCTGGTCGACGCGCCGCCGCCTGCGTCCTAGTGAAAATCCCGCGCCTTCACCTTTATCGTGCCGCGGCGGCGGTCCTCGACGTAAATGTCGCGGCTCTTTGCTCCGGGTTGCGGTCGCTCGCGCGGATCGACGCCAGGGCCGCCGCGATGGAATTCGTCGCCGCGCCCGTGCGGCGGCGGAAAGACCGAATCGCGGTCGCCGATGGTCGCAAGCGACGCCGATAAATCGGTCAAAGAGTTGGCGACGAGATGCACAACCTCCCCTTCCCGTTGAACGCGGCCGGCGACGGCCAGCATGCCGGCGGAGAGGATGATGCGGCGTTGCTGTTCGAAGAGCTTTGGCCAGATGACGAGATTGGCGATGCCGGTCTCGTCTTCGATGGTGATGAACATGACGCCTTTGGCGGAGCCTGGCATCTGCCGGACGAGGACAAGCCCGGCGGTTTGAACGAAGCGCCCGTCGCGCGCCTGCATCGCCTCGGAACACGTCCCTATGCGCTTCCGATGCAGGTCTTCGCGCAGGAATGAGACGGGGTGAGCGCGCAGCGTCAGGCCGACATGGCCATAGTCCTCGACGACTTCGCCGCCAGCCGTCATCGGACGTAGCGCCACCGCCGGCTCGGTGAGTTCCGCCACGGGGTTGGCTTCGCGCGCCGACGCGGCGGCGAAGAGAGGCAGCGGCTCGTCGCGCAACGCCTTGATCGCCCAGAGCGCCTCGCGCCGGGCGAGTTTCAGCGACGGCTGGAAGGCGTCGGCCTCGGCGATCTGCACGAGGGACGCGGCGGGAACGCCGGCGCGCCGCCACAGATCGTCGACTGACGCGAAGGGGCGGTCGGCTCGGACGCCGATGATCGCAGCGGCGTTGGCGTTGGAAAGGCCCCTTGCCATGCGCAGGCCGAGCCGAACGGCGAAACGATCCTCGCCCGCCGGCTCCAGCGTGCAGTCCCAGCGCGAGGCGTTGACGCAGATCGGACGAACCTCGACGCCATGGTCGCGGGCGTCGCGCACGATCTGCGCTGGCGCGTAAAAGCCCATCGGCTGCGCGTTGAGGAGCGCCGCGCAGAACACATCCGGATGATGACATTTGAGCCAGGACGAAGCGTAGGCGATGAGCGCGAAGGAGGCCGCGTGGCTTTCGGGAAAGCCGTAACTGCCGAAGCCTTCCAATTGCCTGAAGGTCTTTTCCGCGAAGGCCTGCTCATAACCCCTGGCGACCATGCCGCCGACCAGCTTGTCGCGGAAATGCGAAACGCCGCCGGTGAATTTGAATGTCGCCATCGACCGCCGCAGCTGGTCAGCCTCGGTGGCGGTGAAGCCGGCGCATTCGATCGCAACCCGCATCGCCTGCTCCTGAAACAACGGCACGCCGAGCGTCTTGCCGAGCACTTTTTCCAGCTCGGGCGTGGGGTAGACAACAGCTTCCCGGCCCTCGCGGCGGCGCAGATAGGGATGCACCATGTCGCCCTGGATGGGGCCGGGGCGAACGATCGCCACCTCTATGACCAGATCATAGAAGGTGCGCGGCTTGATGCGCGGCAGCATGGCCATCTGCGCCCTGCTCTCGATCTGGAAGACCCCGATTGTGTCGGCCTTGCGGATCATCGCATAGGTACCCGGATCCTCGGCCGGGATCGAGGCGAGGTCGAGCGCGACGCCTTTGTGCTCGGCGAGGAGGTCGAGGCCGCGCTTCATGCAGGACAGCATGCCGAGCGCCAGGCAATCGACCTTCATGAACTTAAGCGCATCGATGTCGTCTTTGTCCCATTCGATCACCTGCCTGTCCTTCATGGCCGCCGGCTCGATGGGGACGAGTTCGTCGAGCCGGTCGTGGGTGAGGACGAAGCCGCCCGGATGTTGCGAGAGATGCCGCGGGGCGCCGATCAGCTCGCGGGCGAGGTCGAGAGCCAGGCGCAGGCGCCGGTCCTCAAGATTGAGGTTCATCTCCTCGACGTGTTTTGCCTCGACGACTTCCTTCGACCAGCCCCAAACCTCTGACGACAGCATCTTGATGAGGTCTTCGGGCAGGCCGAGCGCCTTGCCGACGTCGCGAAGCGCGCCCTTGGCGCGATAGCGAATGACGGTCGAGCAGAGTGCTGCGTGATCGCGGCCATAGGTCTGAAACACCCATTGCATGACGATCTCGCGCCGCTCGTGCTCGAAATCGACATCGATGTCCGGCGGCTCGCGGCGCTCCTCCGAGACGAAACGCTCGAACAGAAGGTCATTGCGCTCAGGGTCGATCGAAGTAATGCCGAGCACGTAGCAGACGGCGCTGTTGGCGGCGGAGCCGCGTCCCTGGCAGAGAATGTCCTGGCTACGGGCGAAGCGGACGATCGAATTCACCGTCAGGAAATAGGGCGCATAGCGCAGCTTCTCGATCAGGCGCAGCTCATGCTCCAGGATGGCGACGACCTTGTCCGGCACGCCTTCGGGATAGCGATCACTCGCGCCTTCCCAAACCAGTCGCTCCAGCGCCTGTTGTGGCGTCAGGCCGGGGATCGCGGCTTCTTGCGGATATTGATAGGCGAGTTCGGCCAGCGAGAAGCGGCAGCGCTCAGCGATTTCGAGCGTGCGCGCCAGGGCTTGCGGATAGCGGCTGAAGAGCCGGGCCATTTCCTGTGGCGGTTTCAAATATCGATCGGCATGACGCTCGCGCCGGAACCCCGCGTCATCGATGGCGCAGTTGTGCCGGATGCAGGTGACCACATCCTGCAGCATGCGCCGGCCCGGGACATGGAAGAGCACGTCATTGGCAGCGACTGTCGCAACCCCTGCCCGCGCCGCCATCTCCGACAGATGATGGAGCCGCAGCGCATCGTTCGGCCGCCGGCGCAGCGTAAGCGCCATGTAGCATCGGTCGCCAAAAGCTAGCGCGAGCCGGCGCAGCTGTCGCGCGCAGGCGTCATCGGCCTCGCCGGGAACGAGGATGACGATCAGGCCCTCGCCATAGGCGACGAGATCGGACCAGTCGAGCCGGCATCGCGCCTTGCCGCCGCGCCTCTTGCCGAGCGATAGCAACCGGCACAGCCGGCCATAGGCGGGTCGATCGGTCGGATAGACGAGGAGGGACATGCCGTCCATCAGATCGAGGCGGCAGCCGACGACCAGGCGGACCCCGGTCGCCTTCGCCGCCTCATGGGCGTGAACGACGCCGGCCAGGCTGTCGCGGTCGACGATCGCGAGCGCCTCGATGCCGAGCTTCGCCGCTTCCGCGAATAATTCGTCGCAGGAGCTCGCGCCACGCAGAAAACTGAAATGCGACGTGCATTGCAGCTCGACATAGCGGGGCGCGCTCATCCGAACACCCCATGCAGGAACCAGCGCTGCGAACCGGTCGAGGCGTCCTCGCCGTCGCCGGCGCGATAGATCCAGTAGCGCTCGCCCGCCTCGTCCTCGACCCGAAAATAATCGCGCACCGCCGCCAGCTCGGCGTCGCGTTTCCACCATTCGCCGAAGACGCGCTCAGGACCGTCGGCGCGTTTGACGCGGCGGCGGACGCCGCGCCAGGTGAAGCTGACCGGCGGATGATCGGGAAGCAGCGCGATGGCGTCGATCGGCTCCGGCGCCGGCAGCAGGCGCGAAGGCCGCGGCCAATGGCTTGGCCACGCCTCGCCCGCGTCGGGGGCCAAGGGCGCGATCCGCTGGATCGAGCGTTCCGGGACATCGCTGGCGACCGGGGCAAACCGATAGAGGCGGCCTTCACCGACGCGATTGGCGAGCGTGTCGATCAGGCCCGAGACATCGGCCTCCGGTTCCTCCGTCAGTGACGAGATCAGCTGTTTGGCGTCCAGGGGATCTGCGACGGAGGCAGCGAGGCTCATGAGCTCGATGCCGAAACCGGGATCGACAGTCTCGATCTTGTCCCAGAGCATGCGGGTCACGCGCTTTACGTCGCGAACGGGCAGCGCCGTTCCGATGCGGACGACTTTGACGCGCGCGTCGACGCGATGAAAGACCAGATCGAGGCGCCGCGCTCCGAGCCCTTTCGCCTCCAGCGCCTCGCAAAGCTCGCCGACGAGCTTGCCGACATAGCGGCGAAGCGTTTCCGCCGCTGCGATCGGCTCGGCAAAGGCGCGATGAACCTCAATAAGGTCCGGCGGCCGCGCTGGATCGACCGGTTCGCTAAGCCGTCCCAGGGCCTGATCAAGGCGGCGGCCGAGTTCGGGACCAAAGCGCAGGGCGAGCGGCGCTCGGGGTTTTGCCGCCAATTCCCCAATTGCCTCAAAACCGAGGACGCGAAGGCCGTCCACGATATCCTTCGGCAGGCGGAGGGCGGCAATCGGCAGATCCAGGATCGCCCTGGCGCTCTCGCCCGGCGCGACGACGAGGACTGGGCGCGCGGAAAAACGCGCCAGCGCATGAGCGGCGCCCCAGCTGTCGGCGAGCGCGGCGCGGGCGGCGACGCCAGAAGCTTCGATCCGCTCGACCATGCCCTTCACCATGGCGTCTTCGCCGCCAAAGAGATGCGCCGCGCCGAAAACGTCGATGACGATGCCGTCCGGCGGGTCGGCGGCGACGATCGGCGCATAGTGTTTGAGCGCCCAAAGCGCGAAGCGCCCGAGCGCTTTGGCGTCGGCGGCGGGATCGGCGTCCTTGACGATGAGGTCTCGCGCCAGCGCCTGCGCCTTGGTCGCGGACATACCGATATATAGGCCCGCGGCTCCAGCGGCTCTGTCCGCCGCCAGAACCACGCGCCGTCGCCCTTCCCTGCCGATGAGCACGAGCGGCGTCTCAGCCGGCGGCGCGGCGGCGCCCAATAGTCTTCTGATCCGGCCCGTGGGCCAAGTCGGCAGGAAGAGCGAGATGACCCTTGGCATCGCAGGCCTCCACTTCAAAATCGGCGCTCTCGCCGGCCCGACACCGGATCAATTCGAGCCGCCACCTTGCGCGTCCGACGCCCTGGACCGGCAAAGCGGTTGAAGGAAGCCCGCTCACGCGCCAGCGCGTGACGGAGGCGGTCGGCTGCCCGAAATCGGCGGCCTCAGCGTGTCGCCGCCAGCGCCGGATGGCGATGCCGATGGCGCCGGAGGCCTCGGCCGCAAGCTCCAGCCGGCGCGAGGCGGTCATCGAGAGGCGCGCGACCTCGGCGACGACGCCGCCAAGGCCGCCGTGACGCAGGCCCTCCTCGAAGCAGGCGAGAACCGACTTCTCGTCGCCGGCCTCGACGTAGATCACGCGACCCGGCGCCAGCCCCGCTTGCGCGAGCGCCGGGGCGAACAAATCCTGGCGCGTGACGCACCACAGGATTTTTCCGCGTATCCGGGCCACGATCCCGGCTGAGAACAGCGCCGCCGCGGCGCCGTCGATCGCGCCATTGCCGCCGCCCGCGACCTCATGCAACGCGCCGAGCGCCAGCCCGCCGCCCGGCAGACGCCCGTCGATCTCCTTGATCCCGAACGGCAGCACCGCGCGCCGGCGCGCCGGTCCGCCTTCGAGGCGCTGAATGCGCTCGCGAAGCTCGGCGACGACAGGATTGGCGGCGGTTTCATTCACAGGACAAAAGGCCTCCGGCAGTCTTCCCAACGGGTTTTCGCGGTGATATGTTCCCTAAATGTTCTTAACGAGCCATGCGAGTCAATCGGCCGCATCAATCTTCATTGCCGCGGACCCGGAAGATCGAATGGCGAAAATCAAGGATCGCCGCCTGATCACTTCAGGATAACAGCAAGATAGCGGGGCATTGGTGAGCGCGGCGCATCTGGAGAAATTGAACGGGGAACAGCGCCGCGCCGTCGAGCATGGGGTTGGACGCGCCGATGGCGCCATCGGCGGTCCGCTGCTGATCATCGCGGGGGCGGGTTCCGGCAAGACGAACACGCTGGCGCACCGCGTCGCCCATCTGATCGTCAACGGCGCCGATCCGCGGCGTATTCTACTGATGACTTTTTCGCGCCGGGCGGCGGCCGAAATGAGCCGGCGCGTCGAGCGCATCTGCGGCGCGGCGCTGGGCGGCGGGGCCGGCGCCGTCACGGACGCGCTCGCCTGGGCGGGGACGTTTCATGGGATCGGCGCAAGGCTGCTGCGCGACTACGCCGACGAGATCGGTCTCGATCCGGGTTTCACCATCCACGATCGGGAAGACAGCGCCGATCTTTTGAACCTCGTCCGCCATGAACTCGGCTTCTCGAAGATGGAGAGCCGGTTTCCGACCAAGGGGACCTGTCTCGCGATCTACTCCCGCGCCGTCAACGCGGAATTGCCGCTCGACGACGTGCTGCGCGATTTCTATCCGTGGTGCGCCGGATGGAGCGCGCAATTGCGCGAGCTGTTCGCGGCCTATGTCGAGGCCAAGCAGGGGCAGAACGTTCTCGATTACGACGATCTTCTGCTCTACTGGGCGCAGACCGTCAGCGATCCGCTGCTCGCCGGCGATATTGGCGGTCGGTTCGATCATGTGTTGGTCGATGAATATCAGGACACCAACCGCCTGCAGTCCTCGATCCTGAAGGCGCTGAAGCCCGGCGGCGAGGGTCTCACGGTCGTTGGCGACGACGCACAATCAATCTATTCCTTCCGCGCGGCGTCCGTGCGCAACATTCTCGATTTTCCCGCCGCGTTCAGCCCGCCGGCCGAGATCATCACGCTCGATCGGAATTATCGCTTGACCCAGCCGATCCTCGCCGCCGCCAATGGCGTCATCGATCTCGCCTCTGAACGTTTCACCAAGAACCTCTGGACCGAGCGTCAATCGGGCGATCGCCCCCGCCTCGTCAGCGTCCGCGACGAGGCCGACCAAGCGCGCTACGTCGTCGAAAAAATTCTGGAGAACCGCGAGGGCGGCGCGGCGCTGAAGCAGCAGGCGGTCCTGTTCCGCGCCTCGCATCACAGCGGCCCGCTTGAGGTCGAACTGACCCGCCGCAACATCCCTTTCGTCAAATTCGGCGGCCTCAAATTCCTCGACAGCGCCCATGTCAAGGACATGCTGGCGATGCTGCGCTTCGCGCAAAACCCGCGCGATAGCGTCGCCGGCTTTCGCCTCATGCAGTGGCTGCCAGGCGTCGGGCCAACCTCGGCCCAGCGCGCGCTCGACCTGATGGCCGATCAGCCGGATCCATTTTCCGCGCTTTCCAGCATGCCGGCGCCGCCGCGCGCCGGCGCCGACTGGATGAGTTTCGTCGAGACCTTGCTGCGGCTTGGCGCCGGCGAGGACGGTTGGCCGGCGGAGATCGCGCAGGCCCGCCGCTGGTACGAGCCCCATCTCGACCGCATCCACGAGGACGCTTCGATGCGGCAGGCCGATCTTTTGCAGCTCGAACAGATCGCGGCCGGCTATCCCTCGCGCGAGAGCTTCCTGACCGAGCTGACGCTCGATCCGCCGGACGCGACAAGCGATCGGGCCGGCGCGCCGCATCTCGACGAGGACTATCTGATCCTCTCAACCATCCATTCCGCCAAGGGGCAGGAATGGAAGTCCGTGTTTCTCCTCAACGTCGTCGACGGCTGCATTCCGTCCGATCTCGGGGCTGGAACCACGGCCGAAATCGAGGAGGAGCGGCGCCTTCTCTACGTCGCCATGACGCGGGCGAAAGACGATCTTCATCTCGTCTTGCCGCAGCGCTTCTTCACCCATGGCCAGAATGCGCAGGGCGACCGACATGTCTACGCCGCGCGCACGCGCTTCATTCCCGCTGGGCTTTTGCGGCTTTTCGAGATTGTCGCCTGGCCGCTTGCGCCCGCGGCTAATGGAAAGCTCGGAGCGCGGCAGGTTCGCGTCGATGTCGGCGCCCGCATGCGCGGCATGTGGCGATAGGAAGCTCGGCGATGTGTAATTTATACTCCATGACTCGTGGGCAGCAGGCGATCCGCGAGCTCGCCCGCGTCATGAGCGACAGAACGGGCAATTTGCCGCCCTTTCCGGGAATCTTTCCGGACTATGCGGCTCCGATCGTGCGCAATCAGCCGGACGGCCGCGAACTCGTCATGGCGCGCTGGGGCATGCCCTCGCCTGTCTTTGCGTTGAAAGGCAAGAAAAGCGATCCGGGCGTCACAAATGTCCGCAATGTGAAGTCGCCGCACTGGCGTCGATGGCTCGCAGTCGAGCACCGCGCCCTCATTCCTTTCACGAGCTTCGCCGAGAACGAGGCGCTGCCGGATGGTAGTCGGCCGCCGGTGTGGTTCGCCTTCGACGAGAGCAGACCTCTCGCTTTCTTCGCCGGAATTTGGACCAATTGGACGTCGGTCAGGAAAGTGAAGGAAGGCGAGACGAACAACGACATCTTCGCATTTCTGACGACCGAGCCGAACGCGGTGGTGGCCCCGATCCATCCGAAAGCCATGCCCGTCATTCTGACGACGAGGCAAGAGATCGACGTCTGGATGGACGCGCCTGCGACGGAGGCGCTCAAGCTGCAGCGGCCGCTTCCCGACGATGCTCTGATGATCGTGGCGAGGGGGCAAAACAAGGACGAGGGAGGCCTCGCGGCCTGATCAACATGCTCGCGTGCGACGCTGATCGAAAGTGGGGGACGACCCTGCCCTATCGTCAGGACCGGCCTTTGCCGATCGCGCCTGCGCTGCGACGCAAAATCATCCATATCGACATGGACGCGTTTTTCGCATCGGTAGAGCAGCGCGACGATCCCTGGCTGCGCGGGAAGCCGGTCGCGGTCGGCGGATCACGCGAGCGCGGCGTCGTCGCGGCCGCGAGCTACGAGGCTCGCAAATTCGGCGTTCATTCAGCGATGCCGTCTGTCATCGCGAAGCGGAAGTGTCCGGACCTGATTTTCGTGAAGCCCCGGTTTGAGGTCTACAAAGAAATCTCGCAGCAGATGCGCGCGATCTTTGCGGAATACACGCCGATCATCGAGCCGCTTTCGCTCGACGAAGCCTATCTGGATGTGACCGAGAATCTGAAGGGCATCTCCTCCGCGACCGAAATCGCGGAACAGATCCGGGCGAGGATCCGCAGCGAAACGAACCTCACCGCCTCCGCCGGCGTGTCGTACAACAAATTCCTGGCGAAACTCGCATCGGATCATCGCAAGCCCGACGGGCTGTTTGTGATCACGCCAAAGATGGGGCCGACCTTTGTCGAGATATTGCCGGTGCGAAAGTTCCATGGCGTCGGACCCGCCACGGCGGCGAAGATGATGAGCCTCGGAATCGAGACGGGGCTCGACCTCAAGGCTCATTCGCTGGCCTTTTTCCAGGAGCACTTCGGCAAGTCAGGGCCGTACTATTACTGGATCGCGCGCGGGATCGACGAAAGGCCGGTTCGTGCCGATCGGATCAGGAAGTCGGTCGGCGCCGAGAACACCTTTGCCGCCGACCTCTTCACTTTCGATGCGGCGCGCGCCGCGCTGCAGCCGATCCTGGACAAGGTCTGGCGCTGGTGCGAGAACGCCGGAACGCATGGGCGGACCGTGACGCTGAAAGTCAAATATGCCGATTTCCAGCAGATCACGCGAAGCCGGACGGCCGCGTCGCCCTTCGCGACCCGCGCTGAGCTGGAACGGCAAAGCTTTGAGCTTCTCGCGCATCTTTTTCCGGTGGCAAAAGGCGTCCGGCTTCTCGGCGTGTCACTGTCCTCGCTGGACGAGGAGCGGACGAACGAGAAGCCTCAGTTGAGCCTGGGCCTCTAAATACGTCGGGCGGCGCCCAAGGCATCGGCGGCGGAGAATGCACGCGCCTCGCCGCGACGCAGGGGCGGCAAGGTCCGCGGCGTTTAAGATTTTCTTCGGTCTCCGCATTTTGCCTCGACAAACGTTCCCTTTTCAATATGTGAACGCGAGAATTCCTTTGCCGATCGTTCGTCCGGGCAAGATGCAGTCATAATTGCCAAACCCTGCGGAGCCGCCATTTGATGGGGCACCCCTTTATGAAACACGGCCCATTCGGCCATCTTTGTGAATTCCATATTTCGGTTAGATGGGTTTATTGCTACCCAGTGTTATTGCATCACTCCCGGCGGGGGCGATCTCAGCCCAGGTGCAGCCATGCAATCCCGGCATCAAGTCCGGAGCGAACGGCTTCACCTGATGCTATGCCAAAAAAGGCGCCCCAAGGGCTGGGCGCGACTATGATCACGAATAATCCAATCACAGCCCCGACGAGCGAGGGGAAGGCAATATATTGGCCGATCGCCACCGATAAAAAAATACTCGAGCACGTGATGATCATTGTCGCAAAAAGCGCCTCGTAGCCCGCCTTGAATCCTGAACCCTTGACGATTTCGCTTGCTCCCGCGAGCACCGCGGCGGTCGAGGCGGCGCCGACGGCGTTAGGAGGGAACTCGCCCGCCTTTGCGAACGTAGGGCCAAAAGCGATCCCGACTGATGTCGCTAAAATGAAAGGCGCTATGTCCGCGCGCGAGAAGTCTTTGTAGAGCCGTGTCGGCCCATAAAGGATACTTCCGATTCCTGCGGCCGCTCCCCCCACGATCGCTCCGATTATCGCAAGATTTGTTTCGTTTGCGTAGAAGGCGACGCAAGCGCATGTAACGGCCGTCAAGAGGGCCACCCCGGTGCGTTTCGGGAGGGAAACGTTAGCAGCTGCCGGTACTTCCGCCATGTCGCAGGTCCTCGTCAGGGGCGTTTGCCCATCGTCGCGCCAACGTCGTGTTTCGAATAAAAATTAGGCGCGGGCATCCGCCAGTTTGAGCATTATTGTTGCGCTGTACGTAATGGGGCTCTGCTTCAATCTCGGTGCAGTCTGTGGAATAAGGAAGAAGGGAACCTGCTGAAACTGCTTGGGGTTCAGACAATTTCGGTCGCGTCATCCATGACGTTAAACTGCGCAGCCCCGCCGGACCGGATTCTCACGCGTTCTCGGCCGGTTACGGCGTGCCGCGACCGTGACCTTGCACCGAGATTGAAGCAGAGCCCTCCAAACTGCCATCTGACATCCTCCTCATTGGCCGGTTCTAGGACGAGGCGCGTAGCCGCTTTGGAAATGAGGAGAAGCTGCAAGGCCGCGAGGATCGAAACGTCAAGCTGATAGTCGAAACCGGCTTGGGCAGCAGCCGCACCTCGTAGCGGTCGCCTCGCCACAGCGGCTTCGTCCTCGGTCGATTTCGGTTCGCATGTACCCGATCGATCCATGTGCTTAGAATTATTTGTCGACATCGTCGAAAACCGAGCGCTTCGTAGCGGCAGCAGCGGAAGGGGGAGACTCCTCTTTCTTCTGCGTCACTATGTGAGTCCAGTCCGAGTCATCGTCGGCCCCTTCGTCGCGCTCCCGCTTGCGCTCCTCAAGCGCCTCGACCGAGCGCTTCACCTGATCCCGCGCGTCGTCGATCAAGGCCGCGGTGTCGCCACCGACGCCGATCGCTTCTACGCGATCGAGCACGCTGAGCAGCTTCTTGAAATGGCTGTCGGGCTCTTCGTCCAAGTCGGCGTCTACGGCGATCTCGTCGATCCGCTCTTCGAGCGACGGCAAAACGGTTGTCCGCAGGGCTAGGCCGAGGCCGACGAGGCGTAGCGGCGGTATGAGCGCGAGCATCTCTTCTTCGTCGAAGAAGGACACATCAAGGTGGGTGAGCGCAGCGGATTCTAGACTGTCCGCAGCCTCCAAGCGCAGGTCATCCGGTAAGATACCAAGATGATTGGCTCGGGCGTAAGCGGCGACTTGGGGATCGTTGCCGGCGAGGTCCGTCAGCCAGCACGAGCGCCGAAGCAGATCCGGAAATTGCCGGACCGCCTTGGCGAACACCGCTTCGCTGGCGCGGTAGGACAGGAAGTGAAACAGCATCCAATTCCGATGCCGCTCGTGGGGCGTGCGGCCGAGCCGAGCGACCAGGGCGTCGTCAAGGGTGGTTGGGATGACGAGCGCATCTCGAATGAGAGGAGAGCCCTCGCAAGTGAAGCTGCTGAGGACGGTGTCGATGGTCGCGCCCCGGATAAGCGCCGCCATCATATGTGGCTTCTGCCGCAGGATCTCCGTCAAGGCGTCGGAGATCGTCGGATGTGCGAAGGTCCATTTGGCCCCGGAGAGCTTGAGGAAAGATCCCTTCAACTCGGCGAAGCAATCCTGGATCTTGGTGAGGGTGTAGCCGGTCAGCTCCGCGACCGCCTGTGCGGCCGAAGGATCATGATCGTTTGGATCGAAGCCGGCCTGATGCACATAGACGAGGATGAGCGCCGCTTGCAGCTGATCGTCCAAGGCGTTGACGGTATCGATGAGATGCTCGGTCGGCTCCTCCATGAAACGAACGAGTGAGCTCTCGCGCGGCGCCAGTCCCTTGGTGAAGTTCGGGTCGCCAAGACGCTCGGCGATGCCGGGTAGGAAATCGCGAACGGCGGCGACCGCCGCGAGGTGCGGCTTGACGCTCGAACGCCAGCTCTGGCTCTGCTCGCCGAAATTGACATGGTTATAGAGGATCTGCGCCTTCTCTTCGAAGGTCAGCTCGCCGACATCAACCACAGCGCTGCCGTCGGCGAATTGCGCAAGATTGCGCTGCCCGAGCCGACGCCGCGCTGCTTCATAGATATGCTTGCGCGAGGTCAGGAGGAAACGGTTGCCGTGCTTGATCGCCGCACGCAGCTTCGAGAAGGCCGACGTCCAGTCCTGAACGTAATCGTCGCGCAGCACATTCGAGCCAAAGGCGTCGTCAATCCAGAAGAAGCGACCCGGGTCGTTGGGATTCCAGCCAGCCTCGAAATCGCGTGGGCTGGTCAGGGCGAGGACGGTGTTGTCGGGATTCTCCGAAGCGATTGTCGAGACGATGGCGCCGATCGCCGACTTGCCGCTAGACGGATTGCCGAGCAGGAGCACCGCGCCATGTTCCGAGATGGCGTTAACCGCGTCGCGATGGGCTTGGGTCGGAACATAGGTGCGAAGCTTCGGAATCCAGCTATCGAGCAGCGCCCGGCTCTGTTCGCTGAGCCGCTCATCGACGATCGAAGTAAGATCCCCCAGGCCATAGACCTGCGGGACAAGGGCGCGCAGGCGCGCGCTGCTCCTAATGACCCTGACGATATACTGGCGGCCCAGAATGTGAGGCTTGCGGACGCCAAGCGCGCGCAGCTTGGCGCGCATCGCGGCGGCGACAGGCGCATCCACGCTCATGTTGGTCATGAAGGCGTAAGTGTCGGCCTGGCCGGCTTTGACCAGCTCCTCGACATGGTCGATCTCAGCTGTGAGGTCGCTGACCCTCAAAGCCTTGCCGGCTTCGGACGTATGCTTGCACTGCACCGTACCGATCGGCGGCGCGTCGTGCCCCGAGGGGATCAGGAATACCGCGTCCTGGCCGCCATCCTGCGCTTCGCGGAAGATTTCGACGGGGCGGCCCAGCACTACCTCACACACCTGGGAGCAGAGATCCTGGAAGGCGCGCCAGCCGATCGTGTGTAGCGCCAAATCGCTCCAGGGGCCGTGGGCGAGACGGTCGCGCGGTGCCGCGGGTATGGTCTGAGCGTCCCCGGCCGTCATGCGGCGATAATTCCATAGATGGCGCGCAGTCGTGCGGTCTGCGCAGCCGCGTCACCGGCAAGGCCGATATCCTTCGGCTGGAAATCCCCATCCGCGTCGACCTTGGCGGCAAAGCTCGCCATGTCCACAGCAATCGCCTCCGGCAACACAACCCGCTCATCCTCGGCCAGTAGCTGCAACAGACGGAAAACGTCCGCGCGATGCTTACGGACGGTCTTCTGGTCGATGTGCTCACCTTGATCCCGCCGCGCGGCGAGATCAAGATGCGCTTTGGCTTTGAAGGGGATCAGTATCCGCTCATCAAGAACCGCGACGCCATGGACCGCGCGGCTGTTTTCCACCAGCGCGGTGTAGTAGGAGTCATCGAGGAGAATGGCCGACAAGCTCGCAATGTCCTCGTCGATGGGGAGCGGAGTAAGTGCGCTGCCTTCGGCTGGTGTGATTGCGTCGGGCGCTCGCGAGAAGAGTTCAAGCATCGCTGGAAAGTCGGGGTCGGCAGGCTTCTGGAAACGGTAGAATTCCCGACCGCCGCCGCTTCGCTCTCGCTGCTGATAGCCGCCAGCCTCGACGAACGCCCAGAAGCGCTCGCCGAACGCTGCATCGAGTGCCTCGACCAAGATGACAAGGTCGAGATCCTTCGTCGCCCGGAAGTCCAGGCCGACCTCCTCCATGATAATTTCGCACGCGGCCCCGCCGATCAGCACATAGTGGTGCGAGAGGCCTTCGAAATGCCGCCTGAAGATGTCGAGCCCCTTCACAAGCCCACCTGCCTGAGCAGCGCATCCTTGGCGGCCTCGATGCGATCATCGGTGCTGTCGGGCAGGCTCAAATAAAGCGATATGGTGTCCACGAGTTTATCATCTCCCAGCAGCAAGGGGTCATAAGTCCAGGTTTCGAGTTCGATGACCGGCTCGTCCCAACTCACCGGCTGATCAAGCTCGTAGCGCGTTGCGAGCGCCTTCCACTCGGACGCCGCCATCGCCCGTGTTTCTACACGCGGGAACGACAAGTCGGTCTTTTCGGCGAGCGCTGTCTCTCCCGCCAAGGGCAACGCGAGACCTTGTGGCGGACGCCTGACACGTCGGCGCTTGCGCACGGGCGTGCGCAAATGCGGACGCGCGCGACTCCACAACGCCTCACGCGGCACGGTGAAGCGTAGGTGTCGGAAACGACCGGCGACCTCAGTTTCGGCCAGCTCGAAAGCCTCGAGTTCGGTGATGGCCCGGCTCATGCTCATCGCACTGTAGCGAAACTGCGATGCGAGTTCCGAGGGCGTTGTCTCTGGCCCAATCCGGCCCATCAATGCGGCCAGCACTATCAACTGCGCTGTCGGGGTCAGACCGTCGCCGGGCGTGTCTCGTTCGCTGCGAAAATGCTCACGCAGATCCGCGCCCAGTTCCGGTACGAAGAGCTGATTGCCCGGCACGATGAACGGGACGTGCTGCGAAATGAGGCGATGGCGATTGTGATTGCTCAGGCGTTCGGTCACGAGGATGACCGCCCGCCCCGGCGACTGCCGGCGCAGAAGGTCGCGATGCTTGGCGATTGTGGCCGGCGTATCGTCATGGAGACCCGTTCCCAGCATCAGGATGCACGGCCGGCCGAGGATTTCGCCATCGACCAGGACATAGCGTTGCGTCAGGAACGCCGGCAGCTTCGCGCTGGCAGCGGGTCCATCAACAATCAGCGGTGTCTGCAGCACGTGCTCGACATAGCTCGCTGCGGACGCGAGCAACGTCTTCTCGCTGTCGGTCAATCTCGATAACATAGTGATGCACACTAACGCTAATTCTGTTATCGTGCAATCTCGCGTTAGAGTGTCTTCGACCTCTCAAGTCGGTCGAGCCTCGCGGAAGGGGGAAGTGGAAGGCGAAACAGCCCGCGCATCTCTGACGGCGCGGCATTGGGGGGGCGTATGAATTTCGATACGGCACTGTCATTTTCGGACAACTTTGCCGCTTTCGGGCGGAAGCGGAGCGCATCGACGCCGATTGCGCCCGCATCCTTTTCGACAATCTGGCCCTCCTGGCCCGTGATGGTGACGCGACGCGCACCCGCCAGGCAGTTCAGGAGTTCAATCGGGCGGTTCTCGCTGCGCTCGATGGCCTGCCGGAAGGACCAGCGGAATGAGCCGGTATTTTCTCGCCTCCGCCGCCATCGAGGGATTTCGATCATGACGAACTCGCCGGCGAGCCAGAGGCTGGCGCAGGCGTCCTGGAAATGGCTCCGGCTGACGAAACCTTGAGGTGCCCCCATTTAAGGAACTCGGGACAAGGACTAAAGAATATTTTTACCAGTTTCAATACGCGAGGAACCTCTTCAACGGCGAGTAACCCTTTGTGTCGAGCGTCTGGACATCTGGCTGAGTGACGTACGCACATGCGGCATCTATGGTATGCGGCGTTTTGCCAGGACCTTACGGCAGGACATCGAGGCCGTTCGCAATGCCGTGCTGGAACCTTGGAGTAAGCTGGCGTCTGACCGCACTTCCTAGTGCGCTCCAGTTGGGTGAATAAGACGGGCTAGCCTCGCGATGCCGGCGACTAGAATGTCGGAACGTGCGGCAGACGCGGCGGCTACCCCCATGATCAGGCTCGCGGTGGAGACGATCCCGTCATTGGCGCCGAGCACGGCCGGCCGCAGCCATCCGATGCGAGAGACGAGGTGGGTTTCTGGATGAAGGGTGACCGCGCGCATCATCTGCCGCGCTAGGGAGAGCGCTGTGCGCAGCGCTGGAAGGCCGGCAGATGCCGATCCTGCGAGGCTGATCGTAGCGTCTGATATACGGCTAAAAAGTCTGGTCGCCGGGTGCTTTTCAAAGCGCGGTCGTAAATCGCCACATTCTCGATTTCGCCCTGGACGCTCGCGACGCAAGCTTCGTGAACGCTCGAAAAACGGGGCGCCTTTCCTGCCCAGCGATTGGAGGGCGGCGAAACGCCGTATTTTTCGAACAGGTTGATCGGCGCCGAGGCGTGTCGCGCCTCGGCTTCGACGATGTTGATGAAGGGCCGAACATCACCGAAATCGCGGATAACCTGTGCATAGGTTTCGCGCGACCTGTATTCATCATCGAGCGTGTCGGAGAGGGCCTGAACCTCCGTGTCGTTGAGCGTTTGTCCAGAACTCATGGCTGACATCCCTTCAGAGCTGCTTCTTCGAGAAGTACCAATCGGTATAGTCGTATCCCTCGCCAGCGCGGGTTTCCGCGTCTTGCGCGGTCTGCGGCGGCGGAACGATCACTTTGTCGCCGGGCTGCCAGCCTTCCGGTGTGGCGATCCCATTCGTGTCGGAGGTCTGCATGGCGGTGAGCAGGCGGACGAATTCCGGAATTGAGCGGCCGTTGCTCATCGGGTAATAGAGCATCGCCCGCAGGACGCTCTCGTCGTCGATGAAGAACGTGGACCGGACGGCTGATGTGTCGCTCGCGCCGGGCTGGATCATGCCATAGGCATGGGCGACCTTCATCGACAGGTCTTCAATAATTGGGAAGGGAATATCGACCCCGAAGTTTTGCTTGATGTTGCGGACCCAGGCGATGTGGGCGTAGGTGCTGTCGATCGAAAGCCCGAGCAGTTCACAGTTGAGCTTCTGAAATTCCGGCCAAGCTTTGGCGAAGCCGATGAACTCCGTGGTGCAAACCGGGGTGAAATCCGCGGGATGCGAGAAGAGGAGCAGCCATTTGCCCTTGTAGTCAGCCAGCTTGCGAACGCCATGCGTGGTTTTGGCTTCGAAGTCGGGGGCAGGTTCATTGAGGCGTGGCAGGCGTGTAGGGTCTTCCATCATATTCTCCATTTGGCATCTGACATCGAATAAGCCAGGGGATCGGAATGAGAAACTGAGCGCTGCACCGGACAGGCGGACCGGCCCGGTGCAGCGCTGCAAATTCAAGGCATTCGATTCTTACCTGCCCATGCCAAGGCCCTTGCCATGTCCGCCGCCCGTCGTATCGAGCGCGGTCTTGCACGCAGCTGCGACCTTGTCATAGTTGGTTTCGAGGCAGATGCGGACCTCGCCGTCGTGCGCCTTGCCAGCGCAGAGCTTGGCAATGTCATCCTTGCAAGCCGTAGCGACGGGGCCCGTTTGAGCGGACGCAATGGTGATCGAAGCAGCGATCGTCAGGGCGGAAACCGCGATGGTATGGATAAGCCTCATGTTGCAGACTCTTTTTGTTGATCCGAATATGTTGAACCTCCTATCAACCGCGGTGTCCATCCTCTCCGCACTGATATAGATCAATTGAGCGACAGATTCGCCGCCTGCCGGTGCGGCTGGTGCCTCGATCAAGCGATCCCGGCCGCGTGCAATCCACCGGACCAGGGTCGACAGCCCGATTCCAAGGTCGTGCGCAACTTCTCGCTGCGTCCGCCCGCTCGTGCGAACCAGGCGAACTGCCCCCTCCTCAAATTGCGGCGTAAAACGCTTTGGCTCCGGCATCGAGTTCTCCTCTCATGGCAGGAAAACTCTCCACTTTTCTGAAGCAAGTCCACAATCGCAGTCATGTCGATCGGTTGTGGAGTTTCCGAAGCTTGCTCAAATGAAAATCGGAGCAAAAAAAAGCGTCATGGAATGTGCGTTTTTGCGATCATCGAATTGAGACATTCGTCGGTTGGATTTGCTAGTCGATTGGCGCATTGCTCGCCCGCGAAAGCGCCTCACACTCGCGATCGAGCGTAGAAATGCGATCGGTTATCACTCGCGGTTCCTCAACCAAATTGTCGATAAACTGGCCCATTCGGCCCGTCAAACCGGGTGCCGACGGAAGCTCCTCACGCGGCCAGCGATCGGGCTTGGAACTCCCATGGGAATGATTATTCCGCGGTCGAACAGAATACCGCGAAGCTGGTTGACCAGCGCGGTGCGCGCGCCAATCAGACGCGCACAAACGCGATGAAGAGACTGGATATTGAGCTGGTCTTGCGTCATGAGCGGGATCGGATGCGACGAGCGCTTCGGCGTGTCCAGTCATCGTTCTCGACCAGCTTGGCGGAATCCGCGGTCAATTCCCTGGTTGCGAAAAGAACGGTCAAATGCCAGCAAATGCGCTGGTCCCCCTCGGGCGCAAATGCTATGCTCCAGGTCAGAGCGGCGATGGTGAATTGGCAATCTAAGACAACGGCTCCGGCACAAGCCTGTCCTGCCTGCGCTCCCCCTCCACCCGATCTTTCAACCAACCCCGCCTTTGTTCAGAGCCGCATTAACCCCAGAGTTTTTTGCTGCTCTCACCAATGATGACACCAATGATAGCCTCGCCATGGTTCAATTTTGTGATTGCCCTCGCGTTGGGCATGCTGATCGGGCTCGAGCGCGAACGCAGCAAAGGCGAAGGTCTGGGCCGCCGCCCAGCGGGTATCCGGACATTTGGACTTGTCGCGCTCTTCGGCGCCATCGCGGCTCACATTGGGGGCGTCGCGCTTCTCGCGCTCGCAACGGGCGGCGTCATCGTTCTGACCGCGCTGTCTTATAGCCGCGATCCCGACCCCGGCCTGACGACCGAGGTCGGCCTGATGGCTGCGCCTCTTCTCGGCGGCCTCGCAATGTCCGATACGCTCCTCGCCTCCGCGCTCGGCGTGGCGGTCGCCGCCGTCTTCGCTTCGAAGATGCCATTGCACCGTTTCGTCAAGGGCGTGCTCACCGACGCCGAGGTCAATGATGGTCTTGTTTTCGCGGTCGTGAGCGTTGTGATCTGGCCGCAGTTGCCCGATCGCTATATCGGGCCGTTTCAGGCGCTCAATCCGCATAGCATCTGGTTGCTGGTCGTCCTGGTGCTCGCGCTCGGGGCCTGCGGGCATGCGGCGACGAGACTGCTCGGGCCGCGTTTCGGCCTGCCCATCGCCGGACTCGCCTCCGGCTTTGTCTCGAGCACGGCGACTATCGGCTCGATGGCCGGCCGGGCGGCGAAGGATCCAGCAAGTTTGGGAGGCGCGGTCGCTGGAGCGACGTTATCGACGGTCGCCACCTTCGTTCAGATGGCGCTGCTGCTGCTCGCCATCAGCGCACCTACACTCATCATGATGGCGCCTGCCTTGGCGGCGGGTGGCGTCGTGGCCGCGATCTATGGGCTCGCTTTCGCAGTTGCAGGCATTTCATCAACCTCCGCCGAGAGCTCGGAACCAGGACGGGCTTTTAGCGTCGCCACGGCGTTCGGGCTGGCGGCGATGATGGCGGTCATGCTGGTCGCGGGCGCGGCCTTGAAGAACTGGCTCGGGGAAACAGGCATCCTTGCGGGGGCCGCGGTCGCCGGTTTCGTCGACACCCATTCGGCTGCGATTTCCGTGGCCTCGCTGGCCGCCGCGGCCAAACTGACGCCCCGCGAGGCCGTGTTGCCGATTCTGGCGGCGATGACGACCAACGTGATTGCCAAGACCGGGATGGCCCTCGCCGCAGGTTCACATGGTTTCGCTCTGCGCATCGTTCCAGGCCTCCTACTGTCGATCGCCGCGGCATGGGCTGTCGCGGCGGCGGTGATTTTGCGATGAGCGGTCAAACAGAGTCCGGCGAGAGTCGAAAAGCCCCTATTTCCGGAGACCGCTCGCTTGGCGCGTTCACCTCGCGCTTGCTGGTGGTCGTCGTCATCGCCGCTCTGGCGGCTGCGCTCTGGCGGATCATCAACGTCCTCGTGCTTCTCTTCGGCGCCATCCTGCTTGCGATAGGGCTTCACGCGGCGGCAAGAGGTCTGGCGCGCCGGACCGGCGTTCGCGAGGCGCTCGCATTGGCGGGCGTTGCCGTCGCCGGTCTTGCCGCCTTTGGGGCCGCGCTTTGGCTATTCGGATCCGTCATGGCGGTCCAGTTGAGCGACGTGCTCAAGGTCGCGCCCGCCGGATTTAAGCTCGTCATGGACCAGCTGACTGGCAATCCATACGGTCGCCAATTCCTTGATCAAGTGCGCGGCATCAATGTCGCTGGGGCCACCGGCTGGGCCACATCGGTTGGCGGCGGGGCAGTCGGCTCGATCACACACGCCCTCGGCTATACGGTGATCGCTCTTTTCATGGCGATCTATCTGGCCGCTCAGCCCGACCTCTATCGTCATCTCTGCATTCGCCTGGTTCCGCCAGCGCATCGCCTGAAGGCCGAACACCTTTTTGACGCAATTGGGAACATTCTTGAGCGCTGGTTGGTCGGCCAACTCGTGGTCATGTGCACCATCGGCTCGCTGACAGGCATTGGATTGTGGCTCCTCGGCATCGAAGCCGCGTTCGCGCTCGGGTTAATGGGCGGTTTGCTCTGCTTCATTCCGTTTGTCGGGGCGATACTGGCTGCGGTTCCTGCGACGCTGGTCGCCCTCACCCAGGGACCTGGCGATGCCGCGCTCGTCATCCTGATGTATGCCGGCGTCCATTTCGTCGAAGGCAACTTCATTACCCCCTTGGTGCAGGCCGAAGCGACCTCGTTGCCACCGGTCCTCGCTCTTCTGTCGACTGTCTCGTTCGGTCTCCTGTTTGGGCCTTTAGGCGTGGTGCTGGCGGCGCCCCTCACCTTGCTCCTGATTGTCACGCTGGAGGTTCTCTATGTGCAGCAGGGCCTCGGCGATCCGCCAGAAGATCCACTTTCCGCGAGCGGCGTCCGTTCGCGCGAGGATGGGACGGAGCCCCTCGCATGAACGCGTCGCTCGAAACTCCGGGGTTAACAGTGCGCCAAGTCATTCGCAGAATTGATGCCCTTCTGGCGGAAAAAGGCCGTGCTCGCGGCGGCGCACGTTCTCCGGCCGATCGCTCCTGTTTGAGTCGCGAGCGACGTCGATGATCAACGCGCGAATGGCGCGTCGCGCCCTTATCTTGATTGCGCTTATCGGCCTGACCGGCGGAATCGCCGTCAAATTTGTCGCGTGGCCTGAACTGGCGCAATGGCTGTGGGCGGCTGGCGCGATCCCTGTCGTCGTGAGCCTCGCCATCTCGATTGTCAGCGATCTCAGGGCCGGCCGGATGGGCGTCGACGCCGTGGCGTTGTTGGCCATGGTGGCGGCTCTGGCTCTTGGCGAAGCGCTCGCGGCGATCGTCGTGGCCGTCATGTACGCCGGCGGCGCCGTCCTTGAGGATTACGCGGTCGGACGGGCCGAGCGGGACCTCAGGTCGCTTATCGATCGCGCGCCGCGGACAGCACACCGAAAGACCGGCGAATCTTTTGAAGACATAGCCATCGAAGAGGTCGCCGTCGGCGATACAATTCTTGTTCGCGCGGGCGAGGTCGTCCCTGTCGATGGACAGATCGCGAGTCCCAGCGCGTCCCTCGATGAATCGGCCGTCACGGGCGAGCCGATCCCCGTGACGCGGTTCGCTGGCGAGGCGGCCCGCAGCGGCGCGATCAATGCGGGCGAGACCTTCGAGATGCGCGCGTCGGCTACCGCCGGGGAGAGCACTTACGCCGGCATCGTTAAAATGGTGAGTTCGGCGCAAACCGCAAAAGCGCCTTTCATCAGGATGGCCGATCGCTTTGCGTTGATCCTGTTGCCGGTGACGCTTGTCGTAGCCGGAGCCGCCTGGTTTTTTTCCGGAGATCCTATACGGGCGCTCGCTGTTCTCGTTGCGGCGACTCCTTGCCCACTCATTCTCGCGGCCCCCGTGGCTTTTATCGCCGGCGCTGCGCAAGCCGCCCGGCGCGGGATCCTCATCAAGGGCGGCGGCCCGCTCGAGGCCCTCGCCCGCGTTTACACGGTCATGTTCGACAAGACAGGCACCCTGACCGTCGGCGGTGCGCGCCTGGTCGCCGTCGAGGCCGCCCCCGGCGAGGAGCCAGACGACCTTCTACGGTTGGTGGGCTCTCTGGAGCAGGCGTCGCACCATGTCGTCGCAGCCGCCATCGTCTCCGCGTCCGTCGCGAAGGGTCTGAAACTCCAGATCCCGGAGGACGTGCGCGAAACAATGGGGTCCGGGCTTGAGGGCGTCGTCGAAGGCCGCGTCGTCCGCGCCGGATCGCATCAGCTTGTCTGCGGCGGGTCACAGATGGACTCATGGGCGGCGCGCGCTCTGCGGCGCGCGTCCTGGCGCTCGGCTCTCAGTGTGTTCGTCTCGATCGACGGGCGCGCCGCCGGCGCCTTGCTGCTCGCCGACGAGTTGAGGCCGGAGGCGCCGCGCGCCATCCGCGCTCTTCGGGCCGCTGGCGTCGCGCGCATCGTCATGGTGACGGGCGACCGCGCCGACTCCGCCGAGACGATCGGGGCGGCGCTTGATCTCGACGCCGTGCTCGCCGACCGCGTCCCCGCCGACAAGGTCGAGGCGGTCGAACTGGAGCAGCGGTTGCATCCGACCGTCATGGTCGGCGACGGCATCAACGACGCCCCCGCTTTGGCGGCCGCCGACGTCGGCATTGCGATGGGCGCGCGCGGCGCGAGCGCTTCGTCGGAGGCGGCCGATGTCGTCATTCTCGTCGATCAGATCGACCGCGTTTCCGACGCCGTCGTCATCGCCCGCCGCACCCGCGCCATAGCGCTCCAAAGCATCTTCGCTGGCATGGCGTTGTCCGGGGTCGCGATGGGCGCCGCGGCGTTTGGCTGGCTCACGCCGGTCGCTGGCGCGCTAACCCAGGAGGCAATCGACATCGCCGTGATCCTCAACGCATTGAGGGCGCTCAGTCCCGGCGGGGCGCAGCGACGTGCTTCGATGGCGGAGAGCGACGCGCTCGGTCTGAGGCAGGACCACGACAGGCTTAACGCGAGCCTCGATCGTCTGCGGCAGATCGCCGACGCCCTCGACGATATGGATGCGAATTCCGCCGTCGCATATCTCGCCGAGGCCAATCGCATCGTCGCAGAGGAGATCGTCGAGCATGAACGCGCAGACGAAAGCTACGTCTATCCGCAGCTCTTGAATCTTCTATCCGATAGCTCCGGACTCTTCGCCATGAGCCGCGCCCATCGCGAGATCCTGCACATGGCGCGACTTCTGGGCCGCCTCGTCGATGGGCTCGGTCCGAATGACGCTGATCGATTTCTGATCAGGGATGGGCAACGCATTATCGAATCCATCGAATCGCTGGTTCGGATTCATAATGCCCAGGAGCAGGACATCTATGAAAACGCCGGTTCGGAGCGGATCGCCGAGAAGCGCTGACTCGGTGCAGGCAAATCGAAATCGGCCAAAGGCCGCGCCGCCATAAGAACCGGATAGGCGCCCCGCGTTGCGGCCGCCGCGCTGGCGATTTTGGTCCTCGGCGGCGCATGGTTCGCATCGTCGGTGCGCCGCACCGCTCCGGCGCATGAGGCCTCGCCAGGTCCCGAGGCACCGCATGGCGGCCGCGATCAGCGTCATTAAGCCAATTCGAGGCCGTAGCAATCCGCTCTGGGAGTCGGGCGAAATCCAGTCCATTGGTTGCGAGAGCGTCGCCGGCATCAAGGTCGGCCAGTTTTGCGCCAAAATTGATCCGCGCCCCTTTCAAGCATCAATCGAGAGGGCAACAACGGCTCGGGCGGCGGCGGCAACTCGGCGCGTGACGACCTCCTCTGTGATCGCCGCGGCCAGCGGCCAGTTTCGCACAGGCCGCAAAACCTGGAATGCAGTTCTGTCCTTGCCGTTTCGTTGTGCGCTCCCGGAACTTTTGCACCATAGCCCGAGCGGCCAAAATCGCCGCAGCGCAGGAGAGACGATAAGCAAGCGACCCAACCGCTGCTTGACAAACAGAAGCGCGACCAGGTCGCTGGGGCGAACGGGCAATGCTCGTCCTTTGAAAAGGTCGAGTGATAGGCACGTGGCTCTCGATTCCGAGAGCCCATGGACATCGATCAGCGTTGCCGCCGCCTTCGCTCTTGGGACCGTTGGGATCTTTATCGCAGCAAACCGAACATGTAAAAAAATAATTGGCTGTCATGCTCACGTTGCATTTCACGCCACGCCTGCGGCGCCGTTACCGTGAAGGCTGTTAGAAATTTCCACTGAGAATTGATTGAAATCCCGGGGCGGCGCCCCCCGCTGTCGACCCTCTGCGGAGGACCCGCCCAGGCTGGATAGTCACCCTCACATTGAGGCCCGGTCACCATGGATGCCGGGCAGCACGGCGACGAACGCGACTTAAGCGATTGATGGGGACCGTCTTCAGAATTGATTCAGCGCATTGCGCGCCGACTAACTTTAGGCTTGAGGGGTAGGCAGTCATGCTTCGTCTGACAATCATAGCGACGGTCATGGGGATGGGTGCTTTTCTGGGCTCTGCCGATGCTGCAACCTATTGCGCCAAGTACGTAGGCGGCCCAGAGCGATTAGGCGCAGTTGCGCATAGCCACTGCGGGTTCTCGACGCTGGAGGAGTGTCGCTCAAGCGTTAGGGCTAGGGGGCGGCGGAAAATGCTACCAGAAGGGGCCTTTGCGCGGCCTGAGCGGATAAAAAAAACTGACGCTTGAGTCGATAGATGAATAGATGACTCGCACGGTCGTTATCACGCGGTCACTGCAAACGCTCCCGTGGGCATTGTCACGGTGCCTGTGCCAGGCTCCGCTCTCTGGCGCTTATTCTCCACGATGTCCAAAATCGCCATCGTCACGTTCGCCCCGTTTTACTTGTCAATCGCGACGGGCGTTCAAAGCCAAAATGTACACATTGTCAATGCGTTATGGTGCTCGTTGCTCTGATAAATCGCTCAAAAATCGACTATTCTTGGCCAATGTGACAATGCCCCCCGGCGGCGCTGGGGCGGCGGAACTGAAACAGATCGCTTCGGAGCCGTCAGTCATCGTCTTCATCTTGTTTGCGCTGGACGCGTTCGAGGCTCGCCGGGGCATACTTTGCGTCGAGGCGCTCCCCTCCCGCCTTCGTTGCCCTGACCTTGTAACAGCCGTCGTCGGAGCGGATCGACAGCACGGTCCAGCCTTCGGCCTCGAGCTTCGCCTGTAAAGCCTGGCGCGGCTGCCAGTCGGCCAGCGGCGCGCTGCAGGCCTGATCCGCCGCGACCCGCGCGGCGCCAAGACATGCCATGAGGGCCAAAATTGCCGCACCCAACGCGCTTTTCACTGATGCTCTCCTGCTGGCGCCCCGGATAGCCGAGGAAGCACGCCAAACTGACGCCTTCCTGAACGACTCAAACAATTTTAGGACTACTTCGCCAGCCCGGCAGGATAAGTTTGCACAAGACACGCCGAGGCGACGCATGCGCATTCTATTGGTCGAAGACGATCCCATCCTTGGAATGGCGGTGCGTGACCAGCTTATGGACGACGGACATACCGCCGACTGGGTAAAGCGTCTCGACGAAGCCGGCGTCGCGATCCATGCCGCCGCCTTTGAACTTATCCTGCTCGACCTGATGCTGCCGGACGGACGCGGTCTCGACTTCCTGAAACGCCTGCGGTCGGCGGGCGACGTCACGCCGGTGATGGTGCTGACGGCGCTGGACCAGATCTCGGACCGCATCGCCGCCCTCGACGTCGGCGCCGACGACTATCTGATCAAGCCCTTCGACCTTTTCGAGCTGTCCGCGCGGATCCGCGCGGTCGGACGGCGCTATTGTGGCAATCCCAATCCGCTTGTCGCCTTCGGCGATTTCGAGGTCGATCTCGCCGCCCGCTCCATCCGGCGCGGCGGCAGGCTGGTTCAGCTGACCGCCCGCGAGTGGTCGCTGTTCGAAGCCTTCGTGCAGCGCCCCAATCAGCTGATTTCCAAATCGCAGCTCGAGGAAAGGCTCTATTCCTTCGAAGCCGAGATCCAGAGCAATACGATCGAAGTCTATATCGGGCGCCTTCGCAAGAAGCTTGGAGCGGAGGCGATCGAGACGGTTCGCGGCATAGGCTACCGTCTCGGCTCGCCGGGGACGCGCGCGTGAGCGGCGGGCGTCCGTCCGCTGGATGGAGCCTGCGCCGACGCATCGGATTATGGCTCGCCGTCGCGGTCACGGCCTTGTGGCTCGCCGCAGCGACGGTGGCCGGCCTGGTGCTGCGCCACGAGATCGATGAAGTGTTCGACAGCGCGCTGCAGGAAGTCGCGCAGCGGGTGCTCCCCCTCGCCTATTCCGAGTTGCTCTCGCGCGAGGATGGCGGTGCGACCCAGCACATGGCGCCGATCGGTCCGCACAGGGAATACATCGCCTATGTGGTCCGCGACAAAGGGGGGCACGAACTGCTCCAGTCCAGCGGCGCCGACCTCATGAGCATTCCAGGCGGCCTCGCGCCCGGCTACCATTCCACCGACCGGCTGCGCACCTATACCGAGGCCGCGGTCCGGGGGACCATCTTCGTCACGACCGCCGAGGACCTGCGTCACCGCGAGGCGGCGGTCCGGCGCGCCGTGGCCGCCCTGATCTGGCCCCTCGTCGCCCTCGTGCCGATCGCCCTGCTTGGCGTGTGGCTCACGATCCGGCTGTCCATGAAGCCCGTGATCGCCTTCCGCAGCGCGATCGAAGCGCGTGGCCGCGGCAATCTCGCGCCCGTCGCGGCAGCTGGGCTGCCGGACGAGATCGCGCCCGTCGCGGCGTCGGTCAACGCCTTGATGGAGCGCTTGCGCGGCGCCCTCGAAGCCGAGCGCAGCTTCACGGCCAACAGCGCCCATGAACTTAGAACGCCGATCGCCGCCGCGCTGGCGCAGACCCAGCGCCTCATCGCCGAATTGCCTGAGAGCCCGGCCAGCGACCGCGCCCGCTCCATCGCGACCGCGCTGCGGCGCCTCTCGCGCCTCTCCGAGAAGCTCCTGCAGCTCGCTAAGGCCGAGGGCGGCGGCCTTCTCGCCGAGACGCCGGCGCCGCTCGGGCTAGTGCTGCGCCACGTCATCGAGGAAATCGACCGCCAGACCGACCGTGGCGACGCGCTGGCCGTTTCGATCACGCCGGACGGCGGCCCCCTTTCGGATCTCGATCCGGACGCCTTCGCGATTCTCGCCCGCAACCTCATCGAGAATGCGCTGAAGCATGGCGCCCCCGATGCGCCCGTCTCGGTGCGGCTCGCAGAGGGGCTGTTCGAGGTTTCAAATCACGGCGCCGTCGTGCCGGCGGAACAGCTGGAGCGGCTCGTCCGGCCGTTCGAGCGCGGCCCGACGCGGTCGGAGGGGTCCGGCCTTGGCCTTGCGATCGCCGCCGCCATCTGCCGCGGTGCGGGCCTCGCGTTCGACCTCGCCTCGCCGATCCCCGGCGAAGCCGATGGCCTGCGCGCCACAGTGCGCTTCGCCACGCCAGCGCCGCAAGCCTGACGGGAAGCTGAACGCAATTCAGCTTTTCCTTCAGGCGGCCGTCAGGCGCGATGGCGACAATGCTCCGGTCAATGCAACCGGAGACATCCTATGAAGAAACCCATTTTGATCGGAGCGGCGCTCCTCGTTTCCACAGTCGCCATTGGCGTCGCGCTGGCGGCGACCGACCGCGATTTTCCGGAAGGCCATCGCCAGGAAGCGCGTCACGGCGTCGAGGCTGTCGACGCAGAGCGGGCTCCGCTCCGCCTCGCCGAAGAGACGCAGGGGCGGGAATATTCCGCGCGAAGCCGCCCTGAAGAGGATGACGGCGACGATGACGATGAAGGCGGCGGCCGCGGCGCGATCCCGCAGGCCGGCCCCACCGATCCCAATGCGCCGGTTCCCGACAATGGCCTCTTCAATGGCCATGCCCGCCCAAAGGTCGAGGTCCAGTGATCGACCGCCGCGCCCTCCCCAATCTCCTTCGAGGAACAGACCGATGAAATTCGTCCTGCCCGCCATCGCCGCATCCGCCGCCTTGATGGCTCCGGGCTTCGCCGAGGCCCGCCAGATCACCATCGAGACGACGCTCAAGAACTATGGCGGCAACGGCGCCTATGTCGTCCTCTATGTTACCGACGCCGCCGGCAAATACAGGGGGACCCTCTGGATGGCCGGCGGCAAGGCGAAATATTACCGGCATCTTTCCGATTGGCAGCGCGCCTCGGGCGGCGCGGTGGCCGAGATCGACGGCGTCACCGGCGCGAGCATCGGCTCGGGCAAGACGCTTAAGATGAGCTTCGACCTCGCCGACGCCATGATCGACGCAGGGTACAAGCTCCACGTCGACACCGCGGTCGAGGACGGGAGGGACAATCCCTCCGAGGCCGTCCTGCCGCTCGACGCCTCAACCTCCGGCAAGCCTGTCCCGGGCAAGGGCTATGTGAAGTCCTTCTCGGTCTCCTTCTGAACCGATCGGAAAGTCCCGTCATGCTTCGCCGTTTTCACTCGCTAACGGGCGTCGCGCTTGCGCTCGGCCTCGCCGTGATCGCCCTCACCGGGGCGGCGCTCTCCGTGCAGCCGGCGCTCGACCGTCTGGCGACGCCCGCAATCGTGCGCGGCGCCAGCGTCGCCGCTCTGGCCGAGGCGGTCGCCGCCCGTCACCAAAGCATCGACTCGATCCGCAAACGGCCAGACGGATCGATCACCGTCGCCTTCGCCGACGGCGACATAGCCGGCGTCGAAAGGGTCGATCCGGCTACCGGGATGGGGCTCGGCGACTACCGGGCGTCGGAAGTCTCCCGCTTCATCACCAACTTGCACCGCTCGTTTCTGGCGGGCGACGCGGGCCGCGCGGCCGCTGGGATCGGCGCGCTCGCCATGCTCGCGCTGACGGCATCGGGCATGGTCATGCTCGTCCGTCGTCTCGGCGGACCGCGCGCGCTGTTTCGCCCGATCCCGGGCGCGCCCGCGCAGCGCTGGCACGGCGCGCTGGGCCGTCTCGCCGCCGCCGGCCTGTTGCTGTCGTCTTTGACCGGACTTTGGATGTCGGCGAGCACTTTTGGCTTCATCCCCGAGAGCGAGGCCGCGATCCCGGACGTCGTGGCGAGCGCCGGGCCGCCGGCGCCCGTCGGGACTCTCGCGGCGCTAAAGGTCGCCGACGTCGCCGACTTGCGCGAACTGACCTTCCCGGCGCCCGGGGACAGCACGGACGTCTACCGGCTGCGCAGTTCGGCGGGAGAGGCGCGGATCGACGCGGCGACAGGCGCTGCCGTCGCTTTCGCGCCTGCGACGACGCTCGACCGCCTCCAGGATCTGGTCCGCATGCTCCACACGGGGCGAGGCGCCTGGGCGCTCGGCCTGTGGCTCGGCCTCTCGGCGGCGACGGTCCCGGTTTTCGCAGCGACGGGTTTCCTGTCGTGGCGGCGCCGGCGCGCCGCGCGCCCGCGCATCGCGAGGAATGTTTCGGCCCGCTCCGCCGATACGATCATCCTCGTCGGCAGCGAAGGCAATTCGACCTGGGGTTTCGCCGCAACGCTGCACGCGGCTCTGACCGCCGCCGGTCACCATATCCACACAGGGGACATGAACGATCTGGCGCCGGTCCACGCGAGCGCCGGGCGCCTGCTGATTCTTGCGGCGACCTGCGGCGACGGCGCGGCGCCCGCCTCGGCGAAGAACTTCCTCGTGCGCCTCGCCGCGCTGAACGATCCGGTTCCGGTGGCGCTGCTCGGCTTCGGCGACCGCAATTTCGGGCGCTTCTGCGGCTTTGCGGATGACGTATCGGCGGCGATCGCGGCGAAGGGCTGGCCGCAGATCCTGCCGATGAAGCGGATCGATCGCTGCTCGGCGCAGGAATTCGCGCAATGGGGCCATGGCCTCGGCGCCGCGCTCGGTCATGATCTCGCGCTGGAGCATGTCTGCGAGCCGCCGAAGACTTTCGCGCTCGAACTCGTCGAGCGCGAGGATTATGGCGTCGCCGTCGGCGCGCCGGTTGCGATTCTGCGCTTTCGGGCGCCCGGAACTGGCGCGAACGCCGGCCGCCTGCCGTCGTTCGAGCCGGGCGATCTCGTCGGCGTCCTGCCGCCGGGCGGTCCGATGCCGCGGTTCTATTCGCTGGCGTCGGCGGCGCGCGATGGCGTGCTCGAAATCTGCGTGCGGCTGCGCGAGGGCGGGCTCTGCTCGACCTTCCTCCATGCTCTCGCGCCCGGCGACCTCATTCAGGCGTTCGTCCGCGAAAACCCGGCCTTCCGGCCAAACAGGGGCAGCGCGCCGCTTATTCTGATCGGCGCGGGTGCCGGCATCGGCCCGCTGGCTGGCTTCGTGCGCGCCAATCAAGCCGGTCGGCCGGTTCACCTCTACTGGGGCGGCCGTAGCGCGGCGTCGGATTTTCTCTACGAGCGCGAACTTGCCCAGCACCTTGCCGAAAAGCGCCTGACCTCCCTCAGGACCGCCTTCTCGCGCGGCCCGGACGGCGGGGCCTATGTGCAGGACCGCATCGCCGCGGACGCGCCCCGCTTGCGCGAACTGATCCGGCAAGGCGCGCAGATTCTGGTGTGCGGGGGGCGCGACATGGCGCAGGCCGTAACCCACGCGCTCGACCCGGTCGTCCGGCCGCTTGGCCTCGACCTCGCCATCCTCAAATCCTCGGGACGCTATGTCGAAGATGTCTATTGAAACGCTCTCCAATCCTGCGGCGCTTCGTCGTCACGCATTGAACGGTCCGACCATGGGGTCGCGGTGGTCCGCTGTCTTCTGGGCCGCCGACGACTTCGATGCGGCTGCGCTCGGCCGCAGCCTTCAGGGCGCCGTCGATCGCGTCGAACAGCAGATGTCGACATGGAGGCCGGATTCCGATCTCGAGCGCCTCAACGCCGCGCCGATCGGCGCCTGGGTCGAGATCCCGCACGAACTCTCAGTCGTGCTCGCCGCCGCGCTTGAGATCGGCCGTCTTTCGGGCGGGGCCTTCGACATCGGCGTCGGCGACCTTGTCCGCGCCTGGGGCTTTGGAGGCGGATCGCGCGCGCCAATCGCCGGGCTGATCGCAAGCCTCGCAGGGCGGGCGTCGTTCGAACCGCCGAAGACGCTGAAGCTCGACCTCGCTTCCCGCCGCGCGCGGCGCCTCGCGCCGCTGCGGCTTGATCTCTCAGGGATCGCCAAGGGCTTCGGCGTAGATGAACTTGCGCGAAAGGCGCAACAGTCCGGCCTCGATTCCTGTTTGGTCGGCATCGACGGCGAGATGCGCGCCATGGGCCTGAAGCCCGACGGACGCCCTTGGGCGGTCGCCCACGAAAAGCCCGATCCCGGCGAACGCGCCATCCTCGGCGTGCTCGAACTCTCCGGCGCCGCCGTCGCCACATCGGGCGTCTACCGCCACACGGTCGAGGTGGACGGGCGGAGCCTGTCGCACACGATGGACCCGCGCCGCGGCGCGCCGCTTGAGAACGACCTCGCCGCCGTCACCGTCCTCGCCGAGACGTGCATGGCGGCCGACGCATGGGCTACGGCCCTGATGGTCGCAGGCGCCGATCACGGTCTGGAGCTCGCCTCTCGTCTCGGCCTCGCAGCCCTGCTGGTGCGCGCCGACGGTCGTGTCCTGTCGACCATGCCATGAAGGACTCGAAGTATCATCAATAGGCACGGCGGCGACCCTCATCGAGCGCATCATGGGCTATTTCTCGTTCTTTGAAAGCCACTGAGCAGGACGCGCTGGCGGCTTGTAGTGAGCGCCATGAACGGGGCCGCCGGCGCTAGGCGCATGCTGGGGCAAGACGACGGGCAAGATCGGCTTCCGCGGCGGCAGGGTGGAATGGCGCGTCCCCGGCTTCGTGGCTTCGACGGCAAGGAGCAGGCCCTTCCCAGTTGTGGAACCGCGCAAAGCGAAGACTGACTCGGCAAATGGGCAATGAACCAGATGCTAATCAACGTCTCGACGCGCAAGTTCCAACGGTCGATGCGCTCGCCGGCGCCGCAAAGCGGCGCAGCTGCCCAATCGAAGCAGGCCTTTTTCAGGGTATAATTGTAAAGCGGTAATCGCCTGAACTGGGGTTATTGCGGGACATCACCCGCGCACGAAATAAACGCCGGGCTTTAAAACCCGGCCTAGCCGAACGTGGAGCACGTTCGATCTCGTTGGATCCAGCGTCGCCTTGCCGGTTGGCTCCATCTGGCCGCCGGAGGTGGCGATGTTGATTTCCGCTTCGAATTGACCCGGGATTTTCATCGAGAATTGGCTCTGACGCATTTTTGCTGAAGGCGATCAGCTACCCCGCGCCGATCAGTCGCGCCTGAAGCAGATCGATTTTGGCGCGCCCGTACATCTGGCGTTTGATGAGTTTCAGACGAGTGATCTGCCCCTCCGTCTGTCCATTGGACCAGGGCGAGATGATCGCATTTCGGACGGCGGCCAGATCTTTCTCGACACCATTGGCGAAAGATCCGACAAGGGTTCCCTTCCCAGCTTCGAGCCACGCGTCCAGCTTGGCGGCCGCCTTTGATCGGATCATGGATTGGAACTCCATGATGGCCTCGCGAGCAACAACCAGATCCTGGACATTTCCTTCAATGGCCGCCACCAGAATGGCTTCAGACTTTGTCAGGTCGTCACGTGCCGACGTCATTAGACGGGCGATGATCCGAGCTGACGGCGTTCGCGCCAGCGCGTTTTGACCTGCCTTTTCCGCAAGGCGTCTGCGTTGCGCCCATTGTGACACCACGCCGCTTCGCCCGGAAAAGCCCGCCACACGCATTTCGCGCCAAAGCGCCAGCGCATTGCGCTCCCCTTTCTCCCAGCGCTCATTCAGCCAGGGCGACCAGCTATCCAGCGAACTGGGCTTTGTCCGGAAGACATCCGTCCGCTGGCCGCGCAGGACGTCGCGAACAAGCTTGCGGCTGTGTCCCGTCTCCCTCACGATTTGCCTGATTGGGGCGCCTTGCTTCGACATTTTCAGAATGGCCTCATTTGTCTCTTGCCGACGCAGATATCCCTGGTACTGGAGGCGCTCAGCACAGGTGAGAAGCTTGGGATCTATGACGCTGCTGCCGATGGCCTTTCTGATCTGCCGCATGGATTTGCCAACCGCATCGAGAAAGGCTCGGCTCGAGTTTTCCAGGAGATGCCAACGATCCGCGACTTGTTCAGCGTGCGGCAGGGCTTTGGCGATGGCCTCGCCGTAACCGCCGCCCCGGTCCCGGGCGACCGTAAGTATTGAAGGCCGCTCAGCCAGCCACGCCCGAGAGGTGTCCAGCGCCCGATCTGGCAACAAGATCACGGGGCGACGGCGCTCAAGATCGCAGACGATCGTTCCATAGGTCTGTCCTCGACGAAACGCGAAGTCGTCAATGCCGATGACCGTAAGCTCGGCGCCACCGGTCTGGGTGCTGCGGCGACGCACGACACGCAGAAGCGTGTCGTTGCTGACGGGCATCATCAAGCGAAGGGCGAAAGCCGCCGCAGGTCTGCCACCCAAGGCCAGACCGAGATGATGGACGATAGTCTCAAGCCTTCCGGTGCGCCGGCCGTATGGGGAAAGGACGCCAGTCTCAAATCGTTCGCAAAAGATGCGCCGACCGCACAAAACCGCGTCGCACCAGAACCGTCGCGCAATAACCATCAGTTCGACTTGGCGGCCGCCAAGGGGAAGGTCGGCGGGGCGGCGCAAATACCGACTCTGAATCCGGCGGCTTCTTCGACCGCAATCTGGACAATGACCAAACGGCCGAAGGGACCGCAACCGGATCTGGAGCCGGGCGCCTTCCACCGTGACACCATCAACTGCAAAGCCATCTGGCGCCAGGCTGGCGCGTTGAAATTGCTGACCCATTCACAGCTCCTCCGACGAATCAGCAAGAGCGTCCCGGCGAACCGCAGCAAATATGAGTCAGAGCCAGTTCTCAGTGAAAATTTCTGGCCTTCCTGGGTCACATCTCAGCGGAAATCAACAGCCGATCGTCAGGCCGGTGAAAAAGGGCAGCGCGAGTTTTCCAGAAGATATTAACGCAACGCCCGCGAGAACTTGAATCAGATAGACTATCGAGGGGCGCCGATTTTGGCGAATGGCCCTCCTGTCGAATACCGCCTTTCGAATGAATGCAAGAAGCTCTTGGGGTATTATTGGCGGCACCGGCTTTGCGGCGATTCGCCGGGGCCTAGCTTTTTCTTGAAGGGATCGCCGTGGACCCGCCTGTCGGGGTTTGTTCACGCCGCGACTGGAGGCAATACGTGGCCCAAGCGTTTACGGATTTTGACACTGGCCTGCTGCTGACCCTGGACGCCCTCCTGAAGGACCGGAATGTTACGCACGCCGCAGCGCGGCTCAACATAACTCAGTCGGCTCTTTCAGCCAGGCTGACGCGCCTTCGTCAGCTCCTCAACGATCCGTTGTTCATTCCTGCCGCATCGGGGCGCGGAATGATACCGACACCTCATGCCAGCGCGCTTCAACCCGAATTGGCGAAGCTCATCGATCGATTAAGCAATTTCATCAAGACGGCACATGTGTTCGATCCGCAAAACAGCGAGCGCGTGTTCAGAATCGCGGCGACCGACAATCCAGCCGCGATCCTCGCGCCCGATTTGATCCCGATGATCAAAGCGCAAGCCCCTCAGATAAAGATTGCCTTCACGTTGCCGGACAAGGCAAGGATTGCGACGCACCTCGAACAGGGGGATATTGATCTTTTTGTCGGTACGATGGAGGACGGCTCGAATGAACTGATCGCCACAACCCTGTTCGAAGACGAGTTTGTGACGGCCCAGCGGATCGGCCACCCGCGCGGTAAACAGCCAATAACCCTCGACGAGTTCTGCTCCCTAGCAGGCTGCTGAAAAACGCCTTGCCTTTGCGATTTTCGGGGTTGGGGCGTGATTTTCGCGGGCGTCGGGCGCCCCCGCGCCGTGCGGTTGAGGCGCCGCGCAGCGGCGCGAGATTGGGCTTAGCGCTCCATCACGCGGTTTCCCCCATCAACTTCGGCAATCGGATGAGATTATAGGCGGCGGCTGCGAAGGCGAAGGACCAGGCGACCCGATCGACCCCGCGAAATTTTGTCTTGCGCTGACCAGCGACCGTCTTCATCCAGCCGAACGCTTCTTCAATACGTTTTCTGATGCGCTGGCTGACCGCATAGCCGGGATGGCGCGTCGTGCGCCGGTCGATGGCCGAGCGGCGTCCATTGTTGTTTTGCGCCACATGCGGCCGCACGTTCATCGAGCGCAGCTCATTGACGAAAACGCGGGCGTCATAGCCCTTGTCGGCGCCAAGCGTCACGCCGGACGGGCGATTGGCGAGCGGCTCGATCATAACGAGCGCGGCGGTTCGTTCGGCTTGGCCGTCGGCTGGGGTCAGGCAGGCGTTGACGATGAGGCCGGAGCGATTCTCCATCAAGGCGTGGCCAAGAAAAGCGAGCTTGGCTTCCATGCCCGCGCCCTTGCGGTAGAGCTTGGCCTCGGGATCGGTGGTCGAGGCGTGCGACTCGTTCGAGCGCTTCTCGCCCTTGAAATCAACCTCGGTGTTGCGTCCGGAGCCGGGCGGCGGCTCCTTGCCCGAGCCGTCCTTGGGCTTGAAGCTCTTCATCGACGCCCAGGCCTCGATCAGTGTGCCGTCAACGGAGAAATGCTCGTTTGACAGAAGCCTCTTCACGCGGGGCCGAGCCAGAACCGCCGCCAGAAATTTTGCCGCGATGGCGCCTTCAAGCAGGCGGTCGCGGTTCTTCGAGAACACGGTAGCGTCCCACACCGCATCGTCGACCGAAAGGCCGACGAACCAGCGAAACAGAAGATCGGTGTCGAGCCGCTCCATCAACTGCCGCTCGGAGCGCACCGAATAGAAGGCTTGCAGCAGCATGGCGCGCAACAGCCGCTCCGGCGCGATCGACGGCCGGCCGGTCTTCGAATAAAGCGCCGAGAAATCCGGCGCCAAGGCCGACAGCGCATCGTTCACAATCGCCCGGATCGCGCGCAGCGGATGATCCCGCCGCACCCTCGTCTCCAGATCGACATAGCTGAAAAGCCGCCCCGCCTGTTCGTCCGACCCGCGCATTCGTTCGCTCCCTTCGCAACGCGAGGGAATCATGAACGCGGCTTAAGCGAAAGGGTTTTTCAGCAGCCTGCTAGATCATCTTTTGATCTCGACGAGCGGAGGCCAATTCCAAGGCATGATCGATGCAGCCCTTGCAGAGGAGGGCCGCGAGCGCTCCGTGTCAGTCTCGATCCAAAGTTACGCCTTAGCACCGCTCGTCTTGAGCAATAGCGACTGTATTTGCACATTGCCGAGAAGGTTCTTAGAGCGTTTCACGGACGTTCTCGAGATTTACGCGCCGCCGTTGCTGCTATCGCCCATTAAGATGATCCTCTTCTGGCATCCCCGGTTGCAGACTGATCCAGCTCACATCTGGCTGCGCAACCAAATTACACAAGCAACCAGCCGGCAACGCAGATCCTAATCGTGCAGGTGCGCTGCTGCTTGCTGAGTGTCTTCGCCCAGCAAGCAGCGACCACATCAGAACTTCTGCAGCAGGAAGTCGCCGACCTTCACAGCCTTCGGGTCAAAGAGGGTGTCGATGCGTGAATCCAGCACGTAGATGTCTTGCCCGACTTGAGTCGCCGAACTCGGCATCGACAACACGCTTTTCAGTTGTCGGACAACTTTGGCGGACTTCCAGCCGTCTGTAGAAACCAACTCCACAATCCGATCGACTCCGAGGTTTTGCGCGACGATGAGATGTTGACTATCGATGAGATGAAAACCGTCAGCGCCCTTCAACACTTCCGACAGCTCGACCCTATCGACCTTGGTTGGATCGGCGACGTTTACGCGAAACAATTCGCCAGTATTGTACCTCCCGACGAGGAGAAAGCCACCGTTGTGCCAGGCGATACCATTGAGATTGAAGCCGCTGCTATCGCCGAACAATGCGTTCTGGGCGAAAATCGATGTTTTGCCGTCGGCGCCGATGCGGAAGACGGTTGGTGAAAAACTATCGGTGACGTAGACGTTGCCGTCGTCATCGATCGAAATGTCGTTCGCGAAATGCGCGCCCGGGCTCAGACTGCTCAGGTCGTAATAGGCCCGGCGCACGCCGGTGGTTTCATCGTAGGCTGCAGCGCCGGCCAGCTTGCCTTGGGTCGCCGCATTGGTGCGATCGCCCGCGCCGGGGTCGGAGTTCGTTACCCATAACGTGTTGTGCGCATCATCGGCGAGGAGCCCCACAGTCGACACGAGGTTGTCGTCGGTGATGAAGGGTGTGTATTTCCCGTCGAGCGTGACCTTGCCGACCGTTCCGTGGCGAACGGAGCTAACGAAAAATGCCTTTTCCTTCTCAGACCAGCTCGCGGTCTCCGGATAGAGTTGTCCGGCGCTGAAGGCGATCTCGGGCGGGTGCGCCAGCGTTTCCGCAAAGACTGGAGCCGAGTAGCTAAGTATCGCCGATACGGCAACGATAGCCAAAGTAGAACGAATAATCATCTGTTGGACCATTTGTCTGAGTGTTGGTTCGACAAACTTAGGGACCGACCCAAGGCGTGAGAAATTGCGCCGGGTGATCGGACCAATCGATGGGGTTCATACGTTCTTCGACTCGTAGCTGGCGGAGAGAATGACCGATCGATTCGACCCGCAATTATTCGGGCCGATAGTCCTCGAGCAGGAAATCGGTGATGGCGCGAAACGCCTGCAGTCGGTTCCTTTCAAGTAGGGCCATATGCGTCGCCTCGCCGATCTCCGTCCAGCGGCGATAAGGCGCCGATTGAAGCTCGCGGAAATAGGCGAGCGCGAGTTCTATTGGCACATCGATGTCCCATTCACCGTGCAGCAACAGAACCGGGACGACGATAGTCGATGGCTGATAGTACGGCTTACCGGCTCGCCAATATTTACGGATATCCTCGATCGGGCCGTTTGTCGCACGCAACCGGTCCGGAGTCCTTTCCTGGGCCCAGGGATCCTCGGCGAGAGTCGCGCGCGCCCACTGTCCGAACCAACCGTCCGGGATGATGCTCTCACGCGCATGTTCGGGTGCTGTCCCCAGCCATCGCGGCAGAGTCTCAAGGACGGGAACCAGGCGGTACGAAGCGAGTTCGCCCCCCGTGTCGAGCGGGATCGGCTTGTCGCTCAACCACTGCGGCGCCAGCAGGGCAAGTTTGCGTACTTTCGCCGGATTGGCGGCGGCGTAGGCCCCCGCGACCGTACCGCCCCAAGACATCGCGAAGAGATTCGCTCGATCCAATCCACGATGCTTAAGAACAAAATCCACCGCGGTGGAGAAATCGGACACGCCCGTGTCGGTGCCAATCAGCGGAGGATTCAGCCGCTCGTCTTCCTCCATGGCTCGCGGGCGACTGGAAAGCCCGTAACCCCGCACGTCGACCGCGAAGACGTCGTAGCCCTGAGCCGCGAGGTAATCCATGAACGAGAAACCGCCCAGGCGCACGTCGTAGAGGCTGCCAGACGAATAGGTGGCGCCATGCACCATGACGATCGTCCGCTCGGCGGAGAACTGCGTCATCGATCGCGGGTGCTTGTTGCGGAGGTAAAGGAGGATGCCCGGCGTACCGGCCGCTATGCGGTGCTCTTCAAAGACGATCTGACCAAGATCGGGGCGATCTGACGATGTCATGACGATCCTCCTTATACGTAGCGCCAGGTGAACCGGTCCCCGTCCGCTGCGACAAAGCCGGCGGAAGACCCAGGAAAATGGGAAGATAGGTAGAGCGCGCGCGTCTCGGCGGCGCGCTTGAGCAGCCTCTGGCGCGAGTCCAGAGCGTCAGCAGCGAATTCACAAAAGACACTGTTCACGTCGGGGCGCGCCAACTGCAGCGCAGTATGCAGGACGTCGCCCGCAAAAATGGCGGTCTCGCCGCCGGAGGTAAGTCCGATCGACATATGGCCGATGCTGTGTCCGCGCGTCGGGATAAATTCGAAGATGTCGAGGTACTTGCCGCCCTCGGGGGCAATGAAGTCTACAAGGCCCGCTTCGATCACGGGTAGGACGCTATCCTCGTACACGCCAAGGCTCGGACGGTTGGCCTCGTTGTGGCTGGTCGGGCTGGAATAATAGTCACGCTCGGCCTTCGGAAAGACGTAACGCGCATTGGGAAACGTGGGAATCCATTTGCCGTTGATCAGACGAGTGTTCCATCCGGAATGGTCGACATGAAGGTGGGTATTGAAGACGAAGTCTACAGCCTCCGGATCGACTCCGGCTTGATCCAGACGTTCTAGATATGGCAAGTTTTGGCGGTGAAAGAGCGGGTTGGTCGGCCGTTCTTTGTCGTTCCCGCTCCCGGTGTCGATCAGAATCAGATGCCGTGGCGTTCGCACCACCCAGGTATGCACGCTCAATACCAGCGCATCTCGAGATGGTTCGAGATCGCTTGCTGTGAGTGTTGGCTGAACGGCCGCAAACTCCTTCGGCGTCATTCCGGGATAGAGAAACGAGGGAGGAATAGCGTGAAGAAGCTGCTCCTCGACCTTCACCAGTGACGCATCGCCGATTTGGAATACTGGCCTAGATCCACCCATCGAAACCTCTTGTAGCGCAAGGACAGGTCGTCATCTGACCGTCGCCTAAAACTTAGGGACGGCTGGAAAGGCCCACAAACCAGCGATGGAAATAGGTCCTATCGGTGAGATCGATTGGTGAATTGCGTATTGGACGGGCAGGATCGAATTCTAACGAGGTGGCCATGCCGGGTTCGCTGAGGGATCTTGGATGACCAGGGCCCGCCGAAACCGCGCCACTAGTCCCGATTCGCGCGCAGGCGCTGTAACAGAGAGACACCAAGATGCTGAAGCTGTATTATCATCCCACGCCGAATTCGACGAAGGTCGCGGTGCTCCTCGAGGAGCTTGAGTTGCCGTACGAAGTCGAGACCATCGATATCATGAAGGGCGAGCAGCACACTGCGGAGTTTCGGAAGATCAACCCGAACGCTAAGGTGCCGGCGATCGTTGGCGACGGCGTGACCGTCTTCGACTCTCACGCAATCCTGCTCTACCTTGCCGAGAAGCATCACAAGTATCTGCCGCAGGAGATAGCGGCCCGCGCGGCGACCTTCTCTTGGCTTGAATTCGTTGCTACCGGCCTGTCACCGTTTTCCGGTCAGGCGGCCCATTTTCTGCACTATGCATCGGATGAGTTTCCCTACGCGAAGAACCGCTACGTCAGAGAAGTCGAGCGACACTACCGCGTTCTTGATGAGCGCTTGGGTGGGTCGAAGTTTCTCGCCGGAGGCGAATACACCATCGCGGATATCGCTCTTTTCGGCTGGGCGGCCTCCGCAGGCTTCATCTTCGGCGAGAAAGGCCTCGGCGATTATCCTAATGTGGCGCGGTTCGTGGAAGAGATGAACGTCCGGCCCGCCGTCGTGCGCGCCTTGGAGCTCAAGGCAAAACACACATTCAAGTCCGAACTCGATGAGCAGGCCAAGCGCGCGATGTTTCCGCAGAACTTTGCCGCATAAGCCACCAGCAAGTTGGTAAGTCGACTCACATGGGCAACCAGATCACGAAAGGCTCAGAACTGATCGTTTCTTTCACCGAAAGGCTGCGGATTAGGTCGCTCTACCTGCAGCCGGTTTAGCTCCTGACAAAGGACCGTGGCGTTTTGGCATCCTAGTTTGGCTCACCCGGACGGTGTGACGGTTTCAGCCCCGCGCTAAGCCATGTCCGGCTGGTTCAAGCGCGGCCATTCCGGTGAAGCGGACGAACGCCGTGACGCTGACGGCGATCGCGCCGATGACGGCGAAGATCGTCTGCCAGGTTGGTGAAGGCATCGCCATCTGCGCAATTCCGTGCGTCGCGCTATAACCGGCGACGGTTGCGGGCGCGACGTAGAGCAGGATGATCAGGAGTCGAAGCCACGCCCACGGCACGAAGGCGAGCGCGAGCTGGCCAATGCCAAATGTCAGGCCGCCCGCGACGAGGCCCACGGCGATTCCACCGAGCACGCCGGCCCCGGTGTGGAGTGCCCATATGCCGATCGTCAGACCGACGAAGAATGGCAGCGCGAAGACAGCAAGGGTGAACAGCAGCCAGCAGAAGAAGCCGATGCCGAGGATGACGAGCCGAGGTCCAAAGATGATCATGGCGGCGAACTCCGTGAGATAAAGGTCTGACGGTCATGCCCTCCACCACCACCACGGCGCGAGCGAAAGTGTAACCGAAAGGCGCCTTCGCCGGGAGCGGAAATCGCGCGGGAGTTCTGGCACGCGAGCGCGGCGAAGATAGATCCCGCAGTCATCGAAAGGGATCGACTTCGTGAACAACGACGGCAGATTGCCTACGCATTATACGGCCGACGCCTGAAGCCGCGATTGCCAGAGGGCCTGGCGCTTCTTGAGCTCGTCGTCGCGTTCGAGTTCGGGGAAATCTTCCCGAAGCCGTTCAAGCTCCTCGAACCGGAACACAGACCCGCCATGCTGATTCCATGCGGCCTGAAGTGCGGCATGGGGACTCTTTCCCAGGCCGAGCTCAAACCAAATCCTGTTCTTCTGGGTGTCCACGCGCAGACTTGATCCGACCCATGCCTCGCCCGTCGCCGCACAGATTGTTGATTTCCGCTTCGAATTGACCCGGGATTTTCATCGAGAATTGGCTCTGACTCATATTTGCTGCGGTTCGCCGGGACGCTCTTGCTGATTCGTCGGAGGAGCTGTGAATGGGTCAGCAATTTCAACGCGCCAGCCTGGCGCCAGATGGCTTTGCAGTTGATGGTGTCACGGTGGAAGGCGCCCGGCTCCAGATCCGGTTGCGGTCCCTTCGGCCGTTTGGTCATTGTCCAGATTGCGGTCGAAGAAGCCGCCGGATTCAGAGTCGGTATTTGCGCCGCCCCGCCGACCTTCCCCTTGGCGGCCGCCAAGTCGAACTGATGGTTATTGCGCGACGGTTCTGGTGCGACGCGGTTTTGTGCGGTCGGCGCATCTTTTGCGAACGATTTGAGACTGGCGTCCTTTCCCCATACGGCCGGCGCACCGGAAGGCTTGAGACTATCGTCCATCATCTCGGTCTGGCCTTGGGTGGCAGACCTGCGGCGGCTTTCGCCCTTCGCTTGATGATGCCCGTCAGCAACGACACGCTTCTGCGTGTCGTGCGTCGCCGCAGCACCCAGACCGATGGCGCCGAGCTTACGGTCATCGGCATTGACGACTTCGCGTTTCGTCGAGGACAGACCTATGGAACGATCGTCTGCGATCTTGAGCGCCGTCGCCCCGTGATCTTGTTGCCAGATCGGGCGCTGGACACCTCTCGGGCGTGGCTGGCTGAGCGGCCTTCAATACTTACGGTCGCCCGGGACCGGGGCGGCGGTTACGGCGAGGCCATCGCCAAAGCCCTGCCGCACGCTGAACAAGTCGCGGATCGTTGGCATCTCCTGGAAAACTCGAGCCGAGCCTTTCTCGATGCGGTTGGCAAATCCATGCGGCAGATCAGAAAGGCCATCGGCAGCAGCGTCATAGATCCCAAGCTTCTCACCTGTGCTGAGCGCCTCCAGTACCAGGGATATCTGCGTCGGCAAGAGACAAATGAGGCCATTCTGAAAATGTCGAAGCAAGGCGCCCCAATCAGGCAAATCGTGAGGGAGACGGGACACAGCCGCAAGCTTGTTCGCGACGTCCTGCGCGGCCAGCGGACGGATGTCTTCCGGACAAAGCCCAGTTCGCTGGATAGCTGGTCGCCCTGGCTGAATGAGCGCTGGGAGAAAGGGGAGCGCAATGCGCTGGCGCTTTGGCGCGAAATGCGTGTGGCGGGCTTTTCCGGGCGAAGCGGCGTGGTGTCACAATGGGCGCAACGCAGACGCCTTGCGGAAAAGGCAGGTCAAAACGCGCTGGCGCGAACGCCGTCAGCTCGGATCATCGCCCGTCTAATGACGTCGGCACGTGACGACCTGACAAAGTCTGAAGCCATTCTGGTGGCGGCCATTGAAGGAAATGTCCAGGATCTGGTTGTTGCTCGCGAGGCCATCATGGAGTTCCAATCCATGATCCGATCAAAGGCGGCCGCCAAGCTGGACGCGTGGCTCGAAGCTGGGAAGGGAACCCTTGTCGGATCTTTCGCCAATGGTGTCGAGAAAGATCTGGCCGCCGTCCGAAATGCGATCATCTCGCCCTGGTCCAATGGACAGACGGAGGGGCAGATCACTCGTCTGAAACTCATCAAACGCCAGATGTACGGGCGCGCCAAAATCGATCTGCTTCAGGCGCGACTGATCGGCGCGGGGTAGCTGATCGCCTTCAGCAAAAATGCGTCAGAGCCGAGAATTGACCCGGGTGGATGATGTGTCCCGCGTTGCGGGCGGTGGGTCAAGCAGCGGATTTTTCCTTTCGTGTTTTGGGAGCTGCGGCGCTTGCCTTGAACCGGAAGCTGTCGTTGCCTGTCTCAAGGATGTGGCAATGGTGGGTTAGCCGGTCGAGCAGTGCGGTGGTCATCTTGGCGTCGCCGAACACCCCGGCCCACTCGCTGAAGCTGAGATTGGTGGTGATGACGACGCTGGTGCGCTCGTAAAGTTTGCTGAGCAGGTGGAACAGGAGGGCGCCGCCTGACGGGCTGAACGGCAGATAGCCGAGCTCGTCGAGGATGATGAGGTCGAGACGCAGCAGGCGTTCGGCCAACTGGCCTGCCTTGTTCATGGCCTTTTCCTGCTCGAGCGCATTGACGAGGTCGACCGTGGCGAAGAAGCGGACCTTTTTGCGGTGATGTTCGGCGGCCTGGACGCCAAGGGCGGTGGCTATGTGAGATTTGCCTGTTCCGGGCCCGCCGATCAGCACGACATTGTCGCCGCCGTCCATAAACTCGCCGCGATGCAGTTGCCGGACCAGAGCTTCGTTCACCTCGCTGGCGGTGAAGTCGAAGCCGGCCAGGTCCTTGTAGGCCGGGAACCGGGCCGACTTGATCTGATAGGCAATGGACCTGACCTCGCGCTCGGCCATTTCCGCCTTGAGCAACTGGGCGAGCATCGGCACGGCGGCCTCGAAGGCCGGGGCTCCTTGCTCGATCAGGTCGCTCACGGCCTGCGCCATGCCATACATCTTGAGGCCGCGCAGCATGACCACGACGGCGGCGCTGGCGGGATCATGACGCATGGCGTAGCCTCCTGTCACGAAGGGCGTCATAGCGCTCGACATTGGCAAGCGGCTCCCGCTTCAGGCCCAGAGCCTGGGGCGCGTCGATCGGGGATGCCGGAGGCGACTTGCCGTCGGTCAGCCGGTGCAACAGATTGAGAACATGGGTCTTGGTGGCGACGCCAGCCTCGATCGCCAGTTCGACCGCGCAGAGCACGGCCTGCTCATCATGGCATAGAACCAGGGCCAGGATCTCGGCCATTTCCCTGTCCCCGCCGGGACGCTTGAGGAGCTGGCTCTGCAACTGCCTGAAGGCTTCCAGCAGTTCGGTAAAGGGGGCGCCATTACGCAGGGCGCCGGGCTTGCGCTGGATCACCGCCAGATAGTGACGCCAGTCATAGGCCGTCCGCCCCGGCTGATGATGGGATCGATCGATGATCCGCGGGTGTTCGCACAGGATTTGCCCTTCAGCGGCCACCACGATCCGTTCCGGGTAGATGCGCAAACTGACGGGCCGATTGGCGAAGGAGGCCGGCACACTGTAGCGATTGCGTTCGAAGTTCACGAGGCATGTCGGCGATACGCGCTTGGTATGTTCCACGAAGCCATCGAAGGGGCGCCCCAGCGGCATCATGCGCCCGACTTCCTCGGCATGCACATCGGCGATCGCGCCGGGCAGGATGCCGTGCTGGATCTGTCCCCATTGCTCGATGCAGCGTTCCTCGAGCCAGGCGTTCAGCGCCTCCAGATCGGGGAAGCTGGGCATCGGCTGCCATAGCCGGCGCCTTGCATCCTGCACGTTCTTCTCGACTTGCCCCTTCTCCCAGCCAGAGGCCGGATTGCAAAAATCCGTCTCGAACAGATAATGGCTGGCCATGGCGGCGAACCGGGCATTGACCTGCCGGGCCTTGCCCGACCCGATGCGATCGACCGCGGTCTTCATATTATCGAATATCCCGCGCTGGGGAACGCCGCCCAGCACCCGGAATGCCTGGGCCAGCGCGTCGAACAGCATCTCGTGGGTCTGAAGCAAATAGGCCCGTACGATAAACGCCCGGCTGTGCGACAGTTTGGTATGGGCAACCTGCAGCTTGGTTCGCTCGCCGGCGACAATGGCCCAGTCCTCGCTCCAATCGAACTGAAACGCTTCGCCAGGCTGGAAGACCAGTGGCACGAATGTTCCTCGATAAGCTCCGGCGGCCGCGCTGGATCGATCGGCTCGCTGAGCCGTCCCAAGGCCTGATCAAGGCGGCGGCCGAGTTCGGGACCAAAGCGCAGGGCGAGCGGGGCCCGGGGTTTTGCCGCCAATTCCCCAATTGCCTCAAAACCGAGGACGCGAAGGCCGTCCACGATATGCTTCGGCAGGCGGAGGGCGGCGATCGGCAGATCGAGGATCGCCCTGGCGCTCTCGCCCGGCGCGACGACGAGGATTGGACGCGCGGAAAAACGCGCCAGCGCATGAGCGGCGCCCCAGCTGTCGGCGAGCGCGGCGCGGGCGGCGACGCCAGAAGCTTCGATCCGCGCGACCATATCCCTCGCCATGGCGTCTTCGCCGCCAAAGAGATGCGCCGCGCCGAAAACGTCGATGACGATGCCGTCCGGCGGGTCGGCGGCGGCGATCGGCGCATAGCGTTTGAGCGCCCAAAGGGCGAGGCGCTCGAGCGCTTCGGCGTCGGCGGCGGGATCGGCGTCCTTGACGATGAGGCCTCGCGCCAGCGCCTGCGCCTTGGTCACGGGCATGCCGATATAGAGGCCCGCGGCTCCAGCGGCTCTGTCCGCGGCCAGAACCACGCGCCGTCGCCCTTCCCTGCCGATGAGCACGAGCGGCGGCTCAGCCGGCGGCGCGGCGGCGCCCAATAGTCTTCTGATCCGATCCGTGGGCCAGGTCGGCAGGAATATGGAGACGACCCTTGCCATCGCAGGCCTCCACTTCAAAATCGGCGCTCTCGCCGGCGCGACAGCGGATCAATTCGAGCCGCCACCTTGCGCGTCCGACGCCCGGGACCGGCAAAGCGGTTGAAGGAAGCCCGCTGACGCGCCAGCGCGTGACGGAGGCTGTCGGTTGCCCGAAATCGGCGGCCTCGGCGTGTCGCCGCCAGCGCCGGATGGCGATGCCGATGGCGCCGGAGGCCTCGGCCGCGAGCTCCAGCCGGCGCGAGGCGGTCATCGAGAGGCGCGCGACATCGGCGACGACGCCGCCAAGCCCGCCGTGACGCAGGCCCTCCTCGAAGCAAGCGAGAACCGACTTCTCGTCGCCGGCCTCGACATAGATCACGCGACCCGGCGCCAGCCCCGCTTGCGCGAGCGCCGGGGCGAACAAATCCTGGCGCGTGACGCACCACAGGATTTTTCCGCGTATCCGGGCCACGATCCCGGCTGAGAACAGCGCCGCCGCGGCGCCGTCGATCGCGCCATTGCCGCCGCCCGCGACCTCATGCAGCGCGCCGAGCGCCAGCCCGCCGCCCGGCAGACGCCCGTCGATCTCCTTGATCCCGAAGGGCAGCACCGCGCGACGGCGCGCCGGTCCGCCTTCGAGGCGCTGAATGCGCTCGCGAAGCTCGGCGACGACTGGATTGGCGGCGGTTTCATTCACAGGACAAAAGGCCTCCGGCGGTCTTCCCAATGGGTTTTCGCGGTGATATGTTCCCTATACGTTCTTAACGAGCCATGCGAGTCAATCGGCCGCATCAATCTTCATTGCCGCGGACCCGGAAGATCGAATGGCGAAAATCAAGGATCGCCGCCTGATCGCGTCAAAATAACAGCAAGATAGCGGGGCATTGGTGAGCGCGGCGCATCTGGAGAAATTGAATAGCGAACAGCGCCGCGCCGTCGAGCATGGGATTGGCCGCGCCGATGGCGCCATCGGCGGTCCGCTGCTGATCATCGCGGGGGCCGGTTCCGGCAAGACGAACACGCTGGCGCATCGCGTCGCCCATCTGATCGTCAACGGCGCCGATCCGCGGCGCATCCTCTTGATGACCTTTTCGCGCCGGGCGGCGGCCGAAATGAGCCGGCGCGTCGAGCGCATCTGCGGCGCGGCGCTGGGCGGCGGGGCCGGCGCCGTCACTGACGCGCTCGCCTGGGCGGGGACGTTTCATGGGATCGGCGCAAGGCTGCTGCGCGATTACGCCGAACAGATCGGGCTCGACCCGGGTTTCACGATCCACGATCGCGAAGACAGCGCCGACCTATTGAACCTCGTCCGGCACGAACTTGGCTTCTCAAAGATGGAGAGCCGGTTTCCGACCAAAGGGACCTGTCTCGCGATCTACTCCCGCGCCGTCAACGCGGAATTGCCGCTCGACGACGTGCTGCGCGATTTCTATCCGTGGTGCGCCGGATGGAGCGTGCAATTGCGCGAGCTGTTCGCGGCCTATGTCGAGGCCAAGCAGACGCAGAACGTTCTCGACTACGACGATCTCCTGCTCTACTGGGCGCAGACCGTCAGCGATCCGCTGCTCGCCGGCGATATCGGCGGCCGGTTCGATCATGTGCTGGTCGATGAATATCAGGACACCAACCGCCTGCAGTCCTCGATCCTGAAGGCGCTGAAACCCGGCGGCGAGGGCCTCACGGTCGTCGGCGACGACGCGCAATCGATCTATTCTTTCCGCGCGGCGTCCGTGCGCAACATTCTCGATTTTCCGACTACGTTCAGCCCGCCGGCCGAAATCATCACGCTCGATCGCAATTATCGCTCGACCCAGCCGATCCTCGCCGCCGCCAATGGCGTCATCGATCTTGCTTCCGAACGCTTCACCAAGAACCTCTGGACCGAGCGTCAGTCGGGCGATCGCCCCCGCCTCGTCAGCGTCCGCGACGAGGCCGACCAGGCGCGCTACGTGGTCGAAAGAATTCTGGAGAACCGCGAGGGCGGCGCGGCGCTGAAGCAGCAGGCTGTCCTGTTCCGCGCCTCCCATCACAGCGGCCCGCTCGAGGTCGAACTGACCCGCCGCAACATTCCTTTCGTCAAATTCGGCGGGCTTAAATTCCTCGACAGCGCCCATGTCAAGGACATGCTGGCGATGCTGCGCTTCGCGCAAAACCCGCGCGACCGGGTCGCCGGCTTTCGCCTCATGCAGCTGCTGCCGGGCGTCGGGCCGACTTCGGCGCAGCGTGCGCTCGACTTGATGGCGGATCGGCCGGATCCATTTTCCGCGCTTTCCGCCATGCCGGCGCCGCCGCGCGCCGGCGCCGACTGGATGAGTTTCACGGAGACCCTGCTGCGGCTTGGCGCCGGCGAGGACGGATGGCCGGCGGAGATCGCGCAGGCCCGCCGCTGGTACGAACCCCACTCGATTGTTTAAACAGCCTATAACCAATTGAAATCACTCGTAAATTTAATCTGACGACGCGCGAACTCCGGCAATGAGGCCGTCAAAAAGTTACGCTTTTGATTTTAAAGGGAAAATCGCCGTAGAATTTATTTTGAGGTTTCGCCAACTATCGGGACCAGTCGGACGATTTTTGCACCCTGCGGCGTCCGGCGGCGCGCCCGACTCCGTCTCGAAAAGTACCCTCACCGATCCATACCACGCTTACGAAGTGGGTGCCATTGGGTCGGGGGCATGCCTTGCACCAACATTCGGTGGCTCGATCCCGCCGGCTTCGAACTCGCGCGCTCCGACGACATTCTCGGAGAGTTTCCAACCCGATGGAAACCGCGGTTCATCGCACGTTCCCCGTAGCCTCGCGGCAATACGCGGGCGGCAATCGGTGCGCCAAGAGCTATACCGTCACGGCCACCATATAGGCCCCCTCCCTCTGGAGGTCGGCCTCTCGACACCGCCGCCCCGAGGGCTGGAGTTCTTGTAAGCTTCGTGCTACATATTTCGTCGATCCGTAGCGCGAAGATATCAAATGCCCACTCCACACCACCCTCCTGCCGCCGTGCGCCGCACCCTACGCAAGCTCGGCGCGGACATCCACGACGCCCGGCGTCGGCGGCGGCTGCCGATGGCGGTGGTGGCGGAGCGCGCCTTTACGTCCCGCTCGACCCTGCAAAAGATCGAAGCCGGCGACACCAATGTCAGCATCGGCATCTACGCCGCTGTCCTTCAGGCGCTCGGCTTGCTCGAGGGCCTGAGCCAGGTCGCCGACATCAGCAACGACAGCGTCGGACAGGCGCTGGCAAGCGCCGATCTGCCCAAGCACGTCCACCTCAAACGAACAGCCGGATCGTCCAACGATGGCTGACTTCGAGATCCATATCGAGCTGGATGGCCGCACACGGCCGGTCGGGCTGGCGAGAAGCAATCGGGTCCGAGGCACGGAAACCGTGCTCTTCGAATATGCCGCCGGATGGCTCGACGACCCCGAACGCTTCTCTCTTGAGCCCGCTCTTACCCTGACCCGAGGTGCCTTCGCCCCTCCTACGGGGCAGGCCACCTTCGGCTCCATCGGTGACTCCGCGCCCGACACGTGGGGCCGCCGCCTGATGCAACGAGCCGAACGACGTCTCGCCGAACGCGAAGGCCGCGCCGTCCGCACTCTGGCGGAGAGCGATTATCTGCTCGGCGTCGCAGACGAGACACGTCTTGGCGCGCTCCGATTCCGCTGGGTGGGCGAAGAGGCATTCCAGGCGCCGATCCGCGCTGGTGTTCCCGCCCTGATCGAACTCGGCCGCCTGCTCCAGATCACCGAGCGGATTCTCCGGGACGAAGAAACGGACGAGGATCTCCAACTGATCTTTGCGCCGGGATCGTCCCTCGGCGGCGCACGGCCCAAGGCATCGGTCATCGATCAGCATGGGCACCTCTCCATCGCCAAGTTTCCGAAGGAGACCGACGACTATAGTATGGAAACCTGGGAGGAGATCGCCCTGCGGCTGGCCGCGCGTGCCGGCATCGCGACCCCCTATCATGAGCTGCTGCAGGTCGCCGGGAAGGCGGTGTTGCTCTCGCGGCGCTTCGACAGAGCCGGAGCCATTCGGATCCCATTTCTCTCCGCTATGGCGATGACAGGATCGAAGGATGGCGAACGCGGCAGCTACCCGGAAATCGTCGACGCGCTCGTGCAGCACGGCGCGCAAGGCAAGACCGACGCGCATGCTCTCTATCGGCGTGTCGTCTTCAACGTCCTGATCTCGAATGTTGACGACCACCTCCGCAACCACGGCTTCCTGTGGCTCGGCAAGACAGGGTGGTTGCTTTCCCCCGCCTATGACCTCAACCCCGTGCCGACCGATCTCAAAGCGCGGGTGCTCACGACGAACATCGACCTCGACGAGGGCACCTGCTCGATCGATCTGCTGGAAGCGGCTTCGGAGTTTTTCGGGCTCGCACTGCCGCAGGCACGCACGATCATCAGAGAGGTCGCGACGGTCACGGCGACCTGGCGCGACACTGCCAAGGTGGTCGGCGCCCGATCAGCGGAGATTAACCGCATGGCCAGCGCCTTCGAGCACGACGATCTCAAGCGGGCGTTGGCGCTATGACGAGAAGCTTCCTTCACAGTTTCGAGCCGGCAACCGCGAGCCCCGTCGCCGGCCCAACAGTTGACCTGGACGTCTCGGACATCGAGGACGCCGGTATTCGGGAGGTGCTTCAGACGCCGGGCGCCGCATATGGCGCGTGGTCCATTCTGGATGCGCTGCTGACGCCAACCGGCACGGGCACACCCTTCATCTTCAGGGAGCCCCTCGGACAGGCGCGCGAAGTCAAAGTCGCTCTCTCCGGCCTGTTCGGGCGCTTCGTCGCTCGCGCCAATCTCGAGCGCTACTTCAATCTTTCGATCTTCGCCCACCTCGGCAGCCGGACAATCGATCTGGATCGCCGAAGGCAGGTCAAGATCCAACGCCTTTCCCGAGGCGACCTGCCCGACTGGATCGCCCGCGCCAGAGCGCTTGTCGATACAGCCCCGGTAAGAGACATGGAGAAGGCCAGCGCCATGGGCGGGCTGGTGGGTGGGATCGTTACCCGCGCTGGCCCGATCACCGACGCAGCCGTCAACCCCGCCGATCAGGAGACGCTCTCCCGACTCAATCTCCGCCCCGTCTTTGTAGGAGTCGAGCGTGATCGCATTCGCGCGGCCATCGACGCCGAGGCTCAAGCGGTGCGCAGCCGTCTCGCCGATACGGCAAGTCCCGACGAGTTTGCCCGGCCCGATCGCGCCGGCGGCTGGATCATCCCGCTCGGTGAGGAGCGACGCATCATTGGCGGCACCTGAAAGGGAGGCCGCAGGAAATAAGCATCAAGGGGAAACGGCCCGCCGCAACAGGCGCGGCAATATCTGGGGAGGCACAAGAATATGGGAGCACAGGATAGCGACCTTTCGAACGAGACGGCGGCGCTGGCCGATATCCTTAAATGGTCGGCCGACCTGCCGGCCTGGCAACGCGACGCATTGCGCCGGCTTTGCGGTCAGACCAAGTTGGAACCTGCCGACATCACGGCCCTCGTCGCTATCTGCAAAGCCACCGACCAGGCCGCCCCGCTCGACGCCAGCCACATCCGCGACCCGGCCGCAAGCCACGCGGTCGTAAGCCTCGGCGCTCTCCACGGCCTATCGAACGTCAACGCCCTCGCGCCAGGCGAGCGCCTGTCCTTCGGCAAGACCGGCCTCACCGTCATCTACGGCGACAACGGTGCCGGCAAATCCGGCTACGCCCGCGTTCTGAAGCAACTCTGCCGCGCCCGCTCACCGAAGGGCGACGCGATCCTGCCCAACATCTACGCGGCCACAGGCGGCACGCCGACCGCAAGTGTCGACTTCTTCATCGGCGGACAGAAGCGAAACACGTCCTGGACCCAAGGCGGCGCAACCGACCCGATGCTGTCGGCCGTCAGCGTCTTCGACTCGCGCACGGCTAATGTCCATGTCGAGAACACCAACGATCTCGCTTACACCCCCCTTCCGTTGCGCATTCTCGCCGGTCTCGCGCAGGCTTGCCAGGAGGTGAAGGCGAAGTTGACCGCTGACGCCCAGGCGCTCGAGCGGCAGACGCCCGTCGTCCTGGCGAAGCCAGAATGCAAGCCGGATACGGCGGTCGGCAAACTGATCTCCTCGCTATCCGGCAAGACCAAGCCGGAGACCGTTGAGACGCTGGCGGGGCTGAATGCGCAGCAAGAGGCTCGACTCCAGACCCTCACCTCCGATCTCGCCAGCGACCCCGCTCGAACCGTTCGCCAACTCCAGGCGCAGGAAGCCCGCATTAAGACGATAATCGAACAGCTTGAGCGGCTGATCACGGCCGCCACCGAGGAAAACCGGACCGCACTGGACAAGGCGCATACGCGCGTCGTAACCGCGCGTGCTGCCGCAGCCGCCGCCTCCGCCGATCTCTTCGCCGACGAGCCCTTGCCCGAAATCGGCTCGGATGTCTGGAAGGCACTGTGGGAGGCCGCCCGCGTATATTCCCGCGAGTCCGCTTATCCCGAACAACCATTTCCGGTCACGGGATCCACTTCCCATTGCGTGCTCTGTCAGCAGCCGCTCAGTGAGGAAGCCGCCAAGCGGCTCAGCAGCTTCGAAGCCTTCGTACAGGACGAGAGCAAGCGCCGCGGACAGGAAGCCGCGGACGCGTATGATGAGATGCTGGAGCAACTGTCGTCGCAAGCGTTCCAGATGAAGAATCTCCCGGCATTCGTCGCGCTGATACGCGACGATATCGGCCAGGAGGAATTGGCGAACGCCCTTCGTCGCGAGACCCTGCACCTGGCCTGGCGGCTGCGTGCGATCCTGCGAACCCACGGCCAAGAGATCCTGCCGGATCTCCCGCCTGCTGCTACGGTGTCCTTCGATGGGCTGCGTACCGTGTTGAGCGGCATCGCCACTCGCGTCGAAGGCTTGCAATCGGAGGCTGACTCTCCGCAACGCGCCGCGCTTATTGCCGAGCGCGACGGCCTGGCCGATCGCAAATGGCTCGGCCTCGTGAAGGCCGACGTACTCGCCCAGATCGAGCGTCTCAAGGCCATCGAAGCGCTTGAGAAAGCGAGCAAGGACACGGCCACGAACAAGATCACGACCCAGAGCGCTCGCATCGCCCAGGCTCTCGTCACCAACCGCCTTCGCGGCCGCTTCGCGATCGAGGTGGACAAGCTCGGCGTCGCTGGTTTGGCGATCGAGCTTCAGCAGGCCAAGACCACCGCCGGCGTACCCTTCTTCCAGGTGCGGCTAATCAACAAGCCGAGCGAGCCTGTCGGCAAGGTGCTGAGCGAAGGCGAGCATCGCTGCGTCGCGCTCGCCGCTTTCCTCGCCGAACTGTCGACCATCGACGCGCAGTCAGCGATCGTGTTCGACGATCCGGTTTCCTCGCTCGACCATTTGCATCGCGACAGGGTCGCAGCCCGACTGGCCGAGGCCGGCCAGTCGCGCCAGGTGATCGTGTTCACCCACGACATGGCGTTTCTGCTTCTCCTCGATGAAGCGTGCCGGGCGACCAAGGACCGGGAGGCAACGTTTGTTGCCTTCCGTTTGATCAGCCGCGGCACCGAGAATGCCGGCTATTGCCACCAGGATCCGCCTGCGAACGTCATGCCGCTCGACAAGGTGATCGACGGGATGAAGGCGCACCTCGCCAACGTGAAGATCCACAACGAGCGCGGCGATCAGACGAAATGGCTGCGGGAAGTGACATCCTTCCAGGACCAGCTTCGCACCACTTGGGAGCGGGCCGTTGAAGAGGTCATTGGGCCGGTCATCCGTCGTTTGTCGCGCAAGGTCGACACGACGGGCCTGATCAAGCTCACGATTCTCACGGAGGCCGATTGCACCGCGATGCGGGAAGCGTTCGGCCGTTGTTCGGCACTGCTCCACAGTCAGCCCGGAGAAATCAATCCCCTCCTGCCTGCGCCGTCGGTGATCGAAAGTGAGATCGACGCGCTGGCGAAGTGGATCGCCGACATCCGGACCCGCCAGGAACAGGCCGCATGATGTTCATCTATCAGACCCTAGTACATTGCCAGGCCGACTGCGTTGACGGTGGGTGGTCATGATCCACGACCTATTTCTTCGCCGTTACCCGCAGCAAATCTATTGGGCCGACCGACCGAGCCCAGAAATCAACAACCTCTTCGTGCAAGTCGCACACATCATCTTCGGCGATCTTGTGGAGCCTCTGCGCTTGGATGCTGACCTCTTCAAGCGCGCGCACGACGCGCTTGCGCGCGAGATGGGCCGCGGGCGCCTCTACGACGCGCCGTCCTGGGATGCCGTCTGCGGTGAATTCCTGACCGAGGCCTATGATCTATGGAAGGATCGTCACGGGACCGCAGACATCTTCCTGAAAATGCGTCTGAGCCTGGTCGAGTTGCTGTTTCGCTCCGCAGAAGAGCGAGCCCGAGAGCTCAGTCCAACCGAGCCAGACGCGGTGCGTGCCGTCGCGCGTGCCGTGGATGAGCTGAACAGTCGCTTGCGGCAAGCCCGCATGGATCTGCACTATCACAACGGCCTGCTGCAATTCGCACGCGACGAGCTGACCGAAACGCGGACAGCAGAGCCATGCTGGGCGGTCTTGCGGGAAGCGAAGTGGTCAAACGTAGATCGCGAATTGAAAGACGCAATCGAACATGCCGACAGCCAGCGTCTCGACGCGGCCTTCCATGCAGCAAAGGCGCTTGAAAGCACCATCAAAATCATATCCGACGACAAAGGCTGGTCGACTGGCCGGGAGCGTGGTGCCGCCAACTACATAGACAATCTGGTCAGCCAGCAAAACGGACGCTTCCTAGAACCCTGGGAGGGCGACATGCTGAGGGCCTTCTTCGTCCACGTGCGGAACCCGCACGGTCATGGAGCGGGGAGCCAGCCACCGCCTGCCTTGACGTCCCATCAAACAGCCTGGGCCATTGAGACGGCGATGGCGTGGATCAAGAATCTGGTCCGCCGCTCCTGATCATATCAACGCGGACCATTGGCTTTTTTCACCCGATCGCAAAAATCGTAGTTTCGCCATCTCTCGGCAAGCACCCCAACATGCCGGATTTGTCCGGGCACGCTACCTCGCGGTCATGAGTCGACAGGCGAGCTCCTGGTCGCCCCAACGCGTCGCGAAAGTGTCGGAAACCTCGAACCAGCTGCCGTCATTCCCGGCACCGTGATTGAGGCCCATGCAGGAACATTGGCACTCATGCCCGATCGCGTTCTGACACGCGGGGGAGCATTTCTCCTGCTCGCGGTAAGGCTGAATAACGTAGACCTTGCCGTACTTGGCCAACGCCCGCTCGACGAAATCGTTGAACCAAGCTTTCGGCAATTCCCAGTATTTCTTGTCGTCAATCCAGACCGGGGACGTTCGCCTGCCATTCTGAAGCCACTGGCGGTTCGTTTCCGCGAAGGGGAGACGAACACGCAAGCGCTGCCCTTTTCCCGTCCGACGCAGTACGACCGGTATCCGCTCCTGCCCCCAGACATACTTCAGCGTCAGTTTGTCCATGCTCTATCGAATTTGCTTAACCGACCGCATGACGCTCTCGGCGGTCATTAAGCTGAGCCCCATGTCGAGGCACAGTTTGAAGAACTCCTCCGGAGCATCTGTCTTTTCCAGACGGTATTGACGTGTGAGATCCCGGGCGAACTTACCGATCGGCACGATGTCACTAGAGGATACCCACTGCGGATTGCCGACTTTCTCCTCAAACGCGGTAATTACGGCGTCAGGGAGTTCGGCGCCGAAAAGAAAATAGCGAAAATGGGGGAGGAAATGCGGGTGTGTATAGATTTCAGCGCCTTTGCAGCCATTTCTCTCGAATAGGCCTTTGCGCGACGCTTTAATCCTTCCCTGGTGATATCGGGGGTCATTCCAGTAGTTCAGCCTTTCTTGGGGAACCGCAGACCTGTCGCTCAGAGACTGGAGCAAGGCGAGGATCGGTTGCGCGTTGGCTTTATAAGCTGCGTGGCCTTCATCATGATTGCGATGAGAGTCCCTGAGATCGATCTTCGCGAGTGTCCCTGCCTCGCTCTCCGTCAGCTTGATATGATACTTCTCCATCTATCCACTCTTCCGATCTGAACGCTCTGAAGCAGCTTCGCCTAACACTATTGCGCGGTGCTCATGGTAGGCCATGTCGCTTCCATGCCATCGGAAACTTTAATCTCCGATCGCCCACCGCCACGCTTTTCTACGCGAACCTGCACGGCGATCCGCTCGATCATGGCGGCCACATGCGTGATGACGCCAACCTTCTGACCCCTGCCCTGTAAGGTCTCCAGCGCATCTACTGCCAAGTCGAGCGTCTCCGCATCGAGCGATCCAAAGCCTTCATCGATGAACAGTGTGTCGACAAAGGACGATCGGCCTTCGAGACCCGACAAAGCCAGCGCAAGCGCAAGCGAGACCAGGAAACGTTCACCGCCTGATAGGCTTCGGGTCCCACGGACCTCGTCGCCCATGTCGCGATCGATGATATGCAGCGTAAGATCGGACGCGCCCCCCCGCGCGAGCCGATAGCGAGGGGTCAATGCATGAAGGTGGTCATTCGCCAGTTGCACCATGTGGTCGAGGGTAATGCCCTGCACAAAGCGACGGAAACGATCACCGCTGGCCGAGCCTACAGCATCGTCGACTGCCTGCCAGATTGCGAGTTCGGCTCTCGCAGCGTCGATTTCCGTAGATAGGCTTGTCGCCGCGCGGCGCGCCTCGTCGTCTCGCGCAAGCGCAGCGGACAGCACACCTATACGCTGTTGCAAGTCGCCGATTTCAGCCGCCAGCGCGGCAATAACCGCGGTCAACGCCTCGGCATCGGTGGTCTCGTCGAACCCTTCCAACGCTCGGTGTAAGTCATTCTGGCGCAGAACGACCGCAGCGCCGGCATCGTTCACACTCCGATCGATCTCCTGAAGTCGGATCCGCAACGCTCTGCTCAACGCTGGGTCGGTTTCCATCAGAGCGGCGACCTGATCCGACGAGCGGGCAACATCCAGGCAGGCCGCGTTGAATGTCTCTTCGGCTGAAGCGTTACGGCCGTTGGCCGTCTCCAATCCGGCGGCAGCCTCGTCGTAACGAGCCGCCGCCGCCTGGAATGCTGCATCGTTGGCTGATTTCGCCTCGCGCGCACAAGCGAACGCCTCACGGGCGGTTCGGCAAGCCTCGTTGATCCGTGCGCGGTGGGTGGCTGTCACCTCGCCACCGAGGAGTTCCGCTCTGGCGCGCGCTTTTTCTCCCTCGGCCATACGCCGTTGATCGAGAAGAAGTGCGGTGGCCGTCACCTGCGCCCGCGCGTGCTCCAGCGAAGCGCCTGCCGCCGCACGCTCCGGCGCCAGACGCCGGAGTGTCATTTCAAGCTCACCAACCTGCTCGCGCAGAGCGCTATATTCAGTCGCGACCGCTGACAGCGTAACGCTAACACTGGAAGGATCGACATCGAGGGCTTCAACGGTCAGACCTGCCGCAGCAAGAAACGGCGTGATTTCACGGCCGATGGAGGTGAGGCGCTCAGCGAGGGCCGCCGCCTGGACCGTGTACTCAGTCACCTTCAGTTGCGCAGCGTGGAAATCAGAACGTTTTTGATCAATGGACCGCGTGATTGTCTCGACAGCCTCTCCGCGCGCGTCGTGCTCCCGCTGCAGACCGTCGATCTCCGTCCGAAGACGCCGAGCGTCTGCGAGTGGAGACGCAATGGCCATCCGTTGCGCGACTGCGACAGAGATGAGCGCCGCCAGCTCCGCCCCCGCTCGGTCATTGAGACCTGGAGGTACACTCCCCTCGATCTCAGCCTTCGTGCAGAGATCGTTTAACGACGGCCACTGTTCGCCATAAGCGCTGTTGGCAGCCAGAACTTGTCCGCGCGCCACATCGATTCCGCGATTTGTCTCCGCCTGGCGCGCCTCTCCAGCGGAGAGCGCGCGCGTTGCAGCGTCCAAACGCTGGCCCGTCGCGGTCAACACGGTATCAAGTTCTTCGCGCCGGCGGCGAAGCCTAGCAGCTATTTCGTTCAGCGCGCTGGGATGTGCAAGATGGGGATGGTCGGTGCTGCCGCACACCGGACAGGCCAAATTTGTGGCCAGCAGGCTGCGCAGATGAATGGCCTCAGATGATACCGCCTCGTCGGCGAGCTCTGCGATTGGAACAATTTCTGCGCGCGCGGTCCGATCGCGGAGCTGGTCCGCTTCGACTTCAACGATTTGGCTTTTCGCCGTGCTTACTTCCTGCGCCGCCAGCGTGTGTTCCGATTCCCGTCGTGTTAGATCTGTCGATGCCCGAGTATGCTGGTCGCAGACGGTACTTGCCTCGCGTAGAGCCTCGAGCGCGCGCTGCAGATCGATGTCTCGTTTGTGGAGCGTTGCCTCGTCGATGCCGGCGAGACCGACTCTACGATCACCGATTTCACGACTTAGGCCATCCTTTCGCTCGCGATCCTCGGTGACCTTTCCCAACAGCGCGGTTATTTCACTTTGCAATCGCGTATCTGTTTCTTCCGCTCCAACGGCCGCCACCGTGGCTGCAGCGTGCTCCTGTTGAAAAACTCCCCGCTTCGCCAACAAGTCCATCGCATCGCTAAGACGATCAGCAAGAATAATGCGATCCGATTGTCTGTTTAATTGCTCCGCGGTGGTGCGGTACGATTCTGATGTCTGACCGAGAGTCTGATCAATCGTTGCCAGCGCATCGGCTTTGTCGCGCAGTGTCGCTTCCGCTTGCTGCGATTTTTCCATCGCATCATTGAACTCTGTCCGAGCTGCCGCCAACTCAGTATCGAGCCTTTCGGCTTCGCTCCAAAGGGGACCGAATTTCTTGAGGACGTCTTCTGCCGCTACGCTGGCGGTTGCCGCGTCCGCCAGTTGCGTTGCAGACGCCGTGTCCAGCGTCCGCGCTTCTTCGCGAGCAACAAGCAAACTGTCGAGACGGGACTTGGCCTCCGCTGCCGTTCGCCGTGCATTTTGCAAATCAACCGCTAGCGGACGAAGCGGCTCGACCAGATCGAATTCGGCAAGAGACCGATACTCATCAGCGGCGGCCTCGCGTGTCGCGCGCGCCGCGACCCCCTGGGCCTCAGCCAGTGCGAGGTCGCTGTGAGCGGCGGCCACGCGCTTGAAATGATCCAACCGCCCGGTGTGTTGATCGCGCTCCGCGCCTTTTTGAGCAACGATTGAAACAAGCTGATTTTGCTCGTTCAGCAGCGCCTGCCTGGCTTCGTCATCAAGCAGTCCGATGTCGTTTCGGCGCTGCTCCAATTGCTCTACAATTCTTCGTCGTGCCTCCGTGCCATCATGAACGCGGATCGAGATCGCTGCGTAGATTTCGGTGCCTGTGATCTTCTCGAGCAATTCCGCACGCTCGCTCTCTGCGGCGAGCAGGAAGGCGTCGAACTCGCCCTGTGCGAGGAGCACCGTTCGCCGGAACTGATCGAATGTGAGATCGGTTCTCGCCTCCACGGCCTCGCGGACCAGAGTCTTGCCAGTCGCCACGGCGCCGCCGTCGTCAAGTCGATACAGCGCGCGCTGCTCATTCTGAAGCCGCCCATTTGCCCGACCCCGCGCGCGATTGGCCTCCCAGCGGACGCGGTAGCGCTCGCCATCCTGCCCGACAAAATCCACCTCGGCATATCCGCCGCCGGCGCCTCGGCGCAGGATTGCCCGACCATCATGAATCGAAATCGCTTCTCCGCTGGGGTCGGGCGTATTTTCCCGACGGTTGACGGAGACGCGCGGATATTCGCCATAGAGCGCGAGGCACAACGCATCGAGGATGGTGGATTTCCCAGCGCCGGTCTCGCCTGTGATAGCGAAAAGGCCGGAACCAGCAAGAGGCCCTGCCGCAAGATCAATCTCGAACGGAGCCGCAAGACTTGCCAAATGTTCGCCGCGGATAGCCAAAATGCGCATGGGTTATGCCTCCGCCCGCGCTCGGTGGAAAACATCCAGATGCGCGGCATCCGGCGCGATGCCGAACGCGCGTTCAAACGCAAGCTTGAACAAATCCTCCGGATCTCGCTCGGCCAGCCGGATCATAGGATCGGCAAGGATCACTTCATGTAACGCCCCGGGTATCGTAGCTACGCGGGCATCGACGATGCGCACCGGAAAGCTCTCGGCGATGCGGTCGATCTCCTCCCTGAATCCAGGCGATAGCCCTTCGCGGACAAGCCTGACCTGGACGAATGGCCGTTCATGAATTGCCAAATCCGACGGGAGGCCCAATGCCGTCAGATGATCGCCTAGTTCGGTCAAGCGCATATCACCCGCCTCCGGAAGGCGGAGGAAAGGAACTGGCCGGTCGATCGGGATATGCTCGGATACGACCTGTGTGCCATCGATACTCACAAGCGTGACGCCATGCGCGTAAGGCTGCTCCGTCGCCGACAAGGGGATCAGTGATCCCGAATATCGAACGGTATCGCGACCGATGGCCTGGGCCTTGTGCAGGTGGCCGAGCGCCACGTAGCTCGCTTCCGAAGGGAATACGTCGTGCGGCACGGCATGCTGACCACCGACCAGGATTCGGCGTTCGGCGCCCTCCGACTCGATGCCGCCCGCGACATGCAAGTGCCCCGTCAAAACGAACGGCAAACCATCCAGTTGCCCCCGTAGCGTATCGACCAATTCCGCGTAGAGACTTCGTACCCCGGCGATGACGGGCGAGCCCGCCTCGCCATCCAGCCGCGTCAAATTTGGGAGGCACGCTGCGGTTGGGTAGGAGACCGCCAGCACATGAGCGGCTACCGCACCGCTTGCGTCAGCGATAGGCACGAGATGCCGTGCTGCCTCGATCCGCCCTTCATGCCGCCGAACATCGCCCACGACGCGGATGTTGAATGCCTCCAACAGAGGCCGCGGCGCTTCCAACCGACCAGCGGCATCATGGTTCCCGGCAACGATCACCGTAGCCATGCGCGGCTGTGCGCGGCTTAGCCGCACGAGCGTACTGTAAAAGAGCTGTTGCGCTTCTCCGGAAGGGTTTTGACTATCAAATACGTCGCCGGCGATGACGAGCGCATCGACGTCCCGCTCCACGACAATCTCTTCGAACCGCTCAAACACCCTGCGGTGCTCATGCTCGCGAGAAAAACCCCGCAGCGTTTGACCGATATGCCAATCAGCCGTGTGCAGAATACGGATCATTCCTCCTCCGGATTTTGCACCGGAGTAGCGCCCGACCATGCTTTCGAAACAGCGCCCCAATCGACGCCTCGCTCTTCAGCCAGCGTCCAAACGTTCCAGAAATCCGGATCTGCCGAATGCGGCCGCTGCGCATCGGGCAATTCATCCACCTCTACCAGAACAGGGATCGGCGCTGCCCAGCCAAGAAGCACAGCTTGCCTGGACGGCAAACTCGGTAGCTCGCGCAGCAGTCCGCCCACATTGTCGGGGACTAAGCGCGCGACGAGATTCTGATCAGCATCATTGACGATACGGTGCAACAGAAACGTGTTGCATTGGGCGAGCACCGTCGGAGAGAGCTCCGATGGGCGCTGCGACGAAAGCACCAGCCCGAGCCCAAACTTGCGCCCCTCTCGGGCGATACGCTCGAACACTTCGCGGCACAGTTGGGTTGGAGATGAGGCAGGACCATCATCTTCCTTACCGCGCCGAACGAACGTGTGGGCTTCCTCCAGAACGAGTACGGTCGGCAAGGTCTGGCCATTCGGGTGGCCGCGGCGATACCGCTGGAGCGATTCGAAGATCAGCCGAGCCAAAACGGAAACGACGATGTGGACGATTTCGGATGGAACGAGAGATAGGTCGACAACCGCAATCTGCCCGTTGCTCGCGCCATCGTCGCCCACGTAGTCCTTCAACCAGGCTTCAAAGGAAGTCGGCGGATCGCGCCCAATCACGGCGCCAAGTCGGTGGTCCGCGAGCATTCCGCGAATTCGGAGTCCGAGGGTCGAGATAAACCCGGCAAGGTTTCCCCCTTGCTCGGTTGCCATTCGGTCTAGATGTTCGGCGAGAATATTGACATCAAAGAACTGTGGCGCGTCCTCGCTGATGACCGTTGCAGGGCCGATATCCGGTAGAGTCTGAGCCAGCGTGTCCAGTGCGCTGCGGATCGTTTCCAGATCGGAAATCGCGAAGTCGTTGAAGTAATTTCCTGATCGTCGGCTATCGACAATTCCCGTAATCGTGGTTGCAATTGCAGCAAGTGCGTCACTCGCCGTATCCAGATCCTCTCCGCCAAACTGGGAACAATCTGACGCGATCGTCGCAAGGAGCCGCGCACACTCGAATCTCGCTTTTGTAGCTCCCGCGAAAGCCTGAGTGCCCGCGTTCAACATCGCCGATATTCGAATCGAATAAGAACCAAGATAGCGGCGGATCGTCGCCTCTCTCGGCACACCTTCCGTCTGGCCGGCCTTCAACTCTCGCAGTCCCTGCATCAGCAGCGGACGTTGCGCGCCGGGTTGGGCATGAGCGACTGCGGTCCATTCGTGCCCACTCCAGAGCCACGCAGGGACGTCGAGCCGCCGCTCTCCTTCTACCACGGGCGGAACACGAAACAACCGCAGATCGTCTCCCCGATCAGCGAAGGCCCTGGCGTATTCGCCATTTGGATCGAGGACGATAAACCGCGCGTTGGGCACCCCCGTCCTACCGGCATCCTTAATGGCCTTCTCTGCGGCCTCCATAGACCATCGAATTAGGCCAGCTACGGTGCATGATTTTCCACTTCCGGTGTTTCCCAATACTGCCAGATGCCGACCGAAAAGCTTGTCGGGGTCGACCATGATGGCTGCATTTGATGCCATCGGAGAGGAGCCAATTCTGACTCTCTTGTCATCGTCCCTCGCACCGACGATGGCTTCGACCTGTGGGGGCGTCGGGATAAGAACCTGGTCTCCCACTGACGGAAACGCGACGACGCCACGGGAGAGTTCGTATTTGGTCATTCCCGACGCGCGGTCGCGTCGGGATGTCAGCGTTCCCACTGGAGAGAGCGACATTTTCCGGAGCGGAAAAGGAAGATCGATCAGGCCGAAATCTTTCAGACCAGCACGCTTGGGATAAGGAGAGCGTTCGATCCCAATCCAGGTTATGTAGGCGACCGTCGCACCAGCTTCATTTGGGATGAGCACATACCCATTTAGACGCGGAAACCCCGCCGGCACTCCGGTATTCAAGGCCGTGGAGTGTGGAGCGTCCAGTTCAAGAAGCACCCGAACTTCGTCAGGCGCGACCGACTCGACGACACCGACAACAAGACCCGACAATCGTTCGATTGGAGTTGTCATGATCGCCTCATACCGGGCCGGTTGCAGAGGCTGAAGGCGGTGCAGCAGGCGGGTCGCTGGCTTTTGGGTCGCCTGGACGATGCTTCAACAATTCTGTCATTCGGCCCGATATGTAGTCGAGCGCCGGTTTCGGCAGGTAGTTTGCAACCAAGGTCGCAAGATCCGAAAAATGCGGCCCAATCAACAACGAGACCTGCGCGTCGCGCGTCTTTTCAACGAATGCTTTGAGACGATCGTCAGCCGCATAGGCCATGATCACCAAATGGGTCGATGGGATCGTGAGCATATCGAGTAGCACTCGATTCACGTGATCGTCGCCGAAGCCATAGCCATATGTCACGACAACCGCGTTAGGTCGGCAAGCCGCAGCCGCGAAATCGCGAAATAGCTCCGCATAGGGATATTGGGTCGTTTCGATGTCCTTTGCAGGATTCGGATAGATCATGACCGTATCGACGGGTTTTTTGGGAATGTCGGTATGATCCGCAGGCGCCCCGAACGGGATTCCTTTTCGATAGATCCGCCGTTCGCCTTTGTCGAAGAACCAGTCCAGCGAGCCGTGCAGTTTGGTCAGGCGAATGACGCCTTCCATGAACCGCGGCTCTCCCCGAATGCCTGGTGGATTGTAGTGGACGTCGACTTCGACGCGCGACGCCCGAAAGACCGGATTGAGCGCGCCAACGAATCTGTCGATGATCCGAAGGCCCGCAAAATCGCAGCCATGTTCGATCAGGCGGTCATAGTTGGTTGTGAAGACGTGCAAGCGCTCGCGAGATGCAGCACGGCTCGCAAAACTCAGTAGGAATGATTGCAGGGCTCCTTGAGCAGAATCCTTTGATGCCGGGTCTTTCCCAGAAACAATTCTGCTCTCCGTCGTTAACAGCGATGTAAGAAATCCGGACATCTGAGCATCGATGCCGTCCTTGAGGGTCTTTTCCGCGCCCTTGTCGATAACCCCCAGACCATCAAGCAGAGCTAACGCACTTCGAAACTGGTCTTCGATATTTGCCGCACCTCGTTTCATGGCCGTTGCTGTCGCTTGGGCATGGGCATCGATCGCGGCGTCATGCGGCGTTCCGAATATGACTTTGGCCATTCCCGTGGCACCTACACCCGCGATGTAACCCACCGCTGTGGTGAACCCGCTGCCGAGCAGCAGATTGAGGTGTTCAGCTTGGAAAACAGCCGAGAGCCACGGCTCGATATGCTTTCGAGCATTATTGGTTAGCGCATCCAGTTCGTCGGGATCTGTCGGCAGATCGTCCCAGCCGCCTGAATGGTTGCCTACACGATAAAAGTGCTTCTTATCCATGCTTCCCCCCGAACACTGCAATCATGACCTTTTTCTTCTTTGATGGCTGCGGTGTACGCCTATTTCAACTAAGCGGCGCTGCGCGATGAGGCGCGGGCGTGTGCAGAAAGACATCAAATCCGATGAACACTACCGTCGGAACGCACCTCCAGCACCGGGTCAACTAGGTCGTAGACGGCTGACTTCCGTTCAAGGGCATTCAATCTGCTCTGGGTGAGATCAAGAGATAGCAGGCCAAGTTGAACCTTCTGATGCGCTCCCTCCGCCGAGAAGCCGGCTTCGACATTCATCCCGCCAACGTCTGTCAAAAGATAACGCGCGTGAAAATCAGCGCCTCCCGCCCGCTCCTTCCAGCCAAAGAGAACGAACGACATTCCCGTCGGCAAAACGCCGCGAATCCATTTGTGCGCCTCGCGTTCCACAAACTCCGGCGGCGGTCTCTTGTCATGATCGCAATAATGAATCTCGCAGCGCACGCCAGCCGCACCTGACGCGTTGATCACATCGAGGCAAGCCTTCAATGTCTCCTGATACGAGGCTCTGCTGATATCAAAGAACCGATCGACAAATAGCACGGTCTTGGCAGATGTCAGGAGCGGGCGCATAGCGACTGCGAGCGTCGTGCCGACGCGTTCCACTTCCCATGTGTGCGCCGAAACCATCAGCGGATGCTGTTCATCCACTTCGTCGACAGTGACTACTCCCGCAATAGCCGTCGGGTTCTGTTCGGCGATTATCGCGTGAAAGGGCGATATGGCGTGCTGAGCGGCAGCGTTCTGAAACCAAGTACCATGCGCGGCATCATAGGGTCGCCCCGAACGAATAAACTTCGTTTGCTTTGCTTGAGCCAGTGCGATTTCCAGGCGCGCGCGCTCGATTGGTTTCATTTGTGCCGCCGCAGCATAGACTTCTCGTTCCCATTTCCCGGGAAAGCGTGAAATCAACCGCCCACGATCGAAACCGAACTTTTCGATCAGGTAGCGGAAATTCTGCCAGCTCGAGCCGATCGCTCGCGGCTCAACCGCATATTCGAAGAGCATCAGAACAGCTCCTCGGCGCGCTCTTCGAAAAATCCCTTCGGCCAGCGGTCGATGAATTCTCCCTCGGGATCAACGCGCAGCGGGCGGAAGCGCACGCCGCCATCTTTGCCTTCGACGTAAATCACTGACAGGTCATCAGGCGACAGACCGATCGCGCCTGGCGGCACTTCGTTCTCGGTTGTTTCGCGAATGCGCCGAAGCAGGCGCAGCATGATGTGCTCGCTATGTGTTTCGACAAGCAGGGTCTTGCCGGCGCCAACGATGCTCTCGCTCGTCTGCACCGCCTGAATGAAAAGATCGCCCAGGCCAACCTGAATGGCGGGATGGACGTGCAGCTCAGGCTGCTCAATCGCAAGAATGCCCTGCTGGCCTCGAAGGCAGCCGACGATCACCGGGATCATTTGCGATATGCCGACGCCCACGTCGCTCGGCGCAACGATGATGCCCTTCTCGAAATCGCGCAGGGCAATTTCCGAACGGCCGCTAAGCGTGGCGTAAAGCTCTTGCAGCTCGCCAAGATCGTCTTCGGAAAGCCCGCGCTCGAACAGCTGGTGGAACCGGCTGGGAACAGGAACTTCCTTGAACTGGAACTTCTCCAGCCGATAGCCGGTCTTCAGGCGCTCCTCGCCGCCGAGCCAGGCATTGACCTCTTCCAGCAGCTTGCCTGAAGGATCGGTGTAGAGCAGATCCCAGGCGGCAAGGCCCTGTGCCCAGCGCGATTCATCCGGTGAAAGGCGCGGTCGATACTTTCGGCTAGGGATTTCGCGCAGCGGGCCGACATAAGTCATCGCGCTGAGATAGTCGCGCACGAGCCGGAGCGGCCCTACAATTAATTCATCCAGAAGCGCGTTCAGACCGCGAACCCGTGGGGTTTTGCTCTCCAATTCGAATTTCTTTACGTCTGGATCGCGAAGATCGCTCACCATCGGCCGACTGAGGTCTGGAAGCGCCCCGAGGAAGGTTTCCACACCAACACGGTACTCGTGCAGTTGCACCTCGTTGCTTCTGGACATTTGTCGCGACAGTTCGATTATTTCATCCGCGAGCGGATACGGGGACAGCTCCTCTTCCGGCTCCGGCGGCTCATCCGCGTCGCGAAAGCGCCGGAACAGATGATGATTGAAGTTGATCTTCGACAGTATCGCCTGGCCTGCCTGTGCCGGCGACGTGAGCGTGGCGACTTCTTCGTCGTCCATCATTACTGTGATAGCCGAAACATATGGGCCGGCCAGCAAATCGCTCCACGAGATTGAAAGGCTGACGCCGATGGATTGCACCACGGCGTAGTCTTTCAAGTCGGTGTTCTCACCCACAAGATAGCGGATCGGCAAGTTGTCGAATTCCGCCGCGGTCAGGGAGGCTCCTGAATTCAAGGGCAGGCGCTCGGTGCCGTGACCGTCAGCACCATCGATCACAACCTTAATGACGATGGTTCGACTTAGGTCGTGACCGTGAACCAGCGTTGCGAAGCCGCCCAAATCGATTAGCCCGCCGGCGATGGTCTGGTCCGGATCGGCGTTTCGGCGCTCAAGGATTTCGCGCAAATAGTGCAGGGATTGCAGGATCGTGCTCTTGCCGGCGCTGTTCGGGCCGAAGAGCAGCGTGATCGGTTTCAGATCGATAGTCTGCGCGGTTCCGATTCCCTTGAAGTTTTCGATCTCGATCCGGCTGAGGCGCATGGGGCGATCCTACAATTCGCCACGAAAGGCGCGCTGGGAAAGAGAACCGAGCAATGAGATTGCCATTGAAAATGCAGACTGGAGCCCATTGTCCGCATTGAGTTTGGCCGCTACGAACTCGGCGTACTTGTTCTGCAATTCCGGAGGCGGCAATCTAACCTCGAATGACTTCGCATCCTTTTGGTTGATGCTGCTTTGATTCACGGCCGGCTTGGCAGCTCGGGCAATCTGGTTCTTGAGATAAGTGGATCGAAGCTGATCAACAACGAATCGCGGGTTGGCAATCTTGGCATCTACGCGAAACCGCATCATGTTGGACTCGAAGACCGTTGGCTCGGTCAGGCCTTCGATCAGCGCGCACTTCCCGAGATACTCGGGACTGTTCACGCGGTTGATAACAATGTCGCCGTTGATGAGTTCGTATGTTCTGACCGTGCGATGATCAATATTCAGTCGCTTCATATCGCGCTCTGCGCTCAAATACCCATCATAGAATCCGTCTATTCGAAGGATTCGAGTGCCAGAACCATAGTCACTGGAATGACGATATAAGCCGTTCTGTGGCTCAAGCTCCAGAATTTGACCTATCGACTTTGTTCGCCAATTTCGAGAGTTCGATGAAAGATCACCGAACATCTCCAAGAACACCGACTTCAAGAAATCGTCCGCTAGGGCAAGCGCTTGCTCGCGTTTCCGGCGGATGGCGTCCGCTTTGTCGAGGATCGCCGCGATGCGGCGTTGTTCATCAAGGTTCGGAAATGGCACCTCATAAGAGTCCAGTTCCGACTTCCTGATGTTCTTAATGCCCACACCAGACGAATTTCGTGTCCATTCGCGGAATCGCGGCGTCTGGAGGTAGTGAAATAGGTATCGCGGATCGCATTTGCCGGGCTTGGGCCTAACCACCGCGCAGAACGCGCCGAATGAGCCAATCCAATCTTGATCGGCGAACGCAGTCTTCCCAACAATCTCGGCACTGCCGGAGGACGTGCACATGACGATATCGTCACGACGGAGCCTTTGCTTCTCGGATACCATTTGTTCCGGGATATAGACTAAATCGGTATCCAAGATCAGATGACCTTGAATATTGCCTGCCCGCAAAACGGGAGTGTAACCCGCCCGCGCCTCCGCAACCGCGTCGCCCTTAGAGAAGGTGACACCTCGAACTACTTCGGCCTTGTCGGTCAATGGTAATGGCGACACACCGTTCATCCGAGCAGTTCCTCTAGTTCGCCGAGGTCGGTCGCGATGTCATCGTTGAGCTTCTTCATACGGTCCAGAATGACCACTGGCGAGTCGTACTCCTTCGCAACATGCGCCCGAACCTTGTACTTGCTCAGAGATAGGTCGTAGTTCGCCTCTCGGATTTCTTGGGCTGGCACGACGAAAGCCTTCTGCGTCCGGTCCGTGTCGCGTTTGGCATCGCGAGTTCGCCATGCCGCCAAACAGCCTGGGAGATCGTTTGCTTCAACGGCATCACGCTTGTCGTCCAGCGAGTAGCCGTCCGCCTCAACGTCGTAGAAAAACACGTCGTCGGTGCGCCCGCCCTTGGTGAAAACAAGGATGCCGGTTGACACGCCCGCATAGGGCTTGAACACGCCGCTGGGCAGCGAAATTACAGCTTCGAGCTGATTGTGATCCAGCAACAGTTTGCGCAGAGCAACGTGAGCCGTCGATGAGCCGAACAGAACCCCATCAGGCACGATCGTCGCCGACCGACCGCCATTCTTCAGCATGCGTAGGATCAGAACGAGGAAGAGCAACTCCGTCTTTTTCGTCTTCACCTGACGCAGGAGCGAGGCGTGGACATCCTCGAAATCAAGGCTGCCCTTGAATGGCGGGTTCGCCAGGATGACGTTGAAGCCTTCGGCCGCAGCCTTCGGGAACTTGTCGGTGAAGCCCGCGCTCAACGTGTCTTGATAGTGGATGTCGGGATCATCGACGCCATGGAGCATCAGGTTCATGGCGGCGATGCGCAGCATCGTGGCGTCGAAGTCGAACCCATGGAACATGCCGCTGCGAATATGCTCGCGGTGCACTTCCAGTAGGTCGCCAGTGTAGGTCTTTTCGGCTTTACCCGTCTCGGGATCTGTCTCTTCCAGCACGCCCTCGGGCGAGGTGTAGGTTTCCAGCAGATACTGCATCGTTTGGACAAGGAAGCCGCCAGTGCCGCAGGACGGATCGCCGATTACGTCGGTGGGTTTGGGTTCCAGCATGTCGACCATCAGCCGGATGATGTGGCGCGGCGTGCGGAACTGGCCGTTGATGCCGGCCGTCGTCAGCTTGCTCAGCAGGTACTCATAGAGATCGCCCTTGGCGTCGCCTTCAGTCAGCGGCAGCTGGTCAATCATGTTGACCGCCTTCACCAGAAGGCTCGGCTTCTGGATCATGAGCTGCGCATCCTTCATGAACTCCGCGAAGGCAGTGCCGCTCGTCGATGATCTCCGAAAATGCGGAAACACCTTGTCGCGCACCAAAGGCAGCATGGCATCGGCAGCCAAGTGCCGGAACTGCGACCAGCGCAGGCTCTGCTCGTCATCCGAGAACCGCCGCTGAAACGACTTGCCCGTCCGCTTCAAGCGATTCTCGTCGCGCGTTTCGTTGATGTCGAGCAGGCGTGCGAACATGAGGAACGTGATCTGCTCGATCACGGTCAACGGGTTGGTGATGCCGCCCTGCCAGAACTCGGTCCAGAGGGCGTCCACCCTGCGCTTCAGATCACCGGTAATCATTTAGTGCTTCGTCCTTTCAGGGGATTGTTTTGTGCCCCCGCTGGCTGCCGCGGGCGGCGCGAAAACGCTGAGGATATCGAGAAGATCGTCGATCTCCTCTGGTTTCTCGAAGACGCCATCCAGGCCGTCAGCGTCCACCACTGTGAACGGCTGCTCATAGAGGCGATCAAGCGTGACCGACCCGAAGCGGGCGATGTGGTTTTGAAGCAACCCGAGGAAGCGTGTCTGCTTCGCCGTAAGGCTGGGATGCCGGCGCGCGAATTCCGCGAACCTTGCCGCAACCGCTTCCGGGTCCAGCCCGACGATCGACCGGATCGCAAAATCCAAAGGAAGCGCCGTGTCAGCGAAGAACTCTTGGAGCAAGTCCCGGCTCGCATTCGGGCTTTGGATCAAGACGAGCGAAACAAGTGCCTGAATGTCGGCTTCCGAAACGGCTTCGCCCGCGCGAATCTTTTTGAGCGTCAGATTCGTATCGAAGTGCCGCTTCAATTCGGCCTCGACGATCTGCTGGTATGCCTTCATGTCGACGGTCTTCAGACTCGTCGCCCGGCGATTTGTCTGGAAGCCAGTTGCATCTTCCGTCACGTCGATGATCTTCGCCGGCAGCGGCATGGCGCCCTGGCGGTCGCGATGATGCATGATTTCTCGGAGCGGTTTGCGAACAGACTCCAGATCACCGACGGTTACGCCGTTCCAGAACTCATTGGACTTTACCCGCTTGATGACTTCAGCCTTTTCCCGGACCGGGTTGAGGTGCATCTGGAGTGCCGAGAGTCGATCGAGCAGATCGATCTTTAGATCGGCGACATCAGCGGACTTACGCAGCACTGCGATCTGGGCGCGAGCCATCAAGAGATCCAGCGCGTAGGCATCGCTCAATCCGCGAACGTTTCGCCATTGCATAAGAGGTGCGACGACCTGTCGAAGCATCGCAACGGTCGCGGGCGCGAAGGCTTTGAGCGTTGCCGGAACGGAAACCGCGCGCTTCTCACGCCATCTCTCGCGCACCGAGACGGATTCCTCGGGCAGTGCCTCAATGTCTTTCGCGATGAGCTCTATCACCTCGTCAAATATCGCGACTTCGCTCATGCGAAGTGCCGTCTCGGCGAGCAAGACACGCTCTTCGAATACCAGCTGGAGCAAGGGCTTCGACTGGGTCGGCTCGGCCGGCCGGTAGCCCATTTCAAAGCGTTCGAAATTCCCCCAATGATCGAAAATCCGGAAGATGTTCTTGTCCTTGCCGGGGCCGAACAGATCGGGCTTCAGACGTGTTCCGCGCCCGATCATCTGCCAGAACTTGACAGGCGAACGGACTGGTTTGGCGAAGACAAGGTTCAGGATTTCTGGGATGTCGATGCCGGTATCGAGCATATCGACCGAGATCGCGATCGTTAGCTCGGAGTTTGCGCCGTCACCCTTGAAATCGTCGATAAGCTGCTCCGCGCGCGGATCGTAGTTGTCGATCACCTGACAGAAGCGCCCGCCGTACTGCGGATACATCTCATCAAACATCTGCCGCATGAGCACAGCATGTTGGTGGTTCCGCGCGAAGATGATGCTCTTGCCTGGAAGCTGCCCAATGGCGTCGCGCAGCCCGTTCTCCATCAGATTGCGGAGGATCGCGCGGTTGGTGTCCTTGTTGTAGATGATCTTGTCGATCTGCTCTGATGAGAAATCGTACTGCGCGGGGTCTTCGCCCTGTTCCTCAAGCTCCTGAATCTGCTCTTTGGTCAGGATGTCGAGCCTGATCCCCTCGCGCAGAAACTGGGTCGTGTGCTCGAAAACTTCAAACGGCGTCAGGAAGCCGTCCTGCACCGCCTGCTCAAGATCGTAATTCGCTGTCGGCAACTGCCCTTCGCACCCAAAGAGGCTGAACGTGTTGCGCGACACGAAATCAATAGGAGTAGCCGTCAAGCCGATCTGAAGGCAGTCGAAGTAGTGAAACATGTCGCCATAGACGTTGTAGATGCTGCGATGCGACTCATCGGCGATGATCAAATCGAAGAACCCGACATCAAAGGACTGGTACACCTTCTGCATGGCGGGGTAGGTCCCGAGAAATATCCGTTCGCTCGCCGATTGATTCACATGTGAGCTGACGATGCGAATGGGCTCAGATAGGAAATCACCGAAGGCGTTCTTGGCCTGCTTGCGCAGCTCACGACGATCGCAAAGGAATAGAACGCGCTTGACCCAGCCGGCGCGAATGAGCAGCTCCGCCAGGGCGATCGCAACGCGGGTCTTGCCTGTGCCGGTCGCCTGAACGATGAGCGCCTTCCGATGGCGGTCAGAGAAGCGCTCGGAAACGCGCTTGATCGCCTCGATCTGATAGAGCCGGTTGACGATCTCGACCTTCGGTTCGAGCGAGTTCAGAGCTTTCCGACCGGCGCGCTGAAAATTCACAAGATACTGCAGGCTGTCCTTTGAATAGTAGCCGAAAACCTTCCGGGGCGGATAACCGAGAACGTCATCCCACATCCAAATGTCGTATCCATTGGTATAAAAGATGACCGGCCGCTGGCCGTGCATCTTTTCGAGCCCATCGGCATACAGTTTCGCCTGTTGCCGACCCCGCTCCGGGTCCACGGCAGTCTTCTTTGCCTCGATGACCGCCAGCGGATTGCCATTGTCGTCCCAAAGCACATAGTCGGCATAACCAAGACCCGATGCAGTGGGTTGATGTTTGACCTCAACCTCCTTGCCTACCTCTGCGGTGCCAGCTTCGCCCGGGGCGACGTTCCAGGCCGACGTTGCGAGGAGACTGTCGATGATTCTGGCCCGGGTGGTTGCCTCGTTAAACTCGAGCAGATTGGCCGTTGCCGCGCTGGAGGATGCCAGCGCCTGGATCTCCTCGACCTTCTTCTCCGCGGTCGCTGTAGCTAACCGTGCGGTTTCCAAATCGCGCAGAAGCGCTTCCATCTGCGCTTCCTGCGCAGCAAGCTTTTCAAGAACCCGCCGCTTCTCGCCCTTCAGCTGGCCTTTGCTGTCGTCACCTCCCTGTGGGACTGGCTGCTCGAAAGTCGGAATATGCGCGGCATCGCCTTTGCCATACTGAACAAATAGCCACCGCCCCAGATCGAATGCTTCCTGCAACAGCCAGAGCGCGCTTCGGGTTGTCGCAGGCTCACCGTGCGCAGCCTTGTTGCCGTGAATTCGAAGGGCGTGGAGCTTGTCGAGAACCACCTTCGGCGTGATGGCAGCGAAGGACTGATTTCCCAGCAGATCGACAAAGGTTGCGTGCTCGGGCTTGGGCAAACCCAGGTCACGATAGATGTCCTTGGTAAGGTTTTCCGCAAAGAGCCGCAGCTTGACGAGCGCACTGGCAGGATCATCGTGAGTATACGCCTCGGCAAAGCCGCCAAGCGATGCGAGTTCGGGCCAAACTCCTCGCAGGATTTCGAAGTTACGAGATTTCATCTCATCGCCTCCGAAAGCGCGGAGTCAAACTCCTCGCGATTGGACACGACAACCGGCGTTTCTCGTGGATCACTTGACGCAAGATCGAGACGAAGCCGTTTGCTGAAATAATAAAGCATGGCATGGCGAACAGGCACCACAACGCGCCCATTCATCATGGCATAGTCCTGCGCGATAACGCCCTGCTGACATGCAGTCAGCTTCGGATTCGGGATCAAGATAACCTGGAAATGAGAGTTCCAGAGGTCGTCAGATCTCGGGAAGCTTCCGGCTTCGCCAATATTTCGGCAATCGAGGCACCGGGACAGAATGAAGTCCTTGAACTTCTGATCAATATGGCAATAGGCCCTTGTGTGCCACCGAAGCCCATCACTTGCGAACGCATGAGGCGACACTCGCCTCCAAACCGGTTCCGGACGCGCAGCACTCATTGACTGATACAAAATCTCAATCGAGCGATTTCCACGCACGGCTTCCAGCAAGGCCCGCAGAGCATTGGAAGCGACGCGACGTTGGGGGATAGGTAGTCTATCGGCGACCAGAGCGCCGTGTGCACTGTCTTCCGGTTTGGCGCCAGTCGCCGTCGGCCTCGGCGCTAAGCGATCGAGATAAGCCGCAGCGTCCAGTTCGATAAATCTCGGACGAAACGCATCAGACGCAAAGTACCGCTTTTCGCTGCGATCGTAGACAATGTTGTCGGGTGCGTGTTCCTGATAAAGCGCGAGGTCCTTGGAGGCTTGCGGAACCGATACACCAAACTCGTCTACGATATCCGACCGGTTGACGCCGCCCTCCCAGAACAGGCGGAATTCGACGAATTCGAGCCTACGCTCGACCCCCCATCGAAATCCTTTTGTGTCCGCGGCGTTCATCAAATTCGGCCCCAAGATCCATTAGACTTGTTTCTTTATCCATCGTTTTTTTATACTGATCGAATTGGACCTGTCAAGAGTGACGTTTGGCAGGATCTCGGTTGGCCTGACTTCGCTAGCGCTGGACGGAGCTCCAGGGGCGGCTCCGCGCTTTAAGCGCGGCTCACTCGCCGCTGAGGGCGACGCATCGCTCACCAATGATGGCGATCATCTTGTCCTGCGTTGCGGTTGCCGCCTCAGATGGAATTGCAAACGCCGGCAGGCGCAGCGTTTTGGCGTGCTCGGCGAGCCGCACCGTGAGTTCGCCGATAGCCGCCTTGTGAATAAGCATGGAATAAGGGCTCAGACTCAAATTTGATGCAGTTGGGGCGCCGACTCGCGTTGAATCCAAAAAGGAAACAGCCCGATGTCGCGAACCCTTCATCCCTCTACGATTGTGCCGCCTGGATTTCGGGTTGAAAGCGCCGTCGACGATGGCGCGGTGACGATCATAACCGTGCGCCATACGGGCAAATCCAGTTCTTGTCCTGGTTGCGCGGCGGACGCCGAGCGGGTCGATAGCCGCTATTCGAGACGGCTTGCGGATCTGCCGCTCGGAGGACGACAAGTCCGCCTGATCGTCGTCGCACGGCGTTTCCGATGCGACGCGCCATCCTGTCCGCGCGCAATCTTCACGGAGCGCTTCGGCAAGGACGTCCTGGCGCCTTGGGCGCGGCGAACCGCGCGCCTGGAGAGCATCGTCCATTGCCTCGGACTTGCCCTCGGCGGGCGCCCGGCCGCGAGTTTCGCCCGCCGGCTGATGGTGCCGGTAAGCAACGACACCCTTCTGCGGGTTGTTCGTCGGCGAGGCTGTCCGCCCTTTCCCGCGCCCACCGTCGTCGGCATCGACGATTGGGCGTGGAAGCGCAACCAGCGCTACGGCACGATCATCTGCGATCTCGAACGGCGGCGACCAATACGCCTCCTGCCGGATCGTGAATCCGCGACCGCGCAAGCGTGGCTCGCCGGCCAGCCGCAAATCGCCGTCGTCGCGCGCGATCGCGGCGGCAGCTATTCCCTCGCAGCGTCAAAGGCGCTCCCGTCGGCCCTGCAAGTCGCCGATCGTTGGCATCTCATGGAAAACGCAAGCCACGCCTTTCTGGACGCCGTGCGCAAATCGATGCGCCAGATCCGCGCCGCCATGGGCGCGGCGATCATCAATCCCGAATTGCTGACTGCCGCCGAACGGCTCCAATATGAGGGTTACCTGAGACGCGAGGACATCAACGCCACGATCCTCGCGCGCGCCAGAGGCGGCGCGTCGATCAAGGAGATCGTGCGCGACACGGGCCACAGCCGGGGCCTCGTGCGTCGGGTGCTGAGGGGCCAGCGTTCGGACGTCTTCCGGTCGCGTGAGAGTTCCTTGGAGCCTTATCTCGAATGGCTCGACGCCCAGTGGCAGGCCGGCGCTCGAAACGGTTGCGAACTTTGGCGGCGCTTGAAGTGCCAAGGCTTCCGAGGATGTCTGCGGGTCGTTTCGGAATGGACGGCGCGACGTCGACGCGCGGAAAAAGCCGACGCCGACAGCTTGCGCCGCGTTCCGTCGGCTCGAACCATCGCGCGCCTCATGACGACGGGCCGCGACAATCTCACGAAGTCGGAGACCGTGACCATCGCCGCGATCGAAGGCGGGGTCGCGCCGCTGATCGAAGCGCGAGCCGTCATCAATGCGTTCCATGCGATGATCCGCAAGCGCGCTGGCGAGGAACTCGCCCCGTGGATCGAACGTGCGAAATCAAGTCTGGTCACGTCGTTTGCCAAGGGCGTCGCGAAGGACAAGAGCGCGATAGGCGCCGCCATCGCGTCGCACTGGTCCAACGGCCAAACCGAAGGCCAGATCACCAAGCTCAAACTCGTGAAACGGCAGATGTATGGACGCGCAAAACTCGACCTACTCGAAGCTCGCCTGATCGGAGCAGGATGACGTGCACCAAATATGTGTCAGAGCCCTTATTCCATGCTTATTCACAATTGCGCTCGCCGTCCCCTTCTCGGCCGACCGTCTAACGGCGATGGCGACATCAGCCAAGGGACCCGAGAGCTGCAATCTGTGATCTTCGAATGCCGTGCAGGGTTTTGACAGGAGATCGGTCATGAAGCGCTCATCTAAAAAGGACGGCGCAATTAATACCCGGGTAGAATTTAATCGTCAATAATACCCGGATTAAATCAGGCCTGAACTGCCTCTGGATGCAGTGATCCATCCATGCACGGGCATGCCGACCGTCTCCAAACAAACACCCCATCCGAAAGACGGCTATCGGCGGCTTTCGGCGGTAAGTCGTTCGTCAATAGGGCCGTTTTAGACAATGTGGCGGAGCCGGAGGGATTCAAACGTCTTCCTCGAAATCCTCGAACCCTCGCTATCGGCTTAACGCGGGCGACGCATCGATGTCCTCGCCTTCAAAATCACCCAATTCGTCATTGCGTGAGATTGGAAACGCCCCGGCCAGGAGCTTATCTTTGCCGAGCAGGCCGGCGTCCTCCAGCATCTCGATGTCGGGCAGGTCGCGCAGAGACTCGAAGCCGAACTGCGCCAGAAATTCTTTCGTCGTCACGAAGGCGTAGGGGGCGCCGGGGCGCGGGCTGCGCGGCCCCGCGGCGATGAGGCCCATGGCGCGCAGGCCGCCGATGAGGTCGCGGCTGACCTCCTTGCCGAAAAATTCCGAGAGCTCGCCGCGCGCGATCGGCTGAAAATAGGCGATCGCCATCAGCACAAGAGATTCCGACCGCGACAGCGGCCGAACGCCGGCGCCGCTCCCTGCTGCGGCATGGATCGCGTCCGCGAACCCTTTCTTCGTGCGGTGCTGCCACCCGCCGGCGACCGAGGCCAATTCGTACGGCCGGCCGCGCAGCTCGTCTCGAATGTCCGCGATGAGAAGATCGAGATTGCAGTCGCGGCCGACGACGCGGGCAAGAACCTCCCGCGTCACGGGCTCGGACGCGGCGAAAATCACGGCTTCGACCCGGCCCATCCATTCGCGCCATCTCAGTTCGGGCGGCAGGTCGGCGAGCTCCGCATCGAGCGCAGTTTCGAGTTTGGCGCGCCGGGCCATCGCTAGAGCCCGTAAAGCCGGAAGGTCGGCCGGCCGGTCAGTTCGCGCACGGCGCCGAGCGCGACGAGGCGATCGAACAGCCGACGGCTCGAACGGTCGGTCACGGTCTTTCCGGTCCTGGCGGCTTGCGCGTCCTCGCCAATCAGGATGGCGATCATCAGATCCGCATCCTTGCCGCGCAGTTGCGGCGCAACCGCAAGGAGCCGCTCGGCGCGGCGGGCGAGCTCGGCGTAGCGGTCCGCGGCGACGGCGGCCGCGCGGGAATAGGCGAGCGAGCATGCGGCGAGCCAACCGCCGTCGCCCTGCCGCTGCGTCGCGCGGGAAAGATCGCTTCGCCGCATCTCGCCGGCGATCATCGGGACAGGCGCCGGCCAGTTCAGGCGATGCGCCAGCACGGCGTCGGCGAGCCACAGGGCGAGCGCCTCGGCGTCCGGCCGCAAGCGTAGGGTGACCGCCGCGATCTCGGCGGCGGCGGCGACGGCGCTCCCCTGCCCTTTGGCGAGCCCGGCGGCGATCGCGACGACGTCCTCAAACACATCGTCGCGGCGCAATTCGAGCAGGACCGGCAGCCGAAGCGTCCAGTCGTCGGTTTGCATGGCGCCGGGCTCGCCGAGGCGTCGCCAGGCTTTGAGGATGCGGCCGGCGGGCCCGGGATCGTCGCCGTCGCGGCGCAGATACCAGGCGTCGCGCAGCGCGGCCTCGTCTTCCGTGCGCCCGCCCTGCCGCGCGAGGACCGCGGCGCAGGCGAGCGCCAGGCGCTGGCGCCAGAGGGCGCCGAGCGGGTGTTCGGCGCGGGCGATTGGATGCAGCGCGGCGAGCGCCGCGCCGGCGCGGAAGGCGGCCTCCGCAACGTCTTCTCCCGAGGCGGCCTGCCCCGCCGCGCCGTTTTTGTCTGCAAAACCCCTCTCCTCGGATCGACGCCTCGCGTCGATCCTCCCCTCGCCCGCACCTTGGCGCGGTCTCCCCTCGGAGTTTTGGCTCGCAAAACTCCTCGCCCAGCTGGGGAAAGGGGGGAAGGCCGGCGGGGCGGCGAGGCTGATTCGGGGACGTGGCGCCATGCCGGCAGGCTAACGCATGGCGGCGCTTATGGCGAGTAAAATGGCGCATTTCCGCCGCGCTTGTCTTGCGCTAGAAATGTCCGATAAGATTGCATTATCGCGCGCAAACTCGCCTACAATGGTGTGTAGTGTAGAAACCATCCTGTCGCCAACGCGCGTGATCCCTCCTGTTACGTCCGTCTCGCCCGATTGGAATTTCTTCGGCGTCAGTCCGAACAACGGGCCGCACCCTTCGATCTTTAAATACGTCTCGGTTCGTCGACGGCCGTCTTGAACCTGATCGCCACGACGGGGCCAACGCCCGGATCCGTTATCAGTCGGCTGCAGATCTTGTCATCGCGCGCAATCGCCAACATGGTTTTGTGCAGCTTGTCGTATTCCGATTGTGGAGCAGCTTGCGCCGTGAGCATTGCTCCGATGACAGTTTCCAGCAACGTCTGCCCGGCCGACGGCTCGCTCGCTCGGGCCTCGAAGTTCCGCATCACTACTGCGGTCGATGGCGTGCATATCTATAATCGTGACGGTCATCATATCGCGAAAGGCGCTTTCTCGCTGTTTCCGACCTCGACGTCTAGACCGATGGCGGACACGCCTTCTATCTCGGCGCCGAATTGACCAAGGCCGAGATCGCTTTCGCGCTCGGCATACGCTATGCGCAGGACGATGCGCTCGATTGGGGCGTCGGCGCCGATCGTCCGGACGAAGAGCGCGATCGCCTGCGCGAGGCCGGGCACACGCTGCGACGGAAAGAGAAAAACCTCGATGATCCGTGACGGGCGCTTGATTGCATCATAGATATTGACGCCATTCTCAAAAGTTGCCACCATATCTAGTAGTCACGGTCTCTCGAGTCGCAAGATCGAGGGCTAAGAGGGAATCCGGTGCGCGAGGTCTCTATCCAGGGCCACGCAACGCCGGAGCTGCCCCCGCAACTGTAAGCGGTGAGCCGAAGTCCACCATTTGTCACTGAGATCGATGCGATCTCGGGAAGGCAGGACCGAGGCGACGACCCGCGAGCCAGGAGACCTGCCGCGACGCCGTATCGTCCCTGGGCGGGGTGTCCCGGTGGTTCGCTTGCATCGGGCGCCCGCGCCCGCCGTCCTGCACGCGTCCGCTCGGCCTTTGCCCCCAACGTTTGGGGTTCAAGCCGATGTCTCTCACGATCGAAACCACGCGCGCCACGGGCGCCGCGCATCCAGCTCCGCCGGCGCCGAAACCATCGGCCGAGCCGGGTTATCAGGTCATTCGCCGCAACGGCGTCGTCACGCCATTCGATCCGTCGAAGATCGCAGTTGCGCTTGCCAAGGCGTTTCTCGCCGTCGAGGGGGGCGCCGCCGCCGCGTCGCGCCGCGTGCACGACATCGTCGCTGGGCTGACGAACCAGGTCGTCGCGGGGCTTACCCGTCGCGTGGACGCGGGGCGCACCTTCCATATCGAGGATGTGCAGGACCAGGTCGAGCTTGCCCTGATGCGCGGCGAGCATCACAAGGTCGCCCGCGCTTATGTGCTCTATCGCGAGGAGCGCGCCCGCGAACGCGCCAAGGCGAGCGCCGGCGAGCCGGCGGCGGCGTCAGCTTTCCGGATGAAGGCTGCGGACGGATCCCTCGCCACGATCGACGCCGCACGCCTCGCCGGCGTCATCGAGGAGGCTTGCGCCGAACTTGAAGGCGTTTCGGCCGATGCGATACTCGCGGAGGCCCAACGCAACCTCTATGACGGCGTCAGCCGGGAGGAGCTGGCGCTGGCGCCGATCCTCGCCGCCCGCACGCTCATCGAAACCGAGCCGAACTACGCCAAGGTCAGCGCGCGGCTGTTGCTCGACAAATTGCGGCGCGAGGCCCTGACCTTCGTCGCGGGCCAGCCGGTAGAGGCGACGCAAGCCGAGATGGCGGCGCGATACGCCGATTATTTTCACGCCTACGTCCGGGTCGGCGTCGCGGCGGAACGGCTCGACCCCGAACTTGCCCGCTTCGATCTCGCGCGCCTCGCCGGCGCCTTGCGGCCGGAGCGCGATCTTCAATTCGACTATCTCGGCCTGCAAACGCTCTACGATCGCTATTTCCTGCATGTGCGCGGTGCGCGTTTCGAACTGCCCCAGGCTTTCTTCATGCGCGTCGCGATGGGTCTCGCCCTGCGCGAAATCGATCGCGAGGCGAGGGCCATAGAGTTCTACGATCTGCTGTCGTCATTCGATTTCATGACGTCGACGCCCACGCTGTTCAACGCCGGCGCGCCGCGGCCGCAGCTCTCCTCCTGCTTTCTGACGAGCGTGCCCGACGATCTCGACGGCATCTTCAAATCGATCAAGGACAATGCGCTGCTGGCCAAATATTCCGGCGGACTCGGCAATGACTGGACACGCGTGCGCGGCCTTGGCGCGCATATCAAGGGCACCAACGGCGAGAGCCAGGGCGTCGTCCCTTTCCTCAAGGTGGCCAATGATGCGGCGATCGCCGTCAATCAGGGCGGCAAGCGCAAGGGCGCCGTCTGCGCCTATCTCGAAACCTGGCATATCGACATTGAGGAATTTCTCGACCTTCGCAAAAACACCGGCGACGACCGTCGCCGCACCCACGACATGAATACGGCGAACTGGGTACCGGATCTGTTCATGCAGCGCGTGGAGGCCGACGCAAACTGGACGCTCTTCTCGCCAGACGAGACGCCCGATCTCCATGATCTCTATGGCCCCGCTTTCAAGGCGGCTTATGAATCCTATGAGGCGAAGGCCTCCCGTGGCGAGATCAGCATCTTCAAGCAAATTCGCGCCGCTGATCTCTGGCGGCGCATTCTGACCATGCTGTTCGAAACCGGCCATCCCTGGATTGTGTTCAAGGACCCTTGCAACATCCGTTCACCGCAAGGTCATGCAGGCATCGTGCACTCCTCCAATCTCTGCACCGAGATCACGCTGAATACTTCCGACGACGAAGTAGCTGTCTGTAATCTCGGCTCGGTCAATCTCGCGGCGCATGTGTCGGCGGCGGGGCTGGACCACGAGCGTCTGGCGCGCACGATCAGGATCGCGATGCGAATGCTCGACAATGTGATCGATGTCAATTTCTACACGATTCCCGAGGCGCGCCGCTCCAACCTCCACCATCGTCCCGTTGGGCTCGGCCTGATGGGATTCCAGGACGCCTTGCAAATCCTGCGGCTTCCCTACGCCTCGGATGAGGCCATTCGCTTCGCCGACGAGAGCATGGAGGCGATCAGCTTCCACGCCGTTTCGGCGTCGGTCGGCCTCGCCGCCGAGCGCGGGCGCTACCCAAGTTTTGAGGGCTCGCTCTGGTCGAAAGGCATATTGCCGATCGACAGCATTGAGTTGCTGGCCGCCGCGCGGGGCGAATTGGACCTTGATCGTTCCGCTGCTCTCGATTGGGCGGCGCTGCGCGAGCGCGTAAAATCCGTCGGCATGCGCAATTCGAACACGATGGCGATCGCGCCGACCGCGACCATCTCGAATATCTGTGGCGTCGCCCAGTCGATCGAGCCCGCTTATCAGAACCTTTACGTCAAATCGAACATGTCGGGCGACTTCACGGTCGTGAACGCCGCTCTCGTGCATGACCTGAAGGCGAGGGGGCTGTGGGACGAGGTGATGGTCTCGGACCTTAAGTATTTCGACGGGAGCCTCGGCGAAATCGACCGCGCGCCGGACGATCTCAAAGCCCTTTATGCAACGGCTTTCGAGATCGATTCGTCCTGGCTCATCGAGGCTGCCGCGCGACGCCAGAAATGGATCGACCAGGCGCAATCGCTCAATCTCTACATCGCGAACCCCTCTGGCAAAAAGCTCGATGCGCTCTATCGGCTCGCCTGGAGGCGCGGGCTGAAGACGACCTATTATCTGCGCTCGCGCTCCGCCACCCATGTCGAAAAATCGACGCTGAAGGGCACGGACGGCAAGCTTAACGCGGTGTCGGCGATCGCGCCCGTCGCCGCCGCGCCCGATCAGATCATTCTGTCCGCGCCCGCCTCATGCGCGATCGACGATCCCTCCTGCGAGGCCTGCCAATGATCAGCGAATCCGGAGATTCCACCATGCTCGACTGGTCGGAAGCAAGGGTCGATCCCGCCCGCGCCATTCACCCAAGCTTTTCCGCCAATCCGGCGGCCGCGGCTGATGCTACGGGCCTCGGCGCAATCGAACGCGGCGGCGCGCGCGTTTCGGTCGACGACAAGGCGATGATCAATTGCCGCGCCGACGTAAACCAGCTTCTGCCGCTCAAATATCGCTGGGCCTGGGAAAAATATCTCGCGGCCTGCAACAATCATTGGATGCCGACCGAAGTTTCGATGCAGGCGGACATCGCGCTATGGAAATCGAGGGATGGGCTGACCGAGGACGAGCGGCGCGCGATCAAACGCAACCTCGGATTCTTCGCCGCTTCCGAGAGCCTCGTCGCCAACAACATCGTGCTGGCGATCTATCGCCATCTCACCAATCCGGAATGCCGCCAGTATCTGCTGCGCCAGGCTTTCGAGGAGGCGGTTCATACGCACACATTCCAATATATCGTGGAGAGCCTCGGACTCGACGAAGGCGAACTCTTCAACATGTATCGCGAGCAGCCCTCGATCACCGACAAGGCGGCCTGGGCGATAAATCACACCCGCCGCCTCATGGATCCGTCCTTCTCCACGGGAACGCGGGAGGCCGACCAGGCGCTTCTGCGCGATCTGATAGCTTTCTACGTCGTCTTCGAGGGGATGTGGTTCTATACGGGCTTTGCGCAGATCCTGTCGCTTGGCCGGCGCAACAAGATGGTTGGCGTCGCGGAGCAGTACCAATATATTCTGCGCGACGAGAGCATCCATCTCAACTTCGGCATCGACGTCATCAACCAGATCAAGGCGGAGAACCCGCATCTCTGGACAAGGCCGTTTCAGGATGAAGCGCGCGGCATGTTGCGGGATGCGGCGGAACTCGAAGCCGCCTACGGCCGCGATACGATGCCGCGCGGCTTCCTCGGCCTCAACGCGACTTTATGCGAGCAATATATGCGCTTCATCGCCAATCGTCGCTGCGCCCAACTCGGCCTTGCGCCTGTTTTCGCCGAGACGGACAATCCGTTTCCGTGGATGTCCGAGGTTATGGATCTCAAGAAGGAGAAGAACTTCTTCGAGACGCGCGTCATCGAATATCAAAACGGCGGCGCCCTCTCATGGGAATGAGCGGCGCCAATCCCGGCGGCGGACGTCCTCCGCCGGGATCTCGTGCACGATTTCTTAGCCGCGATCCTGCCTGGGACCGTTCATTCCGCTGCCTTCGCGAGCGCCGCGCGCACGTCCTTCGCGGCTGCGACCATGTTGACGAGCGCGGGACGCACCTCTTCCCATTTGCGGGTTTTGAGGCCACAGTCAGGATTGACCCAGATCTGGTCAGGCGTCAGGCTCTTCGTCGCCTTGACGAGGAGTTCGGTCATCTCGCCGACAGGCGGCACGCGCGGCGAATGAATATCGTAGACGCCCGGGCCGATTTCGTTCGGATAGCGATAGGCGACAAAGGCGTCGAGCAACTCCATTTTCGAGCGCGAGGTTTCGATTGAGATCACGTCGGCGTCCATGGCGCCGATGGACTGGATGATGTCGTTAAACTCCGAATAGCACATATGCGTGTGGATCTGCGTGTCGTCTCTTACGCCCGAAGCGGCGAGCCGGAAGCATTCCACCGCCCAGGCGAGATAGGCCGGCCAGTCGGCGCGCCGCAGAGGCAAGCCTTCGCGAATCGCCGGCTCGTCGATCTGGATGATCCGGATGCCCGCGGCCTCGAGATCGGTTACTTCGTCCCGCAGCGCCAGCGCGATCTGGCGGCAGACCTCAGACCTTGGAAGATCATCGCGGACGAAGGACCATTGCATCATCGTCACCGGGCCGGTGAGCATTCCCTTCATCGGCCGCTTCGTCAGCGATTGCGCGTAGGTCGACCACGCGACGGTCATTTGTTTCGGGCGCGACACGTCGCCGAAGATGATCGGAGGACGGACATAGCGGGAGCCGTAACTTTGCACCCAGCCGTGTTGGGTAAACACGTAGCCTGAGAGCTGTTCTCCGAAATACTGCACCATATCGTTGCGCTCGAACTCGCCATGCACGAGCACGTCCAGGCCGATTTCCTCCTGCCAGCGCACCGCTTCTTTCGTCTCCGCGCGCAGGAATGCGTCGTAGTCCGCATCCGTGAGCGCTCCCTTGGCGTGAGCGGCGCGCGCCTTGCGCACTTCCGGCGTCTGCGGGAAGGAGCCGATCGTCGTTGTTGGGAAATCCGGCAGATCGAGCGCGCGCCGCTGCCATTCGCGGCGAATCTCAAACGGGCTCGCCCGCTCAGCCATCTGACGCGCGATTGCAGCGATGCGGGCCGCGACCGCCGGATCATGCACTTTCTTTGACGCCGCACGGGCGGCGAAGGCTCTGGCCGAATCGGCGATCGTCGCGGCGATAGCATCTCCACCGCCGGCGAGCGCCCTGCCGAGCGTCGCAAGCTCGCCCATTTTCTGCACGGAGAAGGCGAGCCAGTTCTTCAGGTCGGGGTCGAGGTCCGTCTCGAGATCAAGGTCGATCGGAACGTGCAACAGCGAACAGGATGACGCAATCTCGATATGATCCGGCCCTCGCTTGGCGACGACTGGCGCGAGGCGATCGAGGATCGAGGGAATGTTCGCCCGCCAGATGTTGCGGCCGTCGATCACGCCCAGGGACAGAACAAGGCCGCGCGGCGCCCGCGCGAGAACAGCGTCGAGCTGCTCCGGCGCACGCACGAGGTCGAGATGGAGGCCGGCGACCGGGAGAGCGAGCGCATCGGCGAGATTATCGCCGAGGCCGCCGAAATATGAGGTCAGCATGAGCTTCAGCGCGGGCGATGCGTGGGCGAACATGCCGTAAGCCGCGCGCAACGCCTGCCGCGTCGCGTCGTCGAGATCGAGAACGAGACAGGGCTCGTCGATCTGAACCCATTCGGCGCCATTGGCCTTGAGGCGGCGCAGGACATCGACATAGACCGGCAGCAGGTTGGCGAGCAAAGACAGCGGATCGAGAGCCGGATCCTTGCTCTTGCCAAGCTTGAGAAAAGTCACCGGCCCCAGGAGGACGGGGCGGGTTTGATAGCCAAGCGCCTTCGCCTCGACATATTCATCGACCGGTTTCGTCGAGGCGAGCGTGAAGACCTGCCCCTTCGTAAATTCAGGCGTCAGATAATGATAGTTGGTGTCAAACCACTTGGTCATTTCGAGCGCTGGAACGCCATGCGAATGGGCGCCGCAGCCGCTGGCGCAGGCCGCGCCTTGGGTCTCGCCTTCGGATCCTCGCGCAAGGGCGAAGTAGGTTGCAAGCGAGACCTTGCCGCCGTTCCAGCCGTAAGCGTCCGGTATGGCGCCCACCATGACGCTCGTGTCCAGCACGTGATCGTATAGAGAGAAATCATTCGACGGAATGTTCGTTACGCCGAGCGCGCGCTGACGCGCCCAGTTGGCGGCGCGAAGACCTGCCGCGGCCTCAAGCAGCGCAGCCTCGCCGGATTTGCCGGACCAGAAGCTTTCCAACGCGAATTTGAGTTCGCGGCGCGGACCGATTCGCGGCGTTCCGAGCGTACTGACGGGAAGAGAAGGAATAGACATCGGCTTACCCCAAAATGTTTGGGGGCAAAGGCCAAAGCGGACGCTGAGCAGCCGCCAGCGAAATGCCGGCGGATCGCACGCGAACCACCGGGACACCCCGCCCAGGGACGATATGGCGCCGCGGCAGGTCTCCTGGCTCACGGGTCGTCGCCTCCGTCCGGCCTTCCCGAAGCCGATCGGCCTCAGTGACGCATGGTGGACTTCGGCTCGCCGCTTACAGTTGCGGGGGCAGCTCCGGCATTGCCTTGCGGCGCACCGGATTCCCTCTTAGCTCTGACGCCCCCGGGGGGCTCAGAGAACCGTGGCGAAATCAACTTACCGGCACGGCTCGATCCAAGTCAAGGCAAATATAAGGATATCCTTATGTGATTATGTCTACGACGCCATCGCCGCTGTGGGCGTTCGGCTCAGCGTTGCCTCGGTTTGGAGATAGTGCGAGATGTCGGTCGCCAAGCGCCGCTGCCGACTGGGCCCATCAAAAGGATGTTTCGGCCCCGGCCGCAACAGTCAAAACGCGGCCTAACCGGGTTACGCGTCGGCGGCGCCCGTCTCGACGGCGGCCCTGACCTCGAAGCGGCGTCCGGCGACTTGCCCGGCTTCATAGGCGTCGACCAAAATCTACTTTCTGCGCGCCCGGCTTCTGGCCTCGAACGACAATTCGAGTTTCGCCATTTCGTCGTCGATGACGGATGTCTTCAACGGCGCGAGATCGCGTCCGGACGATATTTTATTGGCCGCGTCGCGCTCGGCTTTCATGCTTTTCAGCTTGCCTGCGATCCCGTGCGAAAGCCCGATCTGAAACGAGTTGACCGCCTTGCGGCGCTCGTCCGGGTCAAGGCCGCCGGCGAAACTCCCGAGGTAAAATGCATGATGCAGCGACCTCGCTTCGATGAACCGCAACGCGGTCTTGACGCGCCGATCGGCGTCGACGCCCGGCGCGAATCGACAAGGAAGCGGACAGCCGCCAAAGATCGTCACAAGATGCCCCAGGCCCGGTAGCGGCCGCGGCCGGTCATTTCGCGCAGGCCGAGTTCGGCGACCATGTCCTGCGCCGCCCGCGGGGTGACGCCGAGCGCGGCGGCGATCATGCCGGCCGAGGCGATCGGCCGCGCCAGCATGAACTCCACGAGGGTGGGCAGTCGGGATGAGCAGCGGCGGCCCTTCAGCTTGCCCTCGAGGCGCCGCCGCGCCAGCAGCCAGCGGTCGTGGTCGGCCATCCCGGCCTCCGCGCCGGCCGCGATCGCCTCCAAAAAGGCGGTGAGCCGGACTGTGCGGTCCCTGGACCGGCGCCGCTCACGCGGAACGAGCTTCAGCGCCGAATTCACGCAGCAAAGATGCGCCCGGGTTTTCTGGCGCGCCCGCAGCGTCGCCGCGACGAGCAGAGCGCCGAGCCAGGCCTGGCGCTCGAGCGGCGGGTTGGTCTCCCAGGCGTCCCACAGCAGGGCTGCGGCCAGAAGCGGCGGTTCGGCCGGCGCCGCGGCGCCGGCGCGCCGCCAGGCCTCCAGCTTCTCGTCACCCTCCCAATCGGGATCATAGATGAGCGGGTCGCGCGGGCCCCTCGCCCGGGCGGCGTCGCCAGCGAGGAGTTTGTCGCTGCGGTTGAGCGCGCGCTCGAGCGCGGCGAGTTCGCCGGCGAGCGGATCGGCGCCGCCGGGCAATTCCAGCGCCGCCGCGTCGGCGCCATCCAGCCCCTCCCCTACCCGGGTCGCTTCTTCCGTCCTGCTTTCGCTATCGCCGCGCAAAATTTTGAGGCCGTCCGGGCTCAAAGCCCAGTCCGGCGCGGCCCCGGCGATCTGGCGGCGCGTCCGCAGCACCGCCTGGGCGCGGGTCACCTCGTGGGTCGGCGACCTTATGTCCATGCGGGCGTCGTGCAGCACGAGGTCCTCGAGCATGACGAGCTCGCCGGCGAGCCAGAGGCTGGCGCAGGCGTCCCCAAAATGCGACCGGCTAACGAACCCCTCTCGAATCTGGCTCGCGCGGACGCGCTCGTCGAGGCGGGCCAGCGCATCCTCGGCGGCGGCGAGCGGCGCCTTCAGCGCATCCAGCAAGCGCCCCTCGCCAAGTCCGCGCCAACACTCGGCCGACGCATCGGCCGCGGCATTGGCGCGCCTCACGCGAGCAGCGCGGCGACGTCGATTTCTATTCCCTTGACGAGAGCCGGCGCGAGCATGCCGCTGGTCCGGCGCTCCTGCGAAACATAGGCGCCGTCCTTGGGCTGGCGGCAGACTTCGACGGCCGCTCCCGCGATGTCGACGATCCAGACCTCGGGGACGCCGAATTTCGCGTAAAGCGCCAGCTTGCGCCCGCGATCATGGCCGAGTGAGGTTTCTGAGACTTCGATCAAGAGCAGAACGTCAGCCGCGCCGGGATGATTCGCCTGATAATCATCGGCGCGCGGCCGCAGCACCAGGAGATCGGGTTCTGGCTCGTTATAGGAATCGAGGCGAAGCGGGTTTTGAACGCTGATAATGGCGAGGTCCCCGACCGCGCGGATGAACTGCCGGGTAAGACGCGTCGTGATTGCGGCATGCGGACTGCCAATCGCATTCAAATCGATAATCTCCCCGTCGATGAGTTCGACGCGATGGGGGTTTGGTAAAATGCCGGCCTCGGCCAATTTGTAATAGGCATCGACATCAAAGCGATGCTTCGTCGGAATTTGCGGACGATCAAAAATCGCGCCCATGGGGGGATCCTTTCTGATCAGGAGAGTCTAAGACGAGCCTTCGAAATCGGCAAGAGAGGGCGCCGGTTCCGGCTCCTCCTTCATGGGGACAGATCGCGGGATCGCGATTTTCCGTTGATGCGCCTCATTTGGTCCCTTGGGCCACTTGATCGGAAGGCTAAGGGTCCGTTGCCCGCTTCGGCTGGACTCTTAAACGTCAAGCCGGCCCCAGCGTCCCTTGATAATTTAAAGCATATTGATAAATAAAGTAAAAATAGTTAAAAGGAAGCGAATGAAGACATCGCTTCCGTCACCCGGGAAGCCGTTTCCGGAGTTTATCACCATCGATAAGTATAGCTTATCGATGGCGACGGCGTTTGGCGCGATTCGGCCGGGTTTTGGCGGAATTTGGCCTGCCGCGGGCGCGATTTTAGGCGCCTCGGGCGGAATTTCGGGACCATGCGGCCGAACCCGGGCCACATCCGGGCCACATCCGGGCCACATCCGGGCCACATCCGGGCCGCGCCCGCCTCCGCTCCGGATTCCGTCCCGGTCGCCCCTTGCGGATGAGCCGCGGCGCGCATATGGTTATTATAGTCATGATAGTCACATGAGGTCCGCCATGCCCGCTCCCGACAAAACCGCTGCCCCGGCCGCCGGCGCCTGGACGCTCGCCAGCGCCAAGGCGCGCCTCTCCGAAGTGGTCGAGCGCGCCCAGGCCTCGCCTCAGCTCATCACCCGCAACGGCAAGCCGGCCGCCGTGATCGTCTCGGCCGAGGAATGGGCGAAGAAGACCCTCCGAAAAGGCACGCTCGCCGAGTTCCTGCTCGCCTCTCCGCTTCGCGGCGCCGGGCTCGACCTCGAGCGCCAGCGCGACGCGCCGCGCGACATCGCCCTATGAATTTCCTTCTCGACACGAATGTGCTGTCGGAGGCGCAGCGGCCAACGCCAAGCGCCAGAGCCCTCGCCTGGCTCGACGCCATCGACGAGGACCGCGTCTTCCTGAGCGTCGCCTCGATCGCCGAGCTCCGGCGCGGCGTCGCCTTGCTTGATGAGGGCCGCCGCCGCTCGGCGCTCGCCGCCTGGCTCGCCAATGATCTTCCGGCGCGGTTTGGCGGCCGGATTCTCCCAATCGATCAGGCGGTTGCGGAGCGCTGGGGCGACCTGATGGCCGAGAGCCGGAAAACCGGGACCGCGCTCTCCGCCATGGACGGTTTTTTCGCGGCGACGGCGCTCGCCAGGGAGCTCACGCTCGTCACCCGCAACGTCAAGGATTTTGCGCCTTTCGGCGTGGCTTTGCTCAACCCCTGGGAGGATTGAGGGAAAACCGGCCCGACCGCCGGACGCCGCCTCGATCGGGGACCTTCTTGTAGGCCGCCTCTCGCCGGGAGCCAGGGGGCCGCGGACGCCCGGCCCGAATCGTCAGGGGCCGAGTCCGGGACGCCGGTAGAAGATGACGCGCCCGTTCGGCGCGAGCTGGCTCAGAAAGTCGAAATCGCGGACGTTGGCGGTGAGCACGCTGGCGCCGAGCAGCCGCGCCTGCAGAAAGATCAGCGCATCATTGAGGAGCTTTCGCTCGTGCCCCGCCCCGCGCGGCAGACCGCTCAGGCGAAACAGCGCGCCGGCGAGCAGGCCGGCCTCGCCCCAGGCGGCGCTCTCCGGCGCGTGGAGGCGCCGCCCGGGAATGTCGGCGAAGACGTCGCCGATCGTTTTCAGGACCGTTTTGGTGGAGGAATGGGCGGGATCCAGCCGCCCGAAGGCATGCGTCAGTTCGGCGAGGCAGACGGCCGAATGATAGCAGACCCGATAGGACAGCAGCGCGTCCGCCGCCTCGGGCGTGCGGCCCTGCAGCACGTCGAGATAGACGCACGTATCGAGCAGCAGCGCGCCGCCGATCAAGGGCGCGTCCTCGGCCCAGAACAGATCGCCGTCCGGTCGGCGCCGCAGCGGCTCGGTTCGCTTTTGCGGTTTCAGCGTGCGCAGAGACCCGGCAAGATCAAAGCTCAAGATCGAGGTCCGGCGGGACGCTTCCCTTGCGCCGTACCAGCCGCGCGCCAAAGTCGTCTTCGAGCGCCAGACGCGCCAGGGCGAGCTCCAGGAGTTCGGTGTCCGAGGCGACATGCGCGCGCTGCTTGGCGGCTTCGATCAGGCTCGCCGGCACGCGGCCCGACAGGCGGGCGCTTTTGGCCGAGCCCAGCAGGCCGACGGCCCGCGCCTGATCGAGCACGAGCCGATTGCGCGCCCGCGCGATCTCCTCCTCCGTGGTAGGCGCCGGGGGCGCATGCGCCGTCATGGCCATCTCCTTCTGTTAAACAAATACTATGAAATGTTCAACAAGAGCGCAAGCCCGTGGGGGAAAAGACCATTTCGCGGGCCGGATGCGCCGATTCACGCGGCGGCCCGAAGCGGCTATGCTGACGCGACGTTTGAGTCGGCCCAAGGACGACAAATGACCGCCCCCTCCCCTGCCCGTTCGCGCAATCCCGTCACGCGCCGCGCGCTAGAGCTCGATGCCCTCGCGGCGATCCTGCCGATGGACCGGCGCGACCGGCTCGCCGAGATCCTGACCGACGACGACGTCGCCACCTTAAAACATCTGGCCAGGGAAGGCATGGGCGAGAACAGCCTGCGCGCGCTCGCCTCCGATCTCGCCTATCTCGAGGCCTGGGCTTTGGCGTCGACCGGTAGCCCCCTGCCCTGGCCGGCGCCCGAAGCGCTGGCGCTGAAATTCGTCGCGCATCATCTTTGGGATCCTGCCCGGCGTGAGAGCGAGCCAGCTCATGGCATGCCGTCCGAGGTGGCGGACTCCTTGCGGGCGCGCGATCTCTTACGGGTCGAAGGACCGCATGCGCCGGCGACGGTGCGTCGGCGCCTCGCCAGCTGGTCGACCCTGCATCACTGGAAGGGAGCGTTGGGCCCGTTCAAATCGCCTGCGCTGCGTTCGGCGCTCCGGCTTTCGGTGCGCGCGACGGCGCGGCCGCGCATGCGCAAAAGCCAGCGCGCGGTGACGCGCGACGTGCTCGAGGCCTTGCTCGCCACCTGCGGCTCCGACCGGCTGGCGGATACGCGCGACGCCGCGCTGCTTCTGGTCGCCTTCGCCTCCGGCGGGCGGCGGCGCAGCGAAGTGGCGGCCCTGCGCGTCGAGCAGCTCGTCGAGGAACAAGCGGTCCTCGAAGACCCGAGCGAGCCAAATTCGCCGGCGCTGCCGTGTCTTTCGATCCGCCTTGGCCGCACCAAGACGGCCGAGGCCGACGCCGACGCCCGTGTGCTTCTGGTTGGTCGTCCGGTAGAGGCGCTGCGGGAATGGCTTCTGCGCGCCGACATCGAGAAAGGCGCGATCTTTCGGGCGATCGACCAATGGGGCGGGCTCGACGACAGGGCGCTGACGCCGCAGGCGGTGAATGCGATCCTGAAACGGCGCGTCGCGGCGGCGGGTCTCGATCCGAAGCTTTACTCGGCGCATGGGCTGCGTTCGGGCTATCTGACCGAGGCGGCCAGGGCAGGGGTGTCGCTGCCGGAGGCCATGCAGCAATCGCAGCACCGCTCGGTGCAGCAGGCAGCGAGCTATTACAATGACGCCGAGCGGCGGCTCGGGAAGGCCGCGCGGCTGGTTTAGGGCCAGCTGTCTTGACCTCCAGCAAGGCCCTATTGCTGGATCTGAAACCTTGTCAGCTGACAGGGTTCTCCGCTAATTCTCGGCACTCTCAGGTAAGTGGCCTCCATTCCGACGTATCCGACGAATGCCTTTGGACTTTCCAATTCGCCAGCAACGCCGCGCCCGAACACTCCATCTGTCCGCGGTCAGGAGGTTAACGGCGCGCCCGCGCGCCTGCTTTCATCGATTAGTCTTGGTGGCCAGCAGGCATCCGCGCCGCGGCTCTGGCCGGGAATGGAAGGGAGGGGTGACCTGCCACACGCGGTAGACGCGCCCAAACCTTGTCAACTGACAAGCTTTTCGCCTCACGCGGAGGCATGGCTTCCTGAGAAGCGTCTGACGCGCTTGCATGTGGAGGTGATTGCTTGGCTCAACTTATTTGCCATGAGCGACATTTTCTGCGGTTCTGGTTCTGCTACCTATCTGCCACAAATGTCTCTCGGCATTTGGGTTTAGGCTAGACGACGAGCCTGCTTTCGAACCTCATGCTCGATCGTCCGAACTTATGATGCACGGGCATTCCGGTTCGTCGCGGCTAACAATTATCGCCACCAAAATATGATCGCGGCGCTCCGGTAGCAGCTTCTGACACAGATCCAATCGCAGTTTCTTTGGGGGCTGCCGTTGGCGTGCAGCCTGGTCTGCTGAACAATCGGAGCAATCAGGCTCGGGCGGCACGAAGATCTACTCCAGCGCTATCCGACGCAGCAAGCGGCCTTCGGAACACCCAGCCAAGATCGAGGCGTAATTGAAGGGCGGTAGGATCGATCCGATGGCCAAAGTCGCTGCGGCGCATACGTCAGATATTGCCGGCGGGATATCCGTGCCGGATGAACTGACGCGGTGCGAGGGTTGTTTGCACAAACTCGCAGATGCGCTCGAAGCTCGATGCAGGTGAGCATCATGCCTCGCGGGCGGAGGTACCTTCGAGCAGTGCCACGAAGCACAGGCCACCATGGCGGCGGCAAGCGTCCTTTTGGTTGCTGTGGATGTGGTTCAGTCCCGAACGACAAGGAGTAACTCCATCTGACGCCCCGGGCATGGCCGACGCCTTGTATGGAAACGAATCGGACGAGGCCGATCCCAAAACTCGACCGAGCGCCCGCGGCGTCCTCGATCCAGCAACCCTTCCTTTGCGACCTAGTGCGAAGAGATGCGCGATTCTGCCTGTTAATACTCTGTTAGTACAATTTTGCTGGACGAAATTAGAGAATCATGGCCTATCTTGACGACCATCAGGCAATAAAGTGACTTCTGGGCGTCAGGTCGGGCTGCACTCGTCA
>NZ_CP139089.1:3737500-3909517 GCF_038024855.1 Methylocella tundrae
TTCACATTGGACTGCGATCGGCGGAGGATGGGCCTCGCCGCTCCTGCGGGCAAAGCCAGATTATCGGCGTGCAAAAGACCGGCTGCGCCGCGACGGGGCGCGCGGAGCCGCAGGTGGCCTTGCGCTTAAAACCAGCGGAGCGCTGCGCCTTCAGCTTGACTTCTGCGGGCGCTGGCGGCGTCGATCCTGCTGCGGCTGATAGGCGATAGCGGCGTGGCATCCGCAATAGGGGCCTTCGCCCGGCGTCTTGCGCGCGCCGCAAAAGCGAAAGTCCGCCTGTGTCGGATCGCCGATCGGCCACCTGCACATGGACTCGCGCAATTCCAGCATCGTTACCGGCTCAGCGATCGGAACGACGACGTCGCGGTTTGGCGCGGGCGCCGGCGTTGCAAAAGCCACGGGCTGAACGGCCAAGGCCGTATTGCCGCGAATGAAGCTTGTGTTCGGCGAGATCTGGGCCTGCGCGAGATGGCCTGAAACGCCGTGTCCGTGGCCGCCCTGCGTTGGCCCGCCCCGGCTTTGCGCCGGATGCGGCGCCGGCCGGCCGGCGTGCGGGCGCACGGGCGGTTTCGACGCCTGTTGCGTGGCGGGCGGGGCGTCAGCCTTGGTCCGGCCCGAAAGCCCGAGCCGGTACACCTTGCCGATGACGGCGTTGCGGGTCAGTCCATTTGCGAGTTCGCTCGCGATCTTGCTGGCGCTCATGCCTTGGAGCCAGAGCTTTTGCAGCAACTCGATGCGTTCATCGGTCCAGGACATCACGGTCTCCTAGATTTGAGGCGATCTGAAATTCGAAGGTCTGACAATGCATTTGAAGCGAGCGCTCATCGAAAGAATCCGTAACAACAAGTTCGATCTTGGGAGCATTTCCCAATGGCGTCGTCATCGCTGCGACCTGAGACCGGCGCCAGTCGGCCTTACACTGCTCGAACGAAGTTCGAGGCCGCTTGCCCGCCGCACGACATGTCGTAGCTCCTATGCCGAACGCTACACTAGGTGTTGAATCTCACGCAAGCTTCGCGACAGTCCTCAAAACGTTTTCAACAGATGTTCCGCTGGACGCGTAGAAGAACCCGGGATTGGGCGCTGATCCATCGGCGCCGGAGATCGGCGGCGCGTCAGGTTTATTCCTCATCCGAGGCGCGTCGAACTCTGCGTCCCGCCGCGCCGCCAAAAGTGGTGGAGGCGGCTTGCGCCGGGCTGGCCCGGCGGATGCGCGAAGGCTTGCGCCGTGAGCGCCCATTCGATTTGACAGACCGGAGGGAATGCCTAGATTAAAAGGAGCAGTTTTGCCGCCCGCTGGGCGGCATTTGATTTTGAAGGTCGCAATCGAACCTTCGAGCCTGTAACCCGGAGCGAAACCGTGACTTCGTCGCTGCTTCCCACCTATGCCCGCGCTGATCTTGCCTTCGACCATGGAAATGGCGTTTGGCTGACCGCGACGACGGGTGAGCGATATCTCGATTTCGGCGCCGGCATCGCGGTGGCCTCGCTCGGCTATTCGCATCCCCATCTTGTCGAAGCCTTGGTCAAACAGGGCGGCAAGCTTTGGCATACCTCGAACCTCTTTCAGATTCCTGAGGCCGAACGTCTCGCCGCGCGCCTCACCGAGGCGACGTTCGCCGATTATGTGTTCTTCACCAATTCGGGCGCTGAAGCGGTCGAGGGCGCGATCAAGACCGCGCGCAAATATCAGTCGGCCTGCGGCCATCCGGACAAATATCGCATCATCACCTTCAAGGGCGCGTTCCACGGGCGGACCATCGCGACGGTCTCGGCCGGCGGAAACCCAAAGTACATGGAGGGCTTCGGCCCGAAGCTCGAGGGCTTCGACAATGTCGAGTTTGGCGATCTCGAAGCGGCGAAGGCCGCCATCGGTCCGCACACCGGCGCCATATTGGTCGAGCCGATCCAGGGCGAGGCAGGCATTCGCGTCGGCTCGGCCGAGTTTTTACGCGGCCTGCGCGCGTTTTGCGACGAGCACGGCCTCCTTCTCGTCCTCGATGAGGTGCAGACCGGCATCGGCCGGACCGGCAAATTCTTCGCTTGCGAACATTCGGGGATCAAGCCGGACATCATGGCGGTCGCCAAGGGTATCGGCGGCGGATTTCCGCTTGGCGCCTTCCTCGCGACGCGCGAGGCCGCCAAAGGCATGGTCGTCGGCACGCATGGGACGACCTATGGCGGCAATCCGCTCGCAACCAGCGTCGGCAATGCTGTTCTCGACGTCGTTTTGAAGCCAGGCTTCCTTGCTGATGTGGCGTCGCTCGGCGCGACGCTGAAGCGAGGCCTCGTCGGCCTGCAAAATGCGCATCCCGGGGTCATCGCCGAGATTCGCGGCGAGGGTCTGATGCTCGGAATCGCCTTGCGCGTCCCCGTCGCCGATTTCGTCGCCGCCGCGCGGGCCGAAAAGATTGTGGTCATCCCCGCCGGCGACAATGTCGCCCGCGTGCTGCCGCCCTTGATCATTACCGAGGAAGAGATCGCCGAAGGGCTGAGCCGTCTCGACGCCGCGTGCAGGCATTTCGAAAGCAGCCAAGCTGCCGCCCTGAGCGAGGCTGAGGGATGAGCCGCTCCAACCCCGACGACAGGGTCGCGATCCGGCATTTTCTCGATCTTTCGGAAATCCCGGCGTCCGATCTTCGCACTATTCTCGACGTCTCCGCCGCCATCAAATCCACGCGGCGTAAAGGGCGGCGCGCAGCGGAGCAGCCGCTCGCGGGCAAGGTCCTCGCGATGATCTTCGACAAGCCGTCGACGCGCACGCGCGTGTCGTTCGATCTCGCCATGCGCGAACTCGGCGGCGAGACGATCATGCTCACCGGCAAGGAAATGCAGCTCGGCCGCGGCGAGACGATCGCAGATACGGCGCGCGTCCTGTCGCGTTTTGTCGACGCAATCGTCATCCGCATCCTCGAACATGACGACATGATCGAGCTCGCTCGCTACGCCGGCGTGCCGGTGGTGAATGGGCTGACGAAGCGGTCCCATCCCTGTCAGGTCATGGCCGACGTCATGACCTTCGAGGAGCACAAGGGGCCGATCAAAGGCCGCACGATCGCCTGGTCGGGCGACGCCAATAATGTTCTCGCCAGCTGGGTTCACGCCGCCGAGCGCTTCGACTTTTCGCTGAACGTCGCGACGCCGGCGGAGCTGGAGTTGCCGCGTGACCTCATCGACTGGGCGCGTCGTTCCGGCGCGCGCCTCAACGTCACGCGCGATCCCTTCGAGGCGGTCGACGGGGCGGACGCGGTCGTCTCCGATTGCTGGGTGTCGATGGGGGACAAGGACGAGGCGTTCAGGCACAATCTGCTGGCGCCCTATCAGGTCAACGCCAAACTCATGGCCGCCGCCGCGAGCGACGCGATCTTCATGCACTGCCTTCCGGCCCATCGCGGCGAGGAGGTTACGGACGAGGTCATCGACGGGCCGCAATCGGTCGTGTTCGATGAAGCCGAAAACCGGCTGCACGCGCAAAAAGGGATTCTCGCCTGGTGCCTTGAAGATATGATGCTGCTGCAGGACGGGAAGACGCCGGGAGGGGCGAGAGCATGATCGACCGGCCGCAGTCTGCCGGTCCGGCGTCGCGTCCTGTATCGGATTTCGGACTCGACGACTCGGTGCTTCCATTCGCCGTCGAGCAACTCGACGTGCGGGGCCGCGTCGTGCGGCTCGGGGCGAGCGTCGATCAGATTCTAGGCCGGCACGCCTACCCGGCGCCTGTGGCGCGATTGCTCGGCGAGGCGCTGGCCTTGACCATCCTGCTCGGCTCGTCGCTGAAGATCGACGGCCGCTTCCAGCTGCAGACGCGCAGTGACGGCGTCGTCGATATGCTGGTCGTGGATTTTGACGCTCCGGGGCGCCTGCGCGCCTTCGCGCGCTTTGACGCGGCAGGACTTGCCGACGAGGCCAAGGGACAAGATCTTCGACAGGATCTCCTCGGCCGCGGCCATCTCGCTTTCACCGTCGATCAGGGCCATGAAGCGGCGCGTTATCAGGGCATTGTCGCGCTGACCGGGCAGGGCTTGGAGGAGGCCGCGCACCAGTATTTTCGCCAGTCGGAACAAATTCCGACCTATGTCCGGCTCGCCGTCGCGCAGAGCGTGACCGCTCAGGGCGTCAGCTGGCGGGCGGGCGGACTCATGGTGCAGTTTCTGCCGAGCGTCAGCGAGCGGCGCCGGCCGATCGACCTCCATCCGGGCGATGCGCCGGAGGGGACGTCTCTCGAAGCGCCGGCGGAAGACGACGCCTGGACCGAGGCGAAAGCGCTCGTCGCAACCATCGAGGATCACGAACTCGTCGATCCGACCCTGTCCAGCGAGCGGCTGCTCTATCGTTTGTTTCACGAGCCGGGGGTCAAGGTTTTCGACCCGCAAATGGTGCGTGACGCCTGCCGCTGCTCGGATGACGGCGTCAAGGCCATGCTGCGCGGATTTTCCGCGGAAGACCGCGACGAAATGGTCGGCGACGATGGGCTGATCGGCGTCACCTGCGAATTCTGCTCGACCTTTCGCGTCTTCGATCCGAAGGACTTCGACGCGTAGAAAGAGTTCATTTCTGCCGGCGGTCGCCCGTTGAATGTGAGGCCTGCCTTGCAAAGGAAAGGACGCGATCCCGGATTTCGGTTTTGGCGCGCGGCAGTCCCAACAGGCGCGCGACGGCGGCGACGAGATCGGCCTCGCCGGTTTGCGGGGCCTCTGATCGGGCGAGATCGATCGCCGCTTTTATCTCGATCGGCGCGATCATTTCGAGGCTCTGCAGGCGAGCCGGGGCGCTGCTTCTGCACCTGACCGGCGGCGCTTTTTTTTGCCGTTTTGTGAACCAGAATTCTTCCTGCCGGCAGAACTCCGGGGCGTTCGTCGCCAAAGCGTCGAGCGCCTGCGTGATCGCAGCGATGGCGTTGGCGCTTTGCCTGCCGCGGCCGAAGAAGGACGCGACGCGTCTGATGATCTCGTGCTGGTGAATGGGCCCTTCCTGTTCGATCACCGATCGCGTCAGCTCGGCGAGACGGCGGGCGTCAATTTCATCGATCCTCTCCCCGCGCGGAACTTCGCATTTCGCCAGCTCGTAAACGGGGGGCGCATTGGGGGGGCCATCCTGTGGCTGTTCGCGACCGCGGTCATTTGGAGGGGCGGCGACGGCGGGCGCCGGCTTTTGTATTTCGCCGCGCGCCGCTTCGAGCGCCGCTTTCAATTTGCGCAGCTGTTCGTCCCGGCGATAGAACCAGTCGGTGCTCCAGATCCGATGGATCCGCCAGCCGAGCCCTTCGAGCACCTCCTGGCGAAGGCGGTCGCGCTCGCGCGCCCAAAGAGCGGAATGGTAGGTCGCGCCGTCGCATTCAACCGCGAGCATGAAGCGGCCGGGATGTTTGGGATCGCGCACGGCAAGGTCGATCTTGAAACCGGCCGAGCCGATCTGCGTTTCGACACTATAGCCAAGGCTTTCGATCGCCGCCGCGACATTGGCCTCGAAGGGCGAGTCGAAATCGGCGCCGCTTGGCTTCGCCTCTTCGAGCACGCCGGTTTCCGCGAACTGCAGAAAGCGCTTAAGCACGCGCGGGCCAGCGCCTGTCGCGCGCTCGAGATTGATGTCGCCCGAGCCGAAGGATGCGAAAATCTCGCAGCGCACCCGAGCGCGCGTGAAAAGGACATTGAGCCGGCGCTCGCCCCCCTCGCTCGAGATCGGGCCGAAAGCCATGCGGTCGAGCGGTTTGCCCGGCTCGCGCGGACCATAGCCGATGGAGATCAGGATCACGTCGCGTTCGTCGCCTTGCACATTCTCCAGATTTTTGACGAAAGCGTCCTCGCGTCCGCGTTCGCGCAGAAAAGCGTCGAGGAGGGGATCGCTTCGCCGTTTGCCGTCGAGGCAATCGCCGATGAGATCACGTTGCGCGGTCGAGAAAGTGACGATTCCAAGGGACAGGTCGGGGCAGATACGGGCATGTTCGGCCGCGGCCGCGGCGATCGCTTCGGCTTCGATCAGATTGGTGCGCAAGCCGCCGCGATCATAGGCGCCGGCGACGCGGCGCATGAGCAATCCCTTGTCCTTACGCTCCGTCGAGGGCGCCGGAGGCATGACAAGGCGCTTGTAGAATTCAGCGTTGGAGACCTCGATCAGGGAAGGATGGCGCGAGCGGTAATGCCAGCGCAGCATCTGGCTTTCGAGGCCGCGCGCCTCGCACAGGGAGAGGATGCTTTCAAGGTCGCTGACCGGCGCGACGCCGGCTCCAAGGCGCCCCTTCGTCTCGTCCTCGTCCATCGGATCGACCTCATCGGCGATCATGCGATCAAAGAACTGCGTCGGCGGCAGTTGCTTCTTGTCGCCGACGACGACGATTTGCCGGCACCGGGCTATCAAGCCGAGGGCGTCGCCGGGCCGAACCTGGCTCGCCTCATCGATGATGAGAAGATCGAAATGAACGGCGCCCGGCGGCAGATATTGCGCGGCTGACAGCGGGCTCATGAGAAACACCGGCTTGATCTGCTGGATGGTTTCTCCCGCCACCTTCATCAGCTTGCGGAGCGGCATATGATTGCGCTTGCGGCCGATTTCGCCGCGAATGACGCCCATCGCGCCGAGCGCCCCGCGCGGGATGGCGGCCTGATGGCGCGCGCGCACGCTCATGGCGGCTGCGCGCCGCCGCCTGATCTCGAGGGTCTTGAAAACGGCGATCAGCGCATTGTGCCGTTCGCCGTCGAAAGCGGCGAGCTGTGGATCGGCCTCGATCGCCCGCTTCCAGGAGGCTTCGGCAAAAGCGGCCTCGATCGTCGCTTGCGCCCTTGCCGGCTGCAGCGCGCCTGAGGCGAGGGCGTCGGCGATGGAGACGGGGCCGATCGCGCGCAGCAGACGGTCGGCCTTGGCGAGACGCGCCCATTCTTCGAAGCGGGCGGGATGAACCGCCCATTGTCCGGCGCGCTCGGCAAGCCGCTCGAGATCGATGGCGCCTGCGGCCTTGACGTGGAAGATCGCCGCGACATTGAGGTCAAGCGCCTGAATGGCTCCGGCGAGCGACTGACCCAGCGCCTTGAGGCTGCTCTCGAAGTCATCGGCAAAAGTCGAGGCGACGCCCTGGCGCGCAAGATCAATGATGCGCTCAAAGTCGAGATCGGCGCCGAACGCCGCGAGGCTTTTGAGCGTTTGCGCTGCCTTATGCAGAACGGCGAAGTCGGTTTCCTTTCCTTGCCAGGCTTCGCCAAGGAGTTCGTCGAGGAAACGCGATTCCGCCGCGAGCGACAGCGAGAGCTCCTGCCCTCTCAGCAGGGCGTCGAGCAGCGCGAGGCGTTCGGCGGCACGCCGCGGCAAGGGGGCGGTCGCAAGACCGCGCAGCAGACGTTCGGCCTCACGATAGGAGCGAAGAAATCGCGCCGGCCAGAACGTTGCCCCTTTGGCGAGGGCGGGGCGCAGCCGCGCGAGCGGCGCCTGCCAGACGGCGGGGAGGAAGGCGCGCCCATACCGCGTCCGCCGCCGGCGCCATTCAATGCCTTTCGCGGCGGCGTCGATGACCCTTTGCAGCGAGGGTGTTCCAGCGATGGCGGCGGCGATCGGGACGCCCTCGCGCGGCAGCTCGGCGACGATCCTCAGCATAGCGACCAAAGTCTTGACGCTGGAAAGCGTCGGGCTTTGCTGGAAGCCGAGATAGCGTGAAATTCCGGCCGCGGTCGCAGCCAGCGCCGTGGCGGATTCCGCAAGGCGTCTGAATTGCGGAACGAGACGCTGGAAATCAGCCGGCTGCAACGCGATCTCGCCGACGCCGAAATAGACATGGCGGTTGAGCTGTCCCGCGCTCGCGGTCAGTTTGGCGAGCCGCTCGACCCTTCGCGCCTTCTCTTCATAGTCTTCGCGCGTCCAACGAGTCGCGGCTTCGACGAGGCCGAGATCGGGCGTTATCTGGCGAACAGTCGCAGCGATTTGAATCGAGAGCGCCTGATAGGGCGTCATTCCCGTTTCTCCGATCGGCGCGTGCAGACGGCTTGCGACGTGATTCAACGCGTCGCGCGCAAGGGCCAGTTCGTCGGCTGAGCTTTCGTCTTCGAGATCGAAGTCCGCCGATGATTGCAGCGTGCGGTCGAGCCGGTCGGCGACGAGCCGCTTGTTGGCTGTATGGCTATGCAGTTCGAGGCAAAGATTTTCGAGGCCGGCTTCGCGCAGGCGGTCGTGCACGACATTCAGCGCGGCCATTTTTTCAGCGACGAAAAGCACCGACTTCCCCGCATGCGCGGCGCTCGCGATGATGTTGGTGATGGTTTGCGATTTGCCGGTGCCAGGCGGGCCTTGCACAATGAGATTGCGTCCCGCGCGCGCGCTATCGATAACCCTGGTTTGCGATGAATCGGCGTCGACCACATGGATAAGGTCGCTCGGTTGCAAAATCGCGTCGAGCTTGGCGTCATCCGGCAGAAGCGGCGGCTCGCTGGCGAGGCCATCGCGCAGGAGCCCGCGCACGAGAGGGTGTTCAACCAGCGCATTGCCGGGCCAGTTGGCGGGATCGAGATCGCGGACGATGAGGAGTTTGGAAGAGGAGTAAAAGCCGAGTTCGACTCCGTCGGCGTCGACCGACCACCGGCGTTTTGAGGCGATCGCCGTGGCGACGGCGCTGAAATAAGCGCCCGGGAGCCAGTTGTCGCTGTCAGGAATGTCCGGCAGGCTGATGCCAAAATCGCCGCGCAGGCGCTCCTTCAGCGCCTGATTTGAGGTGATGTCCTCGTCGCGGAAGGCGAGGTCGAATGTCGATCGCTTGAGGTCGCGCACGAGGCTGACCGGCAGCAGGATCAACGGCGCTTGACGTAGCGTGTCGGACCTCTCGTCCTCATACCAGCGCAGGAATCCGAGTGCGAGGAAAAGTATGTTAACGCCGCGCTCCTCCTCAGCCGTCTTGGCGTCGCGCTGGATCGCGTGAAGGCGCCTTTGCAGCAGATCAGGCGCAAGCATCGTCTGCAAACCGTTGCGATTCGCATGGCTTGGCTTTGGCGCCGCATCGGGCTCCCGGTCGGCGAGACGCGCGACCCGTTCCCCCGGTAGATCCTGCGCCGCTTCGTCGGAGCCGTTCGCAGCCAGAAACCGAAGTAATTTCCCTTCGCGAACGAGATTTACGAAAATGGCGTCGGGCTTGGCGCTGGCGATCGGCAAGCACCGCGTACGCTTAGTGCCGCGCGGCGTATGGATCAGGCGATTGCGGGTTCCGGTTTCGATAAGTTTGAGGCGGGCGTCCTCGAGAAGCTTTTCGATATGGCCTTCAATCGCCGCGGTTCTGTGTTGTTTACGCGCCGCTGTGATCGAAGTAACCGCGCCCATTGAGATGCCTTCGCCTCGCTGCGATGACCTTTAAAAAACCCTTATTGCAACGATTACGGTTGATATGTTTTAACGTAAAGACAGTTATCATTTATCACTCGCAACATGATAAACGCGGTATTACCGGGCAAATCTATCCCGCGGTCGCCGCCCGGCGAGATGATTTCAGATGCAAAAAAGCGCATGATCGAAGCGGCGGCCGAAGCCTCTGGCCGCACGGGAGGCGCCTCTTGAAATCAATCCTGATCCCGGTCGAGGACCATGCTCACATGGAGGCGGTGATGGAGACAGCGCTGCTTCTGGCGCACGCGTTTAACAGTTACATGGAAGGGATCGCGGTCGGCCCTGACATCGCCGAATTCGTCGCCGCCGACTTCGCCCTGAGTGGCATTGTTCTCGACGATCGGACGCGCCGCGATTTCGTCGATCACAGCCGCAGGATGCTCGAGAGTTTCATGGCGCGCCGCCATGTCGAGCGCCCGCGGGACGAGGGGGATCGCCCGACCTTCGGCTGGACCGGCGACGCGCTTGTGTCCGATTCCGGGGTTGGCGAATATGGCCGTATCTTCGACGTCATTACGGTCGGGCGGCCGGGGCAGGGACCGCGATCGCCGCGCAAATCGACCTTGGAGGCGGTGCTGTTCGAGAGCGGGCGGCCAGTTCTGATCGCGCCGCCCGAGCCCCCTCAAACGCTGGGCGAGCGGATCGCGATCGCCTGGAACGGCACCACGGACACAGCTCGCAGCATCGCCTTCGCCATGCCATTGATCACCCGCGCCCAGGACGTCGTGATTCTGACGGTGCCGGGTCCGGCGCTGCCGGGGCCAAGCGACGAACAATTGGCGAAAAGTCTTCGCCGGCATGGCGCGCAGGCGCGCGTCGGCATCGTCGGCGAGGCCGAGAATTCACCGGCCGCCGCGCTTCTTGAGGCGGCGGCGGCGCTCGGCGCCGATCTTCTCATCAAAGGCGGCTACACGCGCAGCAGGCTGCGTCAGCTCATTTTCGGCAAAGTGACGAGCGAAATACTGGCGGAGGCCAATCTGCCGGTTTTTATGGCGCATTAAAGGAAGGCGGCGCGGGATCGAGCCGAAAGCGCTTTTTCCCGCGGCGCTTCAGAAGGTCATTTTGGCGGTGAGGACGGCCGATCGCCCCGGCCCCGGCGTCGCCGAGCCGTAGCCTGAAATCGTCTCGAAGTTTTTCGTGTCGGCGATATTGTAAATGTTCGCCTGCACCGAGAAATGTTCGTCGATTTTATATGATCCGAACAGGTCGAAGCGCCAGTAACCCGGGACCCACCCGGTGTTGGCGGAATTGGTGTAGCGCGAGTCGACGAAATAGGCGCTGGCGCCGGCGGTTAACGCGGCGGTGATGGCGTAGCTGCTTGTCACTGTAAAGGTGTTGCGCGGCACGTTGGGAAGCTTATTGCCGGGAGGCGAGATGAAGGCGCCGGCGGCTGTCGTTCCGCTGGCGAGCACCCTGCCGTCCATATAGGTGTAGCCGCCGAAAATGCTCCAGGCGTCGGTGATCTTGCCGGCGACGCCGATCTCGCCGCCCTGAACCCGCGTTTTGCCGATCTGCGCATAAAGGCCCGCCGCGGCGTTGACGGTTTCGACGGCGTTTTCCTGCGTCACCTGAAACAGAGCGCCTGTCAGGCTAAGGCGGCTTTCGAGCAAGTCGATCTTGGCGCCAAGCTCCATGTTTTGATTGGTGGTCGGTTGCAGGTTCTGCTGGCCGCCCGAGAGGGTCAAAAACTCGCTCGAAGGGTCGAAGGACGTTCCATAGACGTAATAGATGCTGGCGTTCGGGACCGGATGGAACACGCCGCCGGCGCGCCAGCTCAGAAAATTCGTGTCACTGTTTATGTTGTAGGGGGTCGCCGCATTGACTTGCGAGATGAAGACCTTGCTGCCGGTGTTCACCGTCCCGTAATTCTGCCAGATTTTGAAATCGTCGAAACGCAGGCCTCCGAGAACTTCAAAATATGGACCGATCTTGACCTGATCATTCGCGTAGACGCCGATCGTTCGACCGAGGGAGTATTGATCTGTGCTGGTCGGATTGGGGTAGCCGGGATTGACCGGGTAGGGATTGGGTTCGCCGATGTTGACGCGATCGCCGCCGATGATGTTGGTGCGATATTGATCCCGCGTCTCCTGCGACAGTTCGAGGCCGGCGAGGATCGTATGGCGCAGGAAGCCTGTATCGAAATGCCCGACGAGATCGCTTTGATTGGTGAGCAGCGAATTTTGTGTGTGGTTCTGAAAATCATTCGTATTTTGATAGTAAAGACTGTCGAGCGGGAAATTGAACAATTGGGCGCTGGTCAGCGCGCTGCCGCCGACGGCGGTTGCATATGGAACGCCGGTGTTGGTTTGCACGCCGCGGATGCGGACGAAGCGGTCGACGTAGGAATAGCGCGTGACGTTGCTGCCCTGCCAATCGGCGTTGAAGTCATGTTCGATGCGGGCGGTGACGATGTTGACGCTGACTTTTTCGGCGTCGGAAAAGCCGCTGCTCAATCGGCCATAATAAGTGTTGGCGGCGACCGGCGCCGGCTTGCCGTAGGGCGTGCCGAAATAGGCCGCCGGCAGAAGGGGAATGCCGTAATCGGGGATATTGTCGTCCCGCTGATAGACGTAGCTGAGCGTGACCCGCGTGTCCTGGGTCATGTTCATCGTGATCGAAGGCGCGACGCCGATGCGCTTCGTATTGATATGGTCGCGACCGGCGACATCGGTGTCGTTGCCGAGCAGAATGATGCGCGCGGCCGTATCGGCGAATGTGCGGTTGATGTCGGCGGTGACGCGGGCGCCGGGAGCCGTGTAGCCCGACATTTCGACGGTCGTGAAATTCGTGAAGACCGGCAGCTTGCTCGTCATGTTGATGACGCCGCCGGTTGAGCCGCGGCCGAACAGGAATGACGCCGGGCCCTTTAGCACCTCTATTTCCTGGATGCTGAATGTGTCGCGCGTGTACCAGCCTGGATCGCGCACGCCGTCGCGGTAGAAATCATTGCGCGCCGTATAGCCGTGGATCGAGACATTATCACCCTGCGTGCCGCCCTCGCCGCCAAAGAAGGTGACGCCCGGCACATTGTGCAGCGCCTCGACCACGGTGGAATCCTTCTGGTCCTGAATGAGCTGCTGCGGGACGACGGTGATGCTTTGCGGGGTGTCGAGGATCGGCGTCGCAATGCGCTTCAGGCCGAGCGTGCGCGGATTGTAATCGGAGCCGCCGCCCTGGCCCTGGCCGCTCACGTCGACCTGTTCAAGCGCAATCGGGTCTCCCTCCGGGGCTGCGGCGTCCTGCGCGAACGCCGCGTCCGCGAGCATGACTGAAGCAAGGCTGACGGCGGCGTGCGCGATGGGCCGCCGCGCCTTGGCTAGAATGAATCCAGAAGTAGAACTGGATTGGGGCTTGCGCTGGGAGCCGGATAATTCAGATACAGGCCCTGTGATCATGATGAAGACTCCCATATATCTAGTTTAGATTTGATCTAATGTATATACTTACAAATATTACTATCATCTCAGCAAATGAGTCGCAATAAAACCGTGTAACTTTCAAATTAGAACAATTGTAAACAAGGAGTAGCTTGATTTTCGATATAATAAACTGATACTGAGCCCGTATTGATTTCCAGGGACTCGCGACAACATCATGGTTCGTCCATTTCTCAGCCGGTCGATATGGCGCCGGATCCATCTCTGGCTTGGTTTTGGATTGGCCTTTCTGATGGTTCCGATCGGCCTTACCGGCGTCGTCCTCGTTTTTGCGCCGGAGGTGGATCGCTGGGTCTTTCCGTCCCGCTACGCGGTGACGGGCGCAGTGGCGGGTCAGCCGGCCGGCGTCTATCTCGGCAGCGCGGCGGCGGCCGCTTCAGGCGCGCGCGTCATGGTCCTGCGCTGGCCTCGGATGGAGGGGGCGCCTGTCACCGTTCTGCTGCGCGGCGGCGCTTTTGCCGATCAGGCGCGCCTCGCCTATCTCGATCCGCCGACCGGCCGCGTTCTCGACATCGCCGATCTCCGCGGGGGGCTCATTGGCCTCGCGCATGCGCTGCACGCCAATCTGATGCTTCCCCCTTCCTTCGGGAGGCAGATTGTCGGCTGGGCAGGCGCCGCGCTTCTGACGATGGTGCTGACAGGCCTCTGGCTCTGGCGCCGGCCGTCTGTCGGCTTTCTCCGGCTGCTGCGCTGGCGGCGCGGTCCAGCGCTGAGTTCAAACCTCCATCATATGATGGGCTTCTGGATCGCCGCGCCTTTGGGGGCGATGGCGCTTACCGGCGTCACGCTCGGCTTTCCGGTGGCGACGCGCGCGACGATCAGCCTTTTCGCCGAGGTCGCGCCACAGGCGCCGCGTCCGGCCTCCGGCGGCTCGATGCGCCAGCCTTTGCAGGATCCGCAGCGCGTGGTGGATCTCGCGATGCAGACCGGCGAAGGATTGAAGCCGGTCTCGCTGACGCCGCCGACGCTTCAAGGAAAATTCTGGCGCGTGACGGCGGCGACGCGGACCGGCGCGACGCAGACCGTGCTCGTCGATGACGCATCCGGGGCCGTCACCGTTCAGGCCATCGCGGCGGGCGACGGGCTCCTCGCTTTGCTGCGGCGCATTCATGAGGGCCGATCGCATGGCCCGGTCTGGAGCTTGATCGTCGTCGTTTGCGGCTTTGCGCCGACGCTGTTTTTTGCGACCGGGCTTTTGATGTGGCTGTGTCGCCGCCAGTCGACAACGCAAGCCCTGCTTTCCGCGCAGAAGGGCGCGCGGCGCGCCGCGTCCGACCTCTCCTCCCTCGAACCACGAGGCTGACATGATCGTTCACATCGAAAACATTCTCGACAAGGATCAACTTGCGCGCTGTCGTGAGGCGATGCGGCGCGCCGCCTGGGTCGACGGGCGCGTCACGGCGGGTCACCAGTCGCGGCAGGTGAAAAACAATCTGCAATTGCCGGAGGGCGGCGCCGAACATCAGGAACTCGGCGTCATGATCATGCGCGCCCTGCATCGTTCCCCTCTTTTCATCTCGGCGGCGCTGCCGCATACGGTCTTTCCGCCGTTGTTCAACCGCTATGAGAGCGGAATGGGATTTGGGCTTCACGTCGATAACGCCATCCGGCAATCGGCGGATGGCGGGGTCCGCATCCGCACCGACATATCGGCGACCCTGTTCCTCAGCGACCCGGACGAATATGACGGCGGCGAATTGATTATCGAAGACACTTACGGCAATCACTCGGTCAAACTTCCGGCCGGCGATCTCATCGTCTATCCCGCCGACAGCCGGCATGAGGTCGCGCCGATTACGCGGGGAGGGCGCGTCGCATCCTTCTTCTGGATTCAGAGCCTCATTCCCGATAAGACACGGCGCTCCATTCTGTTCGAACTCGACGCCGCGATCATTCAATTGACGCGCGACGTCCCGGGAAATCCGGCGCTGGTCTCATTGACTGCGACTTATCATAATTTGCTTCGGCAATGGTCCGAGGTGTAAGTTTATCGCCCGCTCTGCAAGGATGGCCGGGTCATAGCTTCGCATTGTTATTTGGGAGCCTGCATGATGTGCTGGCTTGGGATGTCCGCCGATCCGACCAGAATTGGGTCATGCGCCTTCAACCGGGAATTATTCTATACTCTGGGAGGAATTATTCTATGATGTCGGCCGAAAATAACATGAGGCTTAGATCAGCAGCTTGGCCCTCCATTGATCGTTCCCGCAAGGTTCTCGCAGCGGCGGCCCTGACTTTAGGCCTGTGCGCAGGATCGGCGCTGGCGCAAACGCCGGCCGGGACGATCGATCCCGCGGTGGCCGTTCCTGCTCCAACCGCGGAGTCTGCGCCTTCGGCCGCCGCGGCGGTGGAATCCCCCCAAGGCGCGAAGGCGGCCGGCGAATCCGTCAGGCTTGCGCCCCCTGCCGATGCATCTTTGCCGTCGGCCCTGCCGAACGATCTCTCGCCATGGGGCATGTTCCTCCACGCTAATTTGATCGTGAAGCTGGTCATGTCGGGGCTCGCCTTTGCTTCGCTCGTCACCTGGACGATCTGGCTGGCGAAAACCCTCGAGCTCTGGACCGCCCAGCGATCAGCGCATCGCGACCTCAAGACGCTCGCCAGCGCCGCGAGCCTTTCCGCTGCCGAGGCATCCTTCGCAGAGTCCGCCACTCCGGTCGCCCGGTTCGTTCGCGCCGCGGTTGGCGAAGAGGAGCGTTCAAACGGTCTGCCGGCCGAAGGCGTGAAAGAGCGCGTCGCGGCCTTGCTGTCGCGTCTTGAAGCCCATGCCGGGCGCAAGATGGCGCGCGGCACGGCGATCATCGCGACGATCGGTTCGACCGCGCCTTTCGTCGGACTCTTCGGCACGGTCTGGGGCATCATGGACAGCTTCATCGGCATATCAAAGACACACACCACCAATCTCGCCGTGGTCGCGCCCGGCATCGCCGAAGCCTTGCTCGCAACCGCGACCGGACTTGTCGCCGCCATCCCCGCCGTGATGATTTACAATGGCTTTGCGCGCGCCATCACGGGCTACAAGGCGCGGCTCGGCGACGCCTCGGCGGAGGTTCTCCGCCATGTGTCCCGCGATCTCGACCGCCGCGACGCCGACCGGACGCCCGCCGCGCCCGCAAAGGATGAGGCGCATGTAATCGCCATGCGCCGTTCGGCGGAGTAAGCCGATGGCTGTGCGGCTGTCCTCCAGCGACGATGATCTCGAGATCAATCACGAGATCAATGTCACGCCTTTTATCGACGTCATCCTCGTCCTTTTGATCATTTTCATGGTCGCCGCGCCGCTGTCGACAGTGGACGTCAATGTCGATCTGCCGGCCTCCACGGCCGAACCTGCGCAGCGGCCGGACAAGCCTCCGTTTCTGACGATCAAGCCCGATCTGTCGCTCGCGCTCGGGGAAGACCCCGTGACGCGGGACGGGCTCGCCGCCGCGCTCGATGCGCAGACGAAGAGCGATAAGGACAGCCGCGTATTCGTGCGCGCCGACAAGAGCGTCTCTTACGGCGACGTGATGGGGGCTATGAATCTTCTTCGGGCCGCGGGTTATCTGAAGATCGGGCTCGTCGGCCTCGAGGCTGATTCGGCCGCGCCTTCTGACGCAAAACCAGCGGGCGCCCATTGATGACGATGCACGTTCATCTCGTTTTGCCGCCGGATGAGAAACCCTCCCGCTGGCGTTGGACTCTCGCGGCGGCGGTGATCGTTCTTGTTCATGCGGGCCTGTTTTACTGGCTGAGCCGGAGGTTCGAGACGCCGGACCTTGGCGGGACGCCGGAATCCGCGATTCTGATCGAGCTTCCGCCGATGGGGGTGGCGCAGCCGGCGCCCGTGGCGGAAGTCCCGCCGGGGCCGGAAATGAAGGAGGCGGAGCCGGAGCCGACGCCGGAGCCCCAACCCGAGGCGGCCGAGCCGCCGCCGGCGCCGCCGGTTCCTGATCTTGCCCCCGCGCCAAAGGCCGACGCGGTGCTGGTTGCGCCGGACAAGCCGGAGCCAAAGCCCATCGTCGAGCCAAAGCCCAAGGCCGAACCGAAGCCGAAGGTCGAGGCCAAGCCCAAAGTCGAAGCAAAGCCCAAGAAGAAAATAACCGAGGAGCGTCCAAAGCCGGAGACGAAGCGGGAGCCGGGGCCTCGCGCCGCGCGCACCAGCGCGCCCGCCCGCCAGAGCGCCGGCGCCCCAGGCCAGGCCTCGCAAGGGGCCGCGGGCTCGACCATGTCGGCCGGCGCGTGGCGCAGTCTCGTCTCGGCGCAACTCAATCGCAACAAACGCTATCCGCCCTCGGCGCAGGGCGCGAGCGGGGCGGCGACGATCAGTTTTTCCATCGACCGATCGGGGCGCCTTGTTTCGGCGAGCCTCGTGCGGAGTTCTGGCTCATCCGCCCTAGACTCGGAGGCGGTGGCGATTGCCCATCGCGCCAGCCCCTTTCCGCCGCCGCCGGCCGACGTTTCCGGGAGCCGCATCACGCTGACCGTGCCGGTCAATTTCCGTCAGCAATGACGGGATTGGCTCAATCTGCGCGTTGCTATAGTCTCTGATACGAGGCTGACCCTCGGCTGAAGGCGGTGTCGATCCTGCCTGAATGCATCGTAAACGGAGTATTAAGAATGCTGGATAAGAGCTCGATTTTGGCAAAAATCTCCTGCTGCGGTCTGTTGGCGGCTGTGCTTGTCCTGCATTCGGCGCCGGCTGCATTGGCCGCCTCCGATGTGGTGTCGAAATATGACAAGGATAGCGACAAAACCCTCGATCTCGCCGAGGTGAAGAGCGCTGCGGGCGCGCAATTCGACAAACTGAACAAGGATTCCGACGACACGCTGGACAGCAAGGAAGTCAAAAGGGTGATCGGCAAGAAAGAGTTCAAGGCGGCGGACCCCGACAATGACGGGACGCTGAGCAAGGACGAATATCTCGCCATCGTCGAAGATCTGTTCAAGAAGGCGGACGTCGATAATGAAGGCACGCTCGACGCCAAGGAACTGAAATCAAAGGCCGGGCGCGCCCTGAAGCGCCTCATCGACTAGTTGGGCCGCCAATTTGTCCAGACGGCGTTCACGCCGTCTGGCTCCGTCTCTCCAGATTGTCGCGTTGATCAGAGCAAAGGCCTGCAGCCCCGGCGCGCGCTCTGGATGTTGTCCATTTGTTCTCAATTTTTTCATTTACAGACGTTGAACGTGTGATAGCCCATAAAATGGCCGTGTGCGTCAACGACCGGTCGGCTCGCCAAAGCGCAGCGGCTGTCGCCCGCGGGATTTGGATATCCTTCATTCTCCTGGGTGAGAATGGTCGCCCACCTCCTGCCATCAGTGGGGATAATGCCGAAAGCCATGGCGTGCGGGGACGCTGCAGCGAAGGCGAGTTCAATCATGGCGACGGCGAAGCCGCCAGTGGTGATTTTGCGCAATCCAATCATAATTTTTCTCCTGTTCGCGACTCGCTTGAACACGGCAAAAAGGCGCGTGATTTCGGCGAGTTGGCATTTTTGGGCTATGGCCGAGAACACTAGTGCTGATCGGGATGGGTTGGTTCCATCCGTTTCATGACCAATAGATAGGGCGGGAAATCCAATCTGTATAATTCATTGTTCTTCTGAAATTGATCGATTAATTGAATGATTTCCCGGGCGGCGCTGGCCGGTGTCGCTGACTTCGCGCCGGCGCGGAGCCGTCTTCCTCAAGCGGCAGCTCTCGCGGCGATCAGCGCCAGAGAAGAGCTGCCGTGATGCGCCTTGACAGAAGCCTTCTTTGTGTCTGGCCATTGTCAAACAGGCGATGCGCTCGAAAGAGCCTTGCGATATAAAGCGTCTATTCAAACGCGTGCGACATCGGAAGGCCCATGCCCTCAAAGCTCGATCAACTGAAAGCCATGACCACGGTTGTCGCCGATACCGGCGACATGGAGGCTGTGCGCGCCTTCGCGCCCGTGGACGCGACCACGAATCCAACCCTTATTCTGAAAGCCGCTCAGCTCGAGGCCTATGCGCCGCTGCTGTCCGAAGCGATCGTCTGGGGACGCAGCCACAATCATCTGACAAGCGAGGTGGCGGATCGGCTGGCGATCAATTTCGGAGAGGAGCTGACCAAAATCGTTCCGGGCCGGGTCTCGACGGAAGTCGACGCGGACCTCTCGTTCGACATAGAAGGCACGGTGGCGAAGGCGCGGGAGATCATCGCCGAATATGAGAGGCGCGGCGTCGGGCGCGAGCGCATCCTCATCAAGATCGCCGCGACATGGGAGGGCGTCAGGGCGGCCGAGATCCTTCAGGCCGAAGGGATCGACTGCAACATGACCTTGATCTTCTCGCTGGCGCAGGCGGCCGCGTGCGCCGACGCAGGCGCATTCCTAATCTCGCCTTTCGTCGGCCGCATTCTCGACTGGCACGTCAAGACCGAAGGCAAGACCTATACGGCCGAAACCGATCCCGGCGTTCTCTCGGTCAAGCAGATTTATGCTTACTACAAAGCCTACGACGTCAAGACCGTCATCATGGGCGCTTCGTTCCGCAACAAGGGCGAGATCGAAGCTTTGGCAGGATGCGACCGATTGACCATTTCGCCGCAATTGCTCGACGATCTCGCCAGGGACGACGGCGTCCTGGAGCGTCGCCTAGACCCTGCGAGCGCGGCTCATCGGGCGTCGGCGCGGCTCAATCTCGATGAGAAAACCTTCCGCTTTCTCTTGAACGAGGATGCTATGGCGACGGAAAAGCTCGCGGAGGGGATCAGGCTGTTCTCGCGTGATCTGCGGTCATTGCGCGAACTCGTGTCGCAGCGGCTCCTCGCCGTCGCCTGAGCCTGCTCAGGCGATCAACGGGCGGCGATTCATTCGTAGCTTGAGATGAATCGCGGCCGGTCCTGTGGAAGCGTGCCTGCCTGAGCATTGCGCCGCTCGTCCTTGAAGACAGCCGCTCGGCGCTTCGCCCCGCCTTGCCAGACAGCGGTCTGGCGCCGGCGCGGTAGAAAAGAAGCTTAAGCTTCTTTGTTTTTCGGCGTCAGAATCTGGCGGCCGCGATACATGCCGGTCTTGAGATCGACGTGGTGCGGACGGCGCAGCTCGCCGGAATCCTTGTCTTCCACATAGGTCGGGGCCGCGAGCGCATCGGCGGAGCGGCGGAAACCGCGCTTCATGGGGGAGGTTTTGCGTTTCGGAACGGCCATGGATCAGTCTCGATAAAGCTGTTAAGCGAACCTTGCGGCTCGACGTGAACTCAGGTGTGAACGCGCCTCATACAATGAAAAAACCGCGCTGGCTATCTCAAATCGCCACGAGAGCGCCACTCGGTTCGATCCGGGCCTTAATTGACGCAGGCCGTGTCCGTGCTCCGGGTGCGGGCGATGATGGTCGCGGCGCGCCGGCTCAGCTGCCGGCTAGGACGCGCTGGGTCGCGCAGCCGGGGATTGGGCAGCGCGGAGGCGAGCAGGGCGGCCTGGCGGAGGTCAAGCCTGTCCGCGCTTTTCTGAAAATAGCGCTGCGCCGCCGCCTCGGCGCCGAAAATGCCGTCGCCCCATTCGGCGATGTTCAGATAAATTTCGAGCACGCGCCGCTTCGGCCAGACGAAATCAATGAGCAGCGCCAGCGGGATTTCGATGGCCTTGCGGATGGCCGAGCGCCAAGGCCATAGAAACAGGTTCTTGGCCGTCTGCATCGTGATCGTCGAGGCGCCGCGCGAGGGCCCGTCCGCGTCGGCGTCGTCGATCACTTCCCGCAACGCCCCCCAATCGACCCCGTGATGGCGACAGAACAACGCATCTTCCGACGCGATGACCGCCGCGCGCAAATTGGGCGATATCTGAGCAAGCGGAACATAGAGGCGCTGGACCGGCTCGCCTTCAATCTCCCGCGCCAGCATCAGCGTCGACGTCGGCGTCACATATCGGTAGGCGAAGGCCAGCGCGACGACGCCAAGCGCGAACGCCAGAGCGAGCCGGGTGAGGATGATGAACAATTTGCCGACAAAACCAGCTCGGCTGAACCGCGACGCCATGCGCGAGCCTTGACCGATCTTCTCCGATCGGGCAAGCCGAGCCTGAACTTTATTGGTTTGGCGCGATTGGTTTGGCGGGGTTCGCCCGGCCGGCGAGTGGGATGAAGCGACGATGACTGAGGGCGCGGCGGCGGAATTCGAGACGCGGTTGAAGACAGTCGCGGAAGGCGCTGAGGATATTCTGGATCGCCTGCTTGGCGCGGCGACGCTTCCCGGCGAGATCGCAAGGCCCGCGCGTCTCCTCGACGCGATCCGCTATTCGACTCTTGGCGGCGGCAAGCGCCTGCGCCCCTTTCTGCTCGTCGAGACGGCGCGGCTGTTCGGAGTTGAGGGCGAGGGCGTTTTCCGCGCCGCCGCTGCGGTCGAGATGATCCATTGCTATTCGCTGGTTCACGACGATCTCCCGGCTCTTGATAATGACGATCTGCGACGTGGACGGCCGACGACGCACAAGGCTTATGATGAAGCGACCGCGATCCTCGTCGGCGACGGCCTTCTGACCTACGCCTTCGACGTGATCGCCGATCCCGCGACCCATCAAGATGCGGCGATCCGCGCCGGGCTTGTGCTGGAGCTTGCCCGCGCCGCCGGCTTCGGCGGCATGATCGGCGGACAGGTGCTCGATCTCGAGGCCGAACAATCGCAAGCAGCGCATACAACGGAGGCCGTGATCAGGCTTCAATCCATGAAAACCGGCGCCCTTTTGCATTTTTCGGTGATCGCCGGCGCCATCATCGGCAAGGCCGACGCGAGGGCGAGGGCCGCGCTTTCAGCCTATGGCCTCGCCCTCGGCGCGGCCTTTCAGGTTGCGGACGACATTCTCGACGTTGAAGCTGATGAGGCGGTGCTTGGCAAACGCGCCGGCAAGGACGCCGGGCGCAACAAGGCTACGCTTGTCGCGGCGCTCGGCCTTGAAGGCGCGCGTGAGCGGCGCGACAGACTTGCTGCCGAGGCAATCGCCGCGCTGGACTGCTTCTCGCAAGGCGCGGACGCTATGATCCTCAAAGAGGCGGCGCGCTTTGTCGCCCGGCGCGCCAGCTGAAGGCTGTTAAGACGTCCGATGCTCAGGAAGAGGCGGGCCATGGTGCGGATAGACTATCCCTATCTCACAGTCCGGGGCCATCCGCGCCTTTTCGCCGGCCTTGCGCTCGGCATATTGGTCACTTTTCTCCTTCCGGCCAATTTCCGGCTCGCGACACGGCTTTTGATCGCATGGAATATCGGCACATGGCTCTATTTTATTCTTTCGGCCGTGCTTGTCGTCACCTCTACCCCAGAATCCATGCGCCGGCGCGCCAAGGCCAGCGATGAGGGACGATTCCTCGTCCTCATTCTGACCAGTTTAGCCGCGATCGCTTCAATGGGGGCGATTGTGGCGCAGCTTGGCGCCACCAAGGATATGTCGGGGATGACCAAAAGCCTGCATGTCACGCTGGCGGCCGCGACCATCATCAGCGCCTGGACCTTCATCCATCTGACCTATGCACTGCATTATGCGCATGAATATTTCGACGAACTCGACGCCGAGCCGGGCAAGGAGCCGCATGAGGCGGGCGGCCTGAAGTTTCCGGGAACCGATGACCCCGATTACTTCGACTTCCTCTATTTTTCTTTCATTATCGGCGTCGCCTCGCAGACCGCGGACGTCGAAATCACGGCGAAGGAGATGCGCCGCGTGTCGCTGGTGCATTCCATTTTGTCGTTTTTCTTCAACAGCGCGGTGCTTGCGCTCACGATCAACATTGCGGCGGGGCTCATCTGAACGACGGCGCGCTTCTGAAGCGCCTCATTCTTCAGGAGCCGCCAAAATGGTAGCCGATCTGCACGAACGCGCCATAGAGGCCGGATTTGAAATCCATTCTTTGGATCGTGGGCGAATTTGGAAACTGCGTATAGCCGGTTGGCGTGCGAAGCGACCAATAACGGCCGTCGACGCCGATGCTTACGCGGTCGGTGACAAAATAGGATAGCGAGGCCTCGAGTTGAAGGCCGTCGCCTTTCCACCCCGTTTCGGTCATCGGATTGATATCGGGACGCAGCCAATGATTGTCGACGCCGCCGAATTTTGTATAGGGCAGCCATGCCGCCTCGGCGGCGAGCTTGACGCGATCCGTTAGCATGACGTCGCCGGCGAGGCCGAGACGAATCGAGTTCCAATGTTCCGTTTCGCTCAATATGAGTTGGCCGGCGGGAATATTGTCCGATGGGGCGCATATCGGCGAACTCGCAACCTGAGCGCAGCCATAGGCGTTGAGCGCCTGCTGGTAGTAACTGTATCCGACGAAGCCGCCGATCTTCCAGCCCTCGCCGCGCAGCGCGCTATAGCCGAGATCAGCGACAGCGGAGAAATTGCTCCCTTTTTGCTGCTGCGAAAGTGTCCTCGAATAAGGCTCCGTAACCGGCGGATAGTCCTCGTCGGTCATATGGCTGCCGAACAGGCTGCCGCCGCCAAGAAATCCTTTCACGAACACGCCCGAGCTATGGTCGACGCGAGCGAAGCCCTCGATCGCCCCGGCGCTGAGATCATTCCACGCGAGGCGCGAGACCAGGGTCGGCGAGTACGCGAAGAGGTTTTTCTGGAAATAGCCGGTCGTTACGCCGAATCGGCCGCCGAACTCGCCAGTGACGTCGCCAAGTATCGGCAGCATGGGCGCGGATATCTCGGGCGCCTCGTCGTTGAACCGATAATTGAGGCCGAGCTTGAACAGTTGCACGCTGTGGCGAACGCTCACATGCGAGACGTCGCCGTAATAGGGATCATAAAGGCCGATCTGTCCGGGCCCGAAGTCGTAATAGTCGAACTCGCCCTTGACCGACCAATGCGGCCATAAAGCGTATTCGACGCCGGCGCCGACGACCCAGCCAAAACGGGTCTGGCCGCCTGCTGGGCGAATGCCGTTGTGGTTTTCGACGAAGACAGGAACGGCGAAAGCCTCGTTGGCGATGGCGGCGCCCGCCTTGCCGAAGATCAACGCGCGTCCGACCGCATAGCCAGCGCGTCCGCTCACGTCGCCAAGCGCGCGGAGGTTTGATTCGCAGGTCCAGCCCAAGCCATCCTGCGCGCCAAGAGCGCCGCCGCATATGGCGTGGCCAAAGAGATTTGAAGCTGCGCCCGAGCCCTCAAGGCCGGCGACCCACGGGCCGACGGTGACATTGTAACCGATCTGTCCGCCGCCGAAGAGGCCGTTCTGGCCGGAGGAAGCCGGGTAGCGTGGCGTGCGCGCCGCAAGGATGCCGCCCGGATCAGACCATTTGGTCTCGCCCGTCGCGACGCCCCAGTTCACGCCGCCATAAAAGCCCTGCCACAAAGCGGCCGGCGCCGCCTCGCCAGCCGATGACGGCGCCGGCGGCAATAATGACGATGCGGCGACTGCTGCGACGAGAAGCGCGCGATTCATGTATCACCCCCGATGATCCATGACGACAATCGCCAACGATCAGCGCCGGCGCAATGGAAAACGCACGAGCGTCTCCCGCGCGTCTGCTCCAATCGACCAAGCCGCGATGTGTTCGAGTCTATTCCGCCGCGCTTTTCGCGCCGCCGAAGCGGCGTTCGATATAATTGTCGACGATCGTCTTGAACTCGGCCGCGATGCCTTCGCCGCGCAAGGTCATCGCCTTCTGGCCGTCGATGAAAACCGGGGCGGTCGGCGTTTCGCCCGTGCCGGGTAGGGAGATGCCGATATCGGCGTGTTTCGATTCGCCGGGTCCGTTGACGATGCAGCCCATGACCGCGACGTTCAGCGTCTCGACCCCGGGATAACGGGTCTTCCAGAGGGGCATTTCATCGCGGATGTAGGTCTGGATGTCGCGCGCGAGTTCCTGGAATACGGTCGAGGTGGTGCGCCCGCAGCCGGGGCAGGCGGCGACCAGCGGCACGAAAGTGCGAAAACCCATGGTTTGCAGGATTTCCTGACCGACCTTCACCTCAATCGTGCGGTCGCCGCCGGGCTCCGGCGTCAGCGAGACGCGGATCGTATCGCCAATGCCTTCCTGCAACAGAATCCCGAGGGCGGCGGAGGAGGCGACAATGCCTTTCGAGCCCATGCCGGCCTCGGTGAGGCCAAGGTGCAGCGTGTAGTCGCTGCGGCGGGCCAGCGTGCGATAGACGGCGATCAGCTGCTGTACGGCGGAGACCTTGGCCGAGAGGATAATTTTGTCTCGCGGCAGCCCGATTTCCTCAGCCCTCGCGGCGGAGAGCAACGCCGATTGCACCATCGCCTCGCGCATCACCGCGTCGGCTGGGACGGGGGCGGCTGTTTTTGCGTTCTCATCCATCAGGGCGGTCAGAAGCTCCTGATCGAGCGAACCCCAATTGGCGCCGATACGCACCGCCTTGCCGTGCTTGATCGCCATTTCGACGATGGCGGAGAACTGGCGGTCCTTTTTGTCCTTGAAGCCGACATTGCCCGGATTGATGCGGTATTTGTCGAGCGCCTCGGCGCAGGCCGGATGGTCGGCGAGAAGCTTGTGGCCGATATAGTGGAAATCGCCGATGAGCGGGACATAGCAGCCCTGACGCGCGAGCTTGTCGCGAATATGCGGCACGGCGGCGGCCGCCTCGTCGCGATCGACCGTGATGCGCACGAGTTCGGAGCCGGCTCTCGCCAGCGCGGCCACCTGCGCGGCGGTCGCGTCAATGTCGGCCGTATCGGTGTTGGTCATCGACTGAACGACGATCGGAGCGCCGCCGCCGACCCGGACCGCCGCCGCGCCCGATCCGACCATGACGCTGACCGAGCGTCGGCGCGGCGCCGGTCCCGCCTCCTGCGCGTCAGCGTAGCGGGAGGAGGCCGATGCTGTTTCGAAGGGCGTTTCTTGAAGCAAGCTCATGCGGGGCGGTTTCCCGAAGTTTTCGAAAGCGCCTCAAGGCGCGATCATCCGCCGGCGCGGCGCGATCCTAACCGACGGAGCCGCGACAGTCGTGGCCAAAAACGATTTTCGCGTCAAGTCGGCATATTGGCGCCCGGCGCGAGACGAAAGGCCGGACCTGGCTGCTAGGCCGCCGCGCAGGCCTGGCAAAGGCCCGTCACTTCCATGACTTGTGCGCGCGGAAAGAAATGCGCCTCGCTGGTCAGCTCCGCGATACTGCCGCGCAGCGCGCCGGAATTGGCCTCGACCACTTCGCCGCAGACGTCGCAGATTAGAAAGGCGATCGGCGCTTCGCGGGCGTGGCCGTGGCCGCAGGCGAGATAGGCGTTGCGCGAGGCCAGCCGGTGAACGAGGCTGTTTTCAAGCAGGAAATCCAGCGCGCGATAAATTGAAATCGGCGCCGGGCGTTTTCCGGTAAGATCCGCGACGCGGTCGATGAGATCATAGGCGCCGAGGGGGCGTCTCTCGCGCGCCAGAATTTCGAGGATGCGGCGCCGGCTCGGAGTCAAAGCGATGCCTTCCTGGCGGCACAGTGTCAGCGCCGCGTTCAAGGCGGTCTCGCCATCGGGCTTTTTCGAATGGTCATGATCCTGATGGTCGAGGCGGGGGGGCGATGCGCGCAAAATTGTCATCTCCGTAATATATCGCAATTATGCAGGTAAGGCGACCGGCTGCCCCCGGGGCGATTCCGCGCCGGAGCGCGCTTGGTAAGATCTTCGTCAACCCGGTAAAGATTTATTGTCAGCCCGGCAGTCCCGCCAGTCCATCCGCGCCCATTCACCACGGAGTTCATCATGACCCTGCAAACGCGCAACGCCATCGTCACCGGTTCGACCAGCGGCATCGGGCTCGCCATGGCGCGCGCCTTCGCCAAGGAAGGCGCCAACGTCACGATCAACGGCCTTGGCGACGCGGCGGCGATCGAAGCCGAACGGGCGGCGATCGAGAAGGATTTCGGCGTCAAGGCGCGCTATTCGCCGGCGAACATGACGAAGCCCGAGGAAATTCGCGCGATGGTGACGGACGCCGAGAAAGCCTTCGGCAGCGTGGACATTCTGGTCAATAACGCAGGGATCCAGCATGTCGCGCCGATCGAGGAGTTTCCGATCGACACCTGGAACCTCATCATCGCGATCAATCTGTCCGCCGCCTTCCATGCGATCGCCGCGGCGATTCCGGGCATGAAGGCGCGCAAATGGGGCCGCATCATCTCGACCGCCTCGGCCCATTCAAAAGTCGCCTCGCCCTTCAAATCGGCCTATGTGAGCGCCAAGCACGGCATCGACGGCCTGACCAAGACGGCCGCGCTGGAGCTCGCCAAATTCGGAACCACGGTCAATTGCATCTCGCCCGGCTATGTCTGGACGCCGCTCGTCGAGAAACAGATCCCGGACACGATGGCGGCGCGCCATCTGACGCGCGAGCAAGTCATCAATGACGTGCTTTTGACGGCGCAGCCGACCAAAGAATTCGTCACCGTCGAACAGGTCGCCGCGCTCGCGGTTTTCCTCACCTCCGATGCGGCCTGCCAGATCACTGGCGCCAATATCTCGATCGACGGCGGCTGGACGGCCGAATAAGCTGAATCGAGGAAGCCATGACTGAATCCGTCGCGCCGGACGACTGGAACGGCCAGAAAAAAATCAGCCTGGCCCTGCAGGGCGGCGGTTCGCATGGCGCCTTCACATGGGGCGTGCTGGACGCCATCCTCGAAGACGAACGGCTGGACGTGGAGGCGATTACGGGAACGAGCGCCGGCGCGATGAACGCCGTCGTTTTTGCCGAGGGTTATCTCGAAGGCGGCCGCAAGGGCGCGCGCAAGAGCCTCGCCAAATTCTGGCGTTCGATCAGCGACGCGGCGGCGTTCTCTCCCGCGCAGCAAAAAATCATCCACATGTTCTTCCGCGATCTGCCGCTGCAGCGCAGCCTTGCCTTCTGGTGGACGGATTTCCTGACCCATTATGCGAGCCCTTACGAGTTCAATCCGCTCAACATCAACCCGCTGCGCGACCATCTGATCAAAATGATCAATTTTGAAAAAGTGCGCGCCATGACCGAGCTGAAGCTGTTCGTTACGGCGACGAACGTCCATAACGGCAGGGTCACCATCTTCGAAGGCAAGGATCTGACCGCGGATCATGTGATGGCGTCGGCCTGCCTGCCGTTCCTTTTTCAGGCGGTGGAGATCGACGGCGTCCCCTATTGGGATGGCGGCTATATGGGCAATCCGGCGCTTTTTCCATTGTTCTACGAGACCGCGTGCCCCGATATATTGATCGTGCAGATCAATCCCATCGAGCGCGATGAAACGCCGAAGTCCGCGCGCGACATTCAGGACCGCCTGAACGAAATCACATTCAACGGCGCGCTGATGGGCGAACTCCGCGCAATGGATTTCGTCAACAGGCTGATCGACAAGGGCAGACTGACGGGCGACCAATATATGCGCACGCTCGCGCATCGCATCGACGGCGGGAAATTCCTTGAGCCCTTCGCGGCCTCGACCAAAATCGACGCCTCCTGGTCCATGATCCAGAAGCTGCATGGATTTGGCCGCGAGGCGGGCAAACAATGGCTCGGCGCGCATTACGAGAAGATTGGCGTCGAAGCGACGCTCGATCTGCGCATGGCGTACAGGTAGCGCTTCAGGAATTGAGCAGGGCGACAGCGCCGTTCAGCGCCGCCGCGAAGCTGATCCAGGCAAGGTAGGGCGCAAGCAGAAAGGCGGCGATCCGATCAGCCTTGGCGCTCTGCCACATGGTCGCCGCGAGCGTTCCGACGAGCAGCAGGATAATGGCGAAGCCGGCCCAAATGGCGTGGAGCCCGAAAAAGACGGGCGACCAGCTCGCGTTGAGAGCCAGCTGAACAAGGAATAAAATCAGGGCGCGCCGGCGCGCCGCCGATGGCGGGGCGCGGTCCCAAAGCCGCCAGAGCGCAATCGCCATCAGCCCGTAAAGGATGGTCCAGGCGATCGGAAAAGCAAGGTTCGGCGGCGTCCAGGCCGGCTTTGCCAGCGTTGCGTACCAGCCTGAAATCTGCGGCGCGGTGGCCGCGCCTTCGATCGCCGCGATTGCATAGCAAAGCGCGAAGCAGGCGACCAAACGAAACAGGGAGCGCGCGGCGCCTGTCAGAAGCGGCGCGTCTTTCATGGCGCGGCCTCGCCGGCTGAGTCGGCCGCATCATAGCGGCGGTGGCTGGCAAAGGCGTTGTATCGCGCCATCGCGTCGAATTGGGCTTTGAACATCAACGCCTCGTTCTCACGCCGCTTTTGGCGCCCCGGGCTGCTTCAAAGGGTGGGCGGCGCTGAACGCCTCGAGTTGGAGGCAGCGATCGATGATTTCCGCAAGCCTTGGATAGGCGTCGAGCGCGCCGCCGAAAAGCTGATGGCCGACGGCGACGCTGACGACCGAAATATCGGCGATGGTCACCGTGTCGCCGTGACAATAGAGGCCGGTCTCGCTCTCGCGAGTCAAATGTTCTTCAATTGATTGCAGGCCGAGCCCCAGCCAATGATGCGCCCATTTCGTCTGGCCGGTTTCATCGACGCCGAATTCAGCTGCGAGATAGCCGCGCACGCGGGGCGTCACCAGCGAATGCGCGTCTCCCGCCGCGATTTGCGCGAGCGCGCGCGCCCTTGCGCGTCCGCGCGGGTCGGCTGGCAGGAGCGGGGGAGATGGATGCGTCTCGTCGAGATATTCGAGAATGGCGAGGGATTGCACCAATGGCGGCCCCTCGCCCTCGATGAGCGCGGGAAGCAGGCCCTGCGGATTGATCGCGAGATAGGCGGGCGCGCAATGCTGACCCTTGAAAAGATCGACGAAGACCTGCTCGGGCGCCAGGCCCTTGAGATTAAGCCCGATGCGGACGCGAAAACTCGCGAGCGAGCGCCAGAATGTGAATATCTTCATAAAGCCTCTCCGCCAGCGGCTCCATGCTGCCACGAAACAGCATGGAGCTCCAGTGAGCGGCGGCGAACGCTGGAAGCTTACGCCGGCTGGATGGCGTCGCGATCGCCGCGGCGTCTTTCGCCCTGCGGCCTTGCGCTATTATAACGCGGCCTTGACGCCGACGGCCCATTCGAGCCCGGCGCGCCGGCGCTTCGCGCGCCGAAACCGCGTTCTTGCGGACGCGAGGCGCCTGGGCCTGGCCGCCTGTCCTGCTGCGGCCGCGGCGAGGTTGCGCTCCGCGCCGGCGGCTTTGCCTCCGGCGAGCCGGGCGCCGCGCGGCGGTCCTGCGTCGGCAGGTTAAGGCGCGTCAGCCTTTCGATATTGCGAAGAAGGTCGCGCTCGGCGCCGTCGCAAAGCGAAATCGCGACGCCTTCGGCGCCCGCCCGCGCGGTGCGCCCGATGCGATGAACATAGGCTTCGGGAACTTCCGGCAGGTCGAAATTGACGACATGGGTGACGCCGTCGATATCGATGCCGCGCGCGGCGATGTCCGTTGCAACGAGAGCGCGCACGCGCCCGGCGCGGAAAGCCGCGAGAGAGCGTTCGCGCTGATTCTGGCTCTTGTTGCCGTGGATCGCGACCGCCGCGATGCCTGTCGCGTCGAGATGCTGCGTCACCTTGTCGGCGCCGCGCTTCGTGCGGGTGAAGATGATCGTGCGCGCCATTCCGGCGTCGGACAAGAGATCGACGAGAACGTCGCGCTTGCGATGGGTCTCGACGAAAAGCACCTGCTGGTTGACCCGGTCGGCCGTCTTTGCCACCGGCGTGACCGAGACCTGGACGGGATCATTGAGGAGTTCGCCGGCGAGCTTGGCGATTTCGGTTGGCATCGTCGCCGAGAAGAACAGATTCTGGCGGCGCTTCGGCAGCGTGCCGACGACGCGGCGGATCGACTTGACGAAACCGAGGTCGAGCATCTGGTCGACTTCATCGAGCACGAAAAATTCAGTCTTGCCGAGATGCGCGGCGCCGGCGTCGAGATGATCGACGAGACGGCCGGGCGTTGCGACGAGAACATCGAGACCGCGCTGCAACGCCCTGATCTGCGCGCCATGCGGCACGCCGCCAAACACCACCTGGACGGAAAGCTGCATTTCCGAGCCGAGGCTGCGGAAGCTCTCGGCGATCTGGCTGGCGAGTTCGCGCGTCGGGCTCAGCACCAGAACGCGGGCTCCGCCACGCGGCGCCTGTTGCGGATGAGTGATGAGATGATGAAGGATGGGGAGGGCGAAGGCGGCCGTCTTGCCCGTGCCCGTTTGAGCGATGCCGACGAGATCGCGGCCCGTCATGAGATGGGGGATGGCTTGCGCCTGAATGGGCGTCGGCGCCGTGTAGCCGAGTTTATTCAGGGCAAGGAGAAGGGGCGCGGCCAAGCCGAGTCCGGAGAAATCTTGCAATGGGGGATCTTTCGATGAGCCCGTGGCCGCCTTTTGGGCGGAGCTGGGGCTTCAGATAGGTTGGACGCCCTGCGTGCCTGGGCTGTCGAGCGGAGTGCGCTGGTGCGCCCGACAGGAGAATAGCAAGCTATCCTTCACGCAACCGGAGCGCCAACATCTACACTTAGGCAGATGATCCTCTATCGCTGGTTTGCAGAGAAAAGTCAAGCCAGATCGGCTTACCGCGGGAGTTTACCGGATTCTCTTAAAGATTATCCACGCCCCCCGGCGCTTTCCACCGCGTAGCGCCTCTATTATAAAATGCCGCCCGCTCAGGTAGTATTTGAAGTATATATGACGAATCCGCCGTCTGCCCGGAGCGATGCAGCCTGAAGCCGAAGCTGCGGCTCGCGTAAAGCTCATGGAGCAGCCAACTGATTTGCTCTCGATTATTTGACTTGAAGAACGAACTCGGGCAGCCTTCCTAGCGCGCCCCAACCCTCCGGCTGAATCGGCGTCATCAGAGGGGGCTCAGACTTCCAGTAGAAAAACCCCGGAGCGTTTCTTGCATCAGGTTCGTTCGCGGAGATCGCCGCGCAAACGGACATCGCTCTTCGGGGAGAATCAAGGAGAACATTGAGATTGATGGACGACCTCACGATCAAAATTGGCAATGACTTAAAGCACAAGATTTGGGCGGGCGCCGAAAAGGCGTCGACATTTGATCTGCCTATGGTCAGCGTGATCGTCGTTAATTACAATTATGGGCGCTTCCTGCGCCAGGCCGTCGATTCGATATTTGCGCAAAACTATCCGAACATCGAGTGTATTATCGTTGACAACGCCTCGACGGATGAGAGCGCAGAGGTTCTCCTTGAGATCGCCGCGGATTATCCGAGCGCCGTGGTTTTAAGGCGCGCGCGCAATGAGGGGCAATGCGCCGCTTGTGTCGACGGCTTTGCGGCGAGTTCTGGCGAATATATCGTCTTCCTCGACGCCGACGATGTCTTGGTATCGGCCTTTGTCGAAACGCATGTCTTCGTGCATTTGTCTCTGCGCCTTCCCGTCGGCCTCACATCCTCGGACATGATGCAGGCCCTCAATTCACGGATTGTCCTTAGCACGATCCGCGGGGACAATGCGCAGGCGCTGGAAAAAACCAAAAACACCGCTGATCTTCTGCGAAATTTTGACTCGATCTGTCCCGAATTCTGGCCCTTGCAGAAAATGGACGCATCGATCAAGGCGCAAGTCCGGCTTATCGAGCCCATGAACGTCGCGTCATGGGTGTGGTCGCCAACTTCGGGCAATTGCTTTCGCCGCGATGCGCTCGATCTATTTATCGGCGATCCAGCGTTGCCCGGTTTGCGCTATGCGATTGACACTTACCTTATTCGCGGGATCAGCGTTCTGACGGGAAGCGTGCTGATCGACCGGCCCTTGTCGATTTACCGGATGCATGGCGGCAATGGCTTCACCAAGCATCCTCACCTCCATGGCGTTCTGAACTACGACAGGTTCGGCCCCAATGATCTCGACTTGCGCTCGCGCGAGATGATCATTGACCATTGCGTCGCCAACGCCCGCATGTTCAATAGCCGCCTCCATGAGGCCTCCTGCTTTATCCGGGCTCTCGAGGCGATCAACGATATTTGGCCGCCCCTGCGTTCGCGCAATAACGCCGCTAAAAGCTATCTCGCGGAAAGGCTCGAGACCGAAGCTGATGCGCTTGCCGATGTCTTCGGACGCAAGCTCGTTGCTTATTGGCGGGCCCGCCAACGTCATTCGATCATCCGGGCGTTGAAGGCCTGGGGCGCGCGATTGCTCCCGCGCAAATAGTCAATCCCCGACGTCCCAACGAGACCGGGGGCGCATTGCTCGTTGCGTGGCGTCCGGGGGCAGGGGTGGCATGGATATTATTTTCCTGGACAACGGGCTGATCGGCCGTGGCGAGCACAGCTACAGCCTGATCAAACAGGTCGGAGAGGCGCTGACGCGCCGGGGAGTTCGTCACCTGGGGTTCGGGACGAAGGCCATGCAGGCCTCGGTCGCTGAAGAACTGGGCGTTCTTCCACACTTCAACTATCCACTCTATTTCGCCGTTGTCATTTCCGAGCGCGAACATGATCGCCGGCGAACGCTTTTCGCAAAAATCCTCGGCCTCAAGGCAGATCCGACACAACCGTCGGAGATCGACACATGGCGCGTCTTGAATGCTTCTTTCGAAAAGGATCTAAGGGCGCTGCCGCCTGACGCCTGGAGCGCGGACAATCTTATCGTTGTTCCCGCTTGCTCCCAGAATGAGATTCTTGGACTGGTCCACGCTCTGCTGGCAAGGCCCGAAGGAGCGCGGCCACGCGTTCTCTGTCAACTCATGTTCGGGCCGAACTGGACGGCATGGGGTCGCCCGGCAAAGCTTGGGACCAAACTCTATCGTAAAGCCTTCGCTCTCGCCCGGCCGCTGATCGGAAAGACGCTGTTCTTTACGACCGAGAACGAGGCGATGCGACGGCTTTATCGCACGACGTTTCGCATTGAAACGGACATTCTCCCCGTGCCATTTGGCGATGTCGCGCCGGCGGCGGCGCCCGCGGAAAGACCGGTCTTTGGTTTTTTCGGCAATTCCAAATCCGATAAGGGATTTCACCTGCTGCCGAAGACCATAGAGATCTGTCGCGCGCGCGGGCTGGCGGCTGATTTCACCGTCCAGCTGCAACATTGCGGTTGGGAGCCGGCGACGGTTGCGGCCGAGGCCGAACTGCGGCGGATGCAGGGCATAAGGCTGATCGAGGGCGTTCTGAACGGACAAGACTACGCCGCTGAGACGAGCCGGATCGACGCGATGCTTTTGCCCTATGATCCCATTCTTTTCGGTCTTCGAGGATCGGGCATCTTTACGCAATCCGCCGCCGCCGGCAGGCCTGTAGTCGCCTCAAAGGGAACTTTTGCCGGAGACAGCATCACGCGCGGCGAAGCCGAGGGCGAGATTTTTTCGCCCTACGACGCGCCGGCGCTCGCCGACGCCGTCGAGCGGCTCGCCGGACGCTTGCAGGGGAGCCACGGCCGCGCGGCGGCTCTCGCTAAAGCCTTCAGGCAAAGCCACAGCGCCGACGCCTATGTCGACGTTGTTTTGGCGCATGCGCTGCGCAAGCCCGAATGAGGCAGCCTCACGGCCCCGGCGGCGCCGTCCATGAAGCCCGCTCTAGACGTCCGTGCTGTTGTCGTCGTCGCCATAGTCCGAGCTGTAGTCGGCGGCGTCCTGTATGTCGTCCTGATCCTGATCGGCGTCCTGCTGGGCGTCCTGCTGGCGAACCGCATCATCGCCATAGTAATTATTGACGACGGTCTCGCGGCCGCCGCCAAGTCCCGCCAGCCCCTGATCGACGCCGGGCACGCCGGCGCCAATGCCGAGCGCATTATTGTGGCCGCCGAACAAGCCTTTGATTGAATCGGCGAGAAGAACACCGCCGGCGACGCCAGCCGCGGCTCCGAGCGCTCCCTTGAGGAAGCCGCCGCCTTGACCACCCATTGGGCCGCCCATGGGGCCGCCGCCGCCAAAGCCGCCACCCATCGGTCCGCCTTGCGGCGCGCCCCACGGTCCTCCTGCGGGCTGCTGTTGTGGCGGCTGCTGCCAGCCGCCCTGCTGCGGCGGCTGGCCCCAGCCCGGCGAAGGCGCGCGCGGCTGTTGCGGCGGGGGAGAGGGCTGCGGATTGCCGCCGCCAAACAGGGAGCCGAGGCCGCCGAGGAAGCTGCCGCCGCCCTGTTGCGGCTGTGCGGCGCGCTGTTCGAGGTCGCGCACCTGCGCCTCCAGCTGCTGCAGGCGGTCATTGGCCGCGCGCAGCGCCTGATCCTGAACAATGGTGGTCTGGGTGAGGAGATAAGGCGCATAGGGAAGCGCCTTGACGGCGTCCTCGATGAAGGCCTCCGCTTCCTTGTCGCGCGGATTGGCGCCCGCGCTCTGGATGCGGTCGAACAGGCCTGTGAGCAACTGACGTTCCTCGGGTGACATTGCCTTCTCCGGTGCAAAATCGGCGAATTCCTTATCGCCGCATAAGACATAAGCCGTTTTCGGCGCCCGCCAAGGGGCGTTGCCTGACGGCATCCCTTGCCGCTTCGCCTCGCGCCTCGTATGAAGCACGGGAGTTACGAGGATTTAATGAACGACGACACGAAAACTACGCAACGCGCGAGCGCAAAACTGCCGCGCGGCTTTGGCGACCGCGGGCCGGCGGAGATCGCCGCGACCGAAAAAATGCTCGCCGCGATCAAAGAGTCTTATGAACTCTTTGGTTTCGAGGCGGTCGAGACGCCGTTCATCGAATTCACCGACGCATTGGGAAAGTTTCTGCCCGATCTCGACCGGCCGAACGAGGGTGTCTTTTCGTTCAAGGACGATGACGAAAGCTGGCTGTCGCTGCGCTATGACCTGACGGCGCCGCTCGCCCGCTTCGTGGCGGAAAATTTCGATCGTCTGCCGAAACCCTATCGCAGCTATCGCGCCGGCTATGTGTTTCGCAACGAAAAGCCGGGACCGGGGCGGTTTCGCCAGTTCATGCAGTTCGACGCCGATACGGTCGGCTCCGCCTCAGTCGCGGCCGACGCCGAGATGTGCATGATGGCGGCGGATACGCTCGAGCGCCTCGGCGTCAGGCGCGGCGATTACGTCATCAAGGTGAACAATCGCAAGATTCTGGACGGCGTTCTGGAGGCGATCGGGCTCAGCGGCGAGGCGAACGCCGCGCGGCGGCTGATCGTGCTGCGCGCCATCGACAAGCTCGACAAGTTTGGGCCAGAGGGTGTGAAGCTGCTGCTCGGGCCCGGGCGCAAGGACGAGAGCGGGGATTTTACGAAGGGCGCGGGACTGGATGCTGGCCAGCAGGAGTTTGTGGTTGGGCTCATCGACCCACAAAAGGCGTGGGAAGATCATATAGCGTCAATAGATATCCGATTGGCCGACAGTGAGATCGGCCAAGAAGGCCGCACGGAACTTGAACAGATCGCCGAACTGATTTCTCAGGCCGGCTATAATGACGGCCGCATCCGCATCGACCCATCCGTCGTCCGCGGCCTCGAATATTACACCGGCCCCGTTTTTGAGGCCGAACTCACCTTTGAAATCGACGGCGAGGACGGCAAGCCGATCCGCTTCGGTTCGGTCGGCGGCGGCGGCCGCTATGACGGGCTCGTTGGCCGCTTCCGCGGCGAAAACATACCCGCGACCGGCTTTTCCATCGGCGTGTCGCGGCTTTATTCAGCGCTGAAGGCGGTTCGATCGCCGATCGTCTCCGCCAGGCCGCAACAGGGCCCGGTGGTGGTGCTCGCGCTCGATAAGGGCGAGCTTCCGCGCTACCAGAAATTTGTCTCCGCGTTGCGGGCGGCGGGCATTCGCGCCGAACTCTACCTTGGCCAGTCCGGCATGAACGCGCAGCTGAAATATGCCGACAAGCGCGGCTCGATCTGCGCCGTCATTCAGGGGTCCAACGAGCGCGAAAGAGGTGAGGTCGCCATTCGAGACCTTGCGCTCGGCGCCGAACTCGCCGGCGCCAGCAAGGATCGCGCGGATTACCTTGAACTGCGCGCCAAGGCGCAATTCGCCGTTCCCGAATCCGGGCTGGTCGAAGCGGTCAAAGAGGTTTTGGGCCGCCATTGAGCCCAACAATTCACATTTTCCAGCAAAAGCAGTCGCAACCAACGCTTCCGCCTGCTAAACAGCCCTCGCTTGCAAAGCGCCCATTTAGAGACACGACCGCCTCTTCCGCGCCGCGATGACGCCCCTTCAGGCGCTCCTCGCCATGAGGGCTTGATGTTGCGTTGCGTGTCCAGCGGGACTTTAGGAGCAAAGCCAGTTTCGAACCATCCTGTGAGCCGCGCGCTGTGACCTCCGTCCAAAATTCTTCCGGCGTCGTCGCGACGCATCTGATCCGCGCGGGCTATGCGCGCTGCGAGCCGCCGATCCTTCAGCCGGCCTCGATCTTCTTCGATTCGGGGGAGGATCTGCGCGGGCAGCTCTATCTGACGAGCGATCTCTCCGGCGCCGAATATTGTCTGCGTCCGGAATATACGATTCCCGTTTCAAAGCACTATCTCGCCTCGGGCGCCGCGGGCGAGACCGCCGCTTTTTCCTATTGCGGCCCGGTGTTTCGCTACGCCGCCGGCCAGAGCTGTGAGTTCACGCAGGCTGGCGTCGAAAGCTTCGGCCGCGCCGACCGCGAGGCGGCGGACGCCGAAATTCTGACGCTTGCGCTCGACGCCGCCTCCACTGGCCACGGCCTTGACCTCAGCGTTCGCATCGGCGACGCGGGGCTTTTTTCACGCCTTCTGGCGGCGCTTGATCTGGCGCCGCAATGGCGCCGCCGCATCGCCCGTGGGCACAGCCAGGGCAAGTCGGTCGAGGCGATCCTCAACGCCTCCCAAAACGGCTCGGGTCATGACCATTCGGGCGTGCTCGGCATGCTGGAAGGCGCCGACAAGCAGGGCGCGCGCGCCTTCGTCGAGGATCTTCTGTCGATCGCGGGAATCGTCGCCGTGGGGGGACGCACGGCGGGCGAGATCGCCGACCGTTTTCTGGAACAGGCGGCGCTGAAGCGGGGTGTTGGCGTTTCGGACGAGAAGGTCGCCATCATCGAGGCTTTTTTTGCCATCGAGGGCAATCCGGACGCGGCCTCGGTGCGAATGCGCCGGCTGGCGCAAGAGGCAAGTCTCGATCTCGACGCGAGTCTCGACGCTTTCGACACGCGTCTCGGCTTCATCGCGGCGCTCGGCTTCGACGTCGCGGCGCTCAGTTTCGAGGCGAGCTTTACGCGCAATCTCGACTATTACACGGGCTTTGTGTTCGAGGCGCTCGACCGCGCCCGCCCCGATGAGAAGCCGATCGTCGCTGGCGGACGGTATGACCAGCTGCTGCAAACGCTCGGAGCCGATCGCGCCATCCCCGCTGTTGGCGCGTCGATCTGGGTCGATCGCCTGCCGCTGGCTTTTGAAGGAGACGCGGCATGAGCGAAACCCTCGTTCTCGCTATCCCCTCCAAGGGACGCCTGCAGGAAAACGCCGCCGCCTTCTTTGCGCGGGCGGGGCTTGAGATCGTGCAAGGGCGCGGCGCGCGCGACTATCGCGGTTCGCTCGCGGGCCTGAAAAACGTCGAGATCGCGTTCTTATCGGCCTCCGACATTGTTGCGCAGCTCGCGAGCGGCAATGTCCATCTTGGCGTCACAGGGGAGGATCTCGTCCGCGAAACGATCGCCGACGCCGATGAAAAGGTGGCGCTTTTGACGCCGCTCGGATTTGGCGGCGCGAATGTCGTCGTCGCCGTCCCGCGCGCATGGATCGACGTCAAGACCATGTCCGACCTCGAAGACGTCGCGGCGAGCTTTCGGGCAAGGCGCGGCGAGCGCATGCGCGTCGCCACCAAATACGTCAATCTGACGCGGCGCTTTTTCGCGAAGATGCATGTCGCCGATTATCGCATCGTGGAAAGTTCGGGCGCGACGGAAGGGGCTCCCGCCGCCGGGCAGGCCGAACTCATCGTCGACATCACGACGACGGGGGCGACGCTCGCCGCCAATGCGCTGAAAATTCTCGACGATGGGATCATTTTGCGTTCGCAGGCCAATCTCGTCGCCTCGCTGAGCGCGGACTGGAGCCCGCCGGCGCGGGAGAATGCGCGCGTCATACTTTCGCGCATCGCGGCGGAGGAGGAAGCGCGCACGACGCGGGAAGTCTCGACCGTACTCGCCAACCCATTCCCATCCCTGATCGCGGACGCCGAGGCGCTTTTCGCCGCGCGCCCGCGCTTTCGCGCGGCGGACGGACGCCTGACGCTGAATTGCCCGACCGACAAGGTCGCGCCGCTCGCCGACTGGCTCATCGCTCATGGCGCCGATCATGTGGGCGTCGCAACGCTCGACTATGTTTTTTCAGCAACCAATCCGCTCTACGAGAAACTTGTCGGGCGGCTTGGCTGAAGCGCATCGCGCGGCGGGAGTCGATGTTATAAGGAAATGACTGAGATTATTTCTCAACTCGGGAATATGCCGCCGACCGGCGAAATGGAGACTGCTATATGTCAGCGCGTATGATCGTGGATTTGGCCGAGGGGAATATCGTTCTTTTCGGCGGCGCTCCCGAGCCGGGAATGCCTGACGCCGGCCTGACGAACGGCTTTTCAAGGGCGAGCGCCGAGACTTTTCAGGCAGCGCTCGGCACGATCGGCGCGCTGGTCAAGACAGTTGAAGCCTCGATCGAGGCCATGCCGAAAAAACCGGAAGGAATCGAAATCGAGTTTGGCGCCACTCTCAGCCAGGACTGCGATTTGTGGATCGTCTCGCCCGATTCCGCGCCGGAGTTCAAAATCAGGCTGTCCTGGGGCAAGAACGGCTGACGAGCCGCCCCCCCAACACCGGCGAGGAGCTGGCGCCGGGCCGGGAGCGGCCCCCTTACATGCAGGTTTCCTCGAGTTCTTCGAGGAGCTTCAAAGTCGCATCGTCGCGCAGATCTTCAAGGATCCCGCGCAAAGTCGGCCGGAAATTATGCAACACCTGCAAATCGTTGAGCCCCAAGCTTATGGGCAAGCTCCCTCTGGCGGGTGAAATAGGCTCAGAACGCGTTGTCTTCCGGTCGTGGCGCGCGCGAAGGCGGATGGTGAGGCACGGCCAAATGCTTTCGCGCGGGACGGGCGCTTCCCGGATCAAAAGCCGGGAGACAGGGAAACGTCTCTTTTGACCAAAGCGGGTTTCTCGGAGGGCGTAAACACGCCATCGTCGTCGCTCCGCATCTCGATATGCCGGTCGTGCATGTCGATGAGGCTTGAGCGATGTCCGATCGAGATAATGGTCGTCGCGGGTAGATGCTCGAAGAGAATCTCATAGATCCTCGCCTCAAGCGTCTCGTCCATGGAAGCGGTCGCCTCGTCGAGGAAGAGCCAGTCCGGTTTTGCAAGGAGAGCGCGGGCGATGGAAATGCGCTGCTGTTCGCCGCCGGAAAGGCGCTGGCCCCAATTGTCGTCGACGTCAAGCTTGTCGACCAGTTCAGGCAGCTGCGCGGCGAGAAGCGCGCTGCGGATCGCTTCCTCGCCATAGGTCTCGGGCGCCGCCGGATAGGTGACGGCCCCGCGCAGCGGGCCATTTGGAATGTATGGCTTTTGGGGCAGCAGCATCACCCGAGTGTCGGCGGGCGCCGTGACGGAGCCGTCGCCGTGCGGCCATATGCCGGAGATCGCGCGGAACAATGTCGATTTGCCGGAGCCCGACGGTCCCGTGAGAAGCGTCGACTCGGCCGGCGAGAGACGGACATTGGCGTCCTTGACGATGACGCGGCCATCTGGAAGGTGCAGCGTTACGTCCTCGAGGTGGATGTGCTGGCGCGCATCGACGGCGGCTTGCGGCGCGGGTTTTAGGCCGGGGCGCTTCTGCGCTGCCTCGATCGAAGCGTCGAACGAGATCAGACGGTCGAGAACGGCTTTGAAGTCGGCGAGAGAGACATAATAGGTCACGAAGAAGGTCAAGGCGTCGTTGACGCTGCCAAAAGCGCGCGCGGTCTGGGTCATGACGCCGAGGGTGATCTTGCCGGCAAAATAGAAGGGCGCCGCGACGATATAGGGGATGATCGGGCTTAACTGGCCGTAAGAGGCGGTAAAGCCGATCAGATTCTTGCGGACGGCGACGATCTGAAAATAATTGCCGATGATCGTGTTGAAACGTTCCCGCAGAGAGCGCTTTTCGGAATCTTCTCCCGAGAGCAGCGCGACCTGTTCGGCATATTCGCGCAATCTTGCCAGCGAAAAGCGGAAATCGGCTTCGTAACGCTGCCTGGCGAAAGAGAGCGGCACCAGCGAGCGGCCGATGAGATGGGTGATCCAGGTGCCGAAACCGGCATAGATCAAAGCGACCCAGAACAGGAATCCTGGCACCGCGATCGCCGTGTAAGGCAAGGTGAAATTCGCGGAAAGAGACCAAAGCACGATCGCGAAGGAAACCAGCGAACTGAGGTTCGAGATCAAAAGGATCGAGAAGGTATAGATGCCGTAGCCTTCCTGGCCGCCGTTGATGAAGCGGTTGACGTCCTCCGATATGCGCTGGTCGGGGTTGTCGGCGAGGCCGCCCTCGAGCGACATCCGGTAATGGGTGTGGCTGTCCAGCCAGCGGCCGACGTAATTCTCCGTCAGCCAGCGCCGCCAGCGGATGATCAGCGTCGAGGCGACGATGAACTCCAGGATGGCGGAGGCGATGTAGGTGAAGGCCCACGGAGTGAATACAGTGAAGAGTTGCGACCAGAAGGCGGCTTGGTCCTTGTTCTGAATGGCGTTGAACCAGTCGCGCGAGAAGAAGGAAAGCCGGACCTGTATGCCGACCTGGGTCTGATTGATGACGACGAGAAAAACGATCATCGCAATGGCCAGCTTGCGCTCTTTGACCCCAAACGAGGGCAGCGGCCAGATCTGCGCTCTCGTGTCCCCGTTCGAATCGAAATAGCGATCGCCGATGCGGGTCATCGACTGCACGACGGGAATGAAGGAGATGCCGTAAACGAGAATGGCGAAAATCGCGACGGTGAGCGGCAGGCTTTCCGGCAGAACGTAGTCTTCGAGCGAGGCCGGCCAGAAGCCGACTTGCGCGATCATGAAGACGACGCCGAAGATGACCGTCTCAATGGCGAAGATCGCGGCGAAAATCTGCAAAAAGCTGGAGATCTTGGGCGCTTTGTAGGTGGTATAGGCGCAGATGAAGCCCGTTGCGGCGAGGAGCAGAATGGTCGCGTCCCCGTGCATTGTTCCGATCAAAGCGGTTGCGAGCGAGAAAACGGCGACGACGGCGGCGAGAAAATGCATGGCTTGCCTTATGCTCATATCCCTTCGCAAAGGGCGTTTAAGGGGCTTTCGTCGAAGACTAGTGGGATTTCGGGCGGCGCGAAATCAACAAAGCTTTTGTTTCAAAGATGGGCCGGGAAGGTGAGCGCCATTGCACCCATCTCAAGCCGCGGAAGGAGTCTGCGCGCGCCATCGCATTCTGCCGCCATATGCTTGTTTCAACGCATTATTTCACCTTAAATATGCGTAACTTTCAGGGCGGCCTGCGCCTGCCGCAAACGCGGCCGAAGCTTGCATGGCCGCCGCCGGCGTCGTCGAAGCATTCCGCGATGGCGGCTGCTTCGCGTCATTCCTCCGCTTTTTTGGCTTCTTCGGGAGAGAGGCCGTTGACGCAGGCCGACAGCACCGGCGACGGTTTGAAGGTGAGAACGCGGCGCGATTTGATCGGCGCCTCGACGCCGGTGCGCGGGTTTCTGCCGATGCGCTCGCGTTTAGAGCGGACAGCGAACATGCCGAAGGATCGAAGCTTGACGCATTCTCCGCGCACCAGCGCTTCGGCGATTTCCTCAAGGGCCATTTCAAAGATCTCTCTCGCCTGCGCGCGCGAAAGCGCCGGACACGAGGCGTAAACCGCGTCCAGAAGGGCCGCCCGCGTCGCCGTTCTCCGATTGACGGCCGCATCCGATTGCGGCTCCGACGCCTGTCGCACCTCTGTCCCCCCCACTGCTTTCAATTGCGATAGTTGGATTAGAGCATATTTCAGGCCTTTGAAAAGCAGTCGATTCTTTGACCGAACAAGATCGCGCGCCGCCGCGCCGCGGTTCAGCTTGGCCGCAGCCAAAAAAAGAGCCCCGGATTTTCTCCGGGGCTCTGTAGCAATTGATCAATGCCGGATGGGCTGGATCAGAAATCCATGCCGCCCATGCCGCCCATGCCGCCGCCGCCGGGCATAGCGGGGGCGTCCTTCTTCGGCTGCTCGGCGATGATCGCCTCGGTGGTGATGAGGAGACCGCCGACGGAGGCCGCGTCCTGCAGGGCCGTGCGCACGACCTTGGTCGGGTCGATGATGCCGAGCTTGACGAGATCGCCATATTCGCCGGTCTGGGCGTTGTAGCCGTAACCGTACGAGGCGTTCTCCATCAGCTTGCCGACCACCACCGCGCCATCGGCGCCCGAATTGTCGACGATCTGGCGAGCCGGGGTCTGAACCGCCTTGCGGACGATATCGACGCCGGTCTTCTGATCGGCATTCTCTACGGTGAGGCCTTCGAGCGCCTTGATGGCGCGCAGAAGCGCGACGCCGCCGCCGGGCAGAACGCCTTCCTCGACCGCCGCGCGGGTGGCGTTGAGGGCGTCGTCGACGCGGTCCTTCTTTTCCTTGACTTCGACTTCCGACGCGCCGCCGACGCGGATCACCGCGACGCCGCCGGCGAGCTTGGCAAGGCGCTCCTGCAGCTTCTCGCGGTCATAGTCCGAGGTCGTCTCGGCGATCTGGGCCTTGATCTGAGCGATGCGGGCTTCGATGTCGGCCTTGGCGCCCGAACCGTCGATGATCGTCGTCGATTCCTTGTCGATGCGGATCCGCTTGGCGCGGCCGAGCATCTGAAGCGTGACGTTCTCGAGCTTGATGCCGATTTCTTCCGAGATCAGCGTCCCGTTGGTCAGGATCGCGATGTCCTCGAGCATGGCCTTGCGGCGGTCGCCGAAGCCGGGCGCCTTCACGGCCGCGACCTTGAGGCCGCCGCGCAGCTTGTTGACGACGAGGGTCGCAAGCGCTTCGCCTTCCACGTCCTCAGCGATGATGACGAGCGGCTTGCCGGACTGCACGACCGCCTCGAGGACGGGCAGCAGAGCCTGGAGAGAAGACAGCTTCTTCTCGTGAACGAGGATGTAGGGATCCTCGAGCTCGGCGATCATCTTCTCGGCGTTGGTGATGAAATAGGGCGAGAGATAGCCGCGGTCGAACTGCATGCCTTCGACGACGTCGAGCTCGGTCTCGAGGCTCTTTGCCTCCTCGACGGTGATGACGCCCTCATTGCCGACCTTCTGCATCGCCGTCGAGATCATCTCGCCGACCGATTTGTCGCCATTGGCGGAAATCGTCCCGACCTGAGCGATCTCTTCGTTCGAGGTGACCTTCTTTGAATTGGCCTTGAGATCGGCGACAACGGCGGCGACGGCGATATCGATGCCGCGCTTCAGATCCATCGGGTTGAGGCCGGCGGCGACCGCCTTGGTGCCTTCGCGTACGATCGAGGCGGCGAGAATGGTCGCGGTCGTCGTGCCATCGCCCGCGGCGTCATTCTGCTTGGAGGCGACTTCGCGGATCAGCTGGGCGCCGAGGTTCTCGAACTTGTCGGAAAGCTCGATTTCCTTGGCGACGGTCACGCCGTCCTTGGTGATGCGGGGGGCGCCGAAGGATTTTTCGATGACCACATTGCGGCCTTTCGGGCCGAGCGTTACCTTGACCGCATTGGCGAGAATGTCGATGCCGCGCAACATCCGGTCGCGGGCGTCGGACGAAAAGCGGACGTCTTTTGCTGCCATGATTGGAAACTCCTGAAACAGTCTAAAAATTTAAGTGGGATTGGCCGATCAGGCGACGACGCCGAGGATGTCGCTTTCCTTCATGATGAGCAGGTCCTGCCCGTCGATCTTGACCTCTGTGCCCGACCATTTGCCGAACAGCACCTTGTCGCCGGCCTTCACGTCGAGGGGGGTCAGCTTGCCGCTGTCGTCGCGGCCGCCCGGGCCGACGGCGATGATTTCGCCTTCCTGCGGCTTCTCCTTGGCGGTGTCGGGAATGATGATCCCGCCCTTGGTCTTTTCCTCACCTTCGAGACGTCTGACCACGACGCGGTCGTGCAAAGGACGAAAGCTCATGTCTAATTCCTTCATGGGCCGCGGGAGGCGCTTGGTCCGCGCTGGGACGCCTCTTGCAAAGGCGGCGGGTTTGAAAAACGGAGCCCTGTTAGCACTCTGATAGGGTGAGTGCCAAAGGCAGCTCGTATTTAGGCAGGCGGGTCTGTGCTGTCAAGTCTGCCGTATACTTGGGCATGGCTTTGGCCATTTTAAAGCCATGCGCCACCGCGGCAGGCGGAGGCCGCTGAAAAGCCGTAATTAGAACTGATCCAAATTAGGATGCTCTGGCTCGCGAATCGGCAGGCGGCGCCGGCGGCATCAGGATTTGCCTGACGCGAAACAATGGAACGGATCGGCGCCCATGTCGGATAAGACGAGCTCGAACTATGATCAGACCACCATTTTCCTGCATTGGATGACAGCGGCCTTGGTCGTCGTACTCTGGATTTTGGGACAGACCTCCGATCTCGTCCCCCGGGGTCCGCTGCGCACCGGGTCCTGGTCTCTTCACGTCACGCTCGGCTTTCTGCTCGCCCTTGTGCTCATGGGGCGCATCATATGGCGAGGCGGGGCCGGGCGCCGGCTGCCGCCCGCGGACGCGGGTTTTCTTCAGTTTCTGGCCGAGGCGACGCATTACGCGCTTTACGCCCTGCTGCTGGCCGCCGTGACCCTCGGCATTATCAACGCCTTCGTCCGGGGCTATGATCTTTTCGGCGTCGTAAGCCTGCCGAAGCTCGGCGATCCAGCCCTGAAGAAACCCATCACCGAATGGCACGAACTCGCGGCCAATCTCGTTCTCGCCGTCGCCCTTTTGCACGCGGCGGCGGCGCTGGCGCATCATTATGTCTTGAAGGACGGCGTTCTTTTGCGGATGCTGCCGAAACGCGAAGCCGCCTCCGAGCGCCGTTCGGACCTCTGAACGCGTCTTCGTCCGTCTCGCGCTCCTCCCTGAAAGGCCTGGCCTCGTGGTTCGTCTCCATGCCGAAAGGCACCTCGTCAACCGCATCGGCTGGCTGCGCGCCGCCGTTCTTGGCGCCAATGACGGGATTATCTCGACCGCCAGCCTGATGGTCGGCGTCGCGGCCGCCGCGAGTTCATCGAGCGAGGTCCTGGTCGCAGGCGTTGCCGGCATGATCGCGGGCGCCATGTCCATGGCCGCGGGCGAATATGTCTCCGTCAGCTCGCAATCCGATACCGAACGCGCCGATCTAGCGCGTGAGCGGCAGGAACTCGCGGAGAACCCGAAGTTCGAGACAAATGAGCTGGCGCAGATTTATGTCGAACGCGGCCTTGAGCCGGCGCTCGCCCGTCAGGTCGCCGTGCAGCTCATGGCGAAGGACGCGCTCGGCGCGCATGCGCGCGACGAACTCGGGATCTCCGAAGCGATCACGGCGCGCCCGATTCAGGCGGCGCTGACCTCCGCTGCGACGTTTTCCGTCGGCGCCGCCCTGCCGGTCATCGCGGCGCTGGCCGCTCCCCGGCCTTTTCTCATGCAGGCGGTGTTTGCGACGTCCCTGGCGTTTCTCGCCCTGCTTGGCGCGCTCGGAGCGAAAGCAGGGGGCGCCGACATCATCAAGCCGACGATTCGCGTCGCTTTCTGGGGCGCGTTTGCAATGGCGCTGACCGCCGGCATCGGAGCCCTCATCGGCAAAGCAGTCTAGTTGGACTGAGGCTTGTCCGTTGTCCGGAATCCGGCGCCGCGTCGCTTTTTATACATTTTTTTTCGTTTCAGACGGCGAACGACGCGCATGCTCGCCTGTCAGTGCATCGACATTATACATGCGGCGGCGGAGGCTCTCGTGAAAACGAAGGCCGTGGGCCTAAGCCGTCTTGCAACGCCCAAGGCGACCGCGGAATTTGAAAAGCACTTCTATTCACAAAGGAAAAGACAATGGACCGCATCATCATGCGAACCGGCGAGGCTCTTAGCGCTGGCGGTCCTCCTGGCACCGCAGCGGAGCCGGAGGTTATAATCGGGGAACTCGACGGGCCCGTTGGAACAGCGCTCGCCACTCTCACCGGCGACCAGGTAGCCGGGCACACGAGAGTATTCGCTCTCATGAATACAAATGTGATGGTGCGGCCGGTGACGCTTTGCGTCTCCAAGGTGTCCGTCACCAATTCCCGTTACACCAGCATTCTCATGGGGACTGTGCAGTTCGCTATCGCGAATGGAGTGCTCGACGCCGTTCGCGCCGGCTACATTCCAAAAGAGAAAGCCAATGATCTTGGCATCATCTGCTCAGTCTGGCTGGCGCCGTCAGTGATCAAGGACGACAATCTCGATCATAAGATCCTGTTCGACATTCACCGCAAAGGTATGACCGAAGCGATCAGAAAGGCGATGGCGAACGAACCCTCAATTGATTGGCTGCTGGAAAATCAGGACAAGGTGGTGCACAAATACTATCAGCTTGGACTTGACGGGAAGATCTGAGCAAGGTTACGGCCGCGTTTCTGGCGAGACCTGAACTGTGGTCCGGGGCGGAAATGAGGGCATGACCGACCGATCGAACCGAGGAATTTCGCCGACGGCGCTTGTCACCGGAGGCGGCAGGCGGATTGGCTTGCGAATATCGCAGCGCCTCGCGCGCGCGGGCTATGCCGTGATTCTCCATTGCAGCCCCCCGTCGGCAAGCGAGGTCGAGCATGAGGCGGCGCGCATCGCGGCGGAGGGAGGCAAGGCCGCCGCGCTGAGCGCCGATCTGTCGGAAGCGGAGGCGACTGATCGCCTGATCGCGGCGGCGAGCGCGTTGTTCGGGCCGCTGGCGCTCCTCGTCAACAACGCCTCCATTTTCGAAGATGATTCCGCCAAAAGTTTCGACGTCGAGCGATTCGACAGGCATTTTGCCGTCAATCTGCGGGCGCCTTGCATTTTGGCCCGTGATTTCGCCGCGCAGGCGCGCGCCGGCGCCGACGCCGCGGTGGTCAACATCGTCGATCAGCGCGTTTTCAACCTGACGCCGGAGTTTTTCTCCTACACCTTGAGCAAGGCGGCGCTCTGGGCCGCGACCCAGACGATGGCGCAATCCTTCGCGCCGAATGTCCGGGTCAACGCCGTGGGGCCCGGCCCGGTGCTGCCGAATAGCATGGAGGGAGAGGCTGGCTTCCGGCGCGAGGTGGCGAGCGTGCTCCTGCGCCGCGCCGTCGATCCCGACGACATCGCCGACGCCGTTCTTTATCTGGCGAAAGCGCGCAATGTCACCGGCCAGATGATCGCTGTCGACGCCGGGCAGCATCTCTCCTGGCGGACGCCCGATATCGTGCTTTAAGCGTTTGCGCGGCGAGTCAATCCGCGCTCGGAAGGCGGCGCATCGTGAATTCGATGCGATCATCCGACAATTCGCGCCAGGATTCGATCTCGGTCATATAGGCGGCTTTCGGGAATCTCGCGAACCATTCGCGGGCTTTGTCGCGGGCCTCGCTGCGCGGCAGGGTAAAGGTCTCGCGCCTCCATGCGCCCATGCGCCGCGACTCGTCGTCGGCTTGCGCGCGCGAGCGTTTGGCGAGCCGGCGCGCTATGTCCGATGGCCTCTTTTCCTCTGCGCTCACTTCAACGCAACTCCCGAACGCAAGAGTTTCAAACGATCGCATTTTGTTTCCGCGAACCCGCGGCGCCGCATGAAAGCGCGCCGCTCCATCATAGCGCGGAGATAGGCCGGCTAAAACCTTAACGGTGGGTTTAATGGAACAGTTTGGCCCTCGCGCGCTTGAGAATTGCAACGCGGTTAACAGCGCGCTTCGTTCAGCTTCGCTCAGCGGGAGCCTTTGACGACCTCGTCGAGCATTTGCGCGAGGACGGACGCATCGTCCGGAAATCCCGCCGCGATCCAGCGTGTTTGCAGAAGGTCCAGCGCTTCGCCTATGGCCGGCCCGCGGGCGAAGCCATGCGCGAGAAGGTCGGCGCCGGAAAAGGGCAGGCGCGGCTCCTGAGTTTCGCGCAAAAAGTGCTTGGCGGGGACCCACTGCGCGAGGTCCGGCGCGCGAATGGCGGCGAGCATGACGGCGTCCGCCGCGGCCTGCCGGCCGTTGAGAAAAAGCAGCCGGCGCAATTCGTCCTCGCCGGGGGGCGCCTCGCGGGCGTGCAGCGGGATCAGGAGGCGGGCCGCGCGCTCAAGGCGCTGCCGCTCGGCGTTCGAGAGGCGAAGGCTTTGTCCAAGGCGATCGGCGTCTTCCGGCAATTCGACGCAAAGCGCGGCGAGGCGCAGCAGAGGGTCGGGCGGGCCGGCGTCCTCGGTCGCCGCCATCCGCCGCAGCCGCGCGGGATTCGGCGCGGAGGCGATGAGCGGCCCGAGCAGCCCGGCGTCGCACATCTCCTGCGCCGCCTCGGCTGCGCGCCGCGCGGCAAGCAGCTTCAAGAGCTCTGCCCGCACTCTTTCGCGCGAGAGGCGAGCGAGCCCCGAGCGCTCGCGCATCGCCGCGACGAGCCCCGCGGGATCAAGCGGACCTTCGGTGAAATCCGCCGAAAAACGAAAAAAGCGCAGGATGCGCAGATAGTCCTCGCGGATGCGCTGCGCCGGTTCGCCGATGAAGCGCAGCCTTCGCGCTCTGATGTCGTCGAGGCCGCCGACATAATCGAAGATCCGGCCGTCCTTAGCGAGAAATAAAGCGTTGATCGTGAAGTCACGGCGCAGGGCGTCGGCCCGGAAATCGCGGCCGAAGCGCACGGTGGCGCGGCGCCCGTCGGTCTCGACGTCTTCGCGAAGGCTTGTCACCTCGAATGTCTCGCCGCCGACGAGCAGCGTGAGCGTGCCATGTTCGACGCCCGTCGGGATGACGCGAATGCCGGCCGCGCTCGCCCGCTCCGCCGTCGTCTCCGGCGCGGCAGTGGTGGCGAGGTCGATTTCATGCACCGGACGGCCGAGCAGCGCATTGCGCACCGCGCCGCCGACGAGGCGGGTCTCCTCGCCGCCAAAGTCGATGGCTTCGAAGATGCGGTCGAGCGAGGGATTTCTCAGCAGCGCCGCCAGCGCCTCGGATGCGGCCCCGTCGGTCGGCGGCGCATCCCCATTCATTGAATGCGTCCCGGCACGATGCGGCCATTTTCGATATGGGCGGGTATGTACGGACCCTGGCTGCGATCTGCGAAGATGCCGATGAGGAACACGCCGGCCACGGCGATAACCAGGCCGATGAGCGCAAGGGTCGAGACGGCGCCGCGCGTCCAGTGATCGACTTCGAAAGGATATTTCCGGCGCAGCGTCAGATAAAGAACATAGGCGACGAAAGGAGACCCGAACAAGAGCGCAGGCTCAAGAATGACGCGCCACATCAGGAATAAAGCCTTTCAAAAAGATTGCGCAGAATGCCGGCGGTAATGCCCCAGATATAGCGCTCGCCGTAAGGCATCGCGTAAAATTGACGGAGCTTGCCGTCGAATTCGCGGGAGTGGAGCGAATGGTTCGCCGCATCCATGAGGAAAGCAAACGGCGTTTCAAATGCGTCCTCGACCTCGCCGGGATTGAGCCGGAGATCGAAATGCGGCTCCACTCTGGCGACGACCGGGATGACGCGAAAGCCGGTGCCTGTCACGTAAGGATCAAGGTAGCCGAGCGGCTCGACATGGGCGGGCGGCAGGCCGACTTCCTCGTGCGCTTCCCGCAAGGCGGCGGCGGCCGGGCTGTCGTCGTACGACTCGATCTTGCCGCCGGGAAAAGCGATCTGGCCGGCATGAACCCGCAGGCCCGCCGCCCGCTGGGTTAAAAGCACGCGCACTTCTCGCGGATAAGCGACGAGCCCGACGAGCACGGCCGCCGCCCGCGCGCCCGGGGCGAGGGCCAAGGCCGTCGGCTGGCCGGCCATCACCTCATCGTCGATGACCGGATCGCTGAGCACGAGATCATGACCCGGCGGCTCGATCGTGAAAGTCAGCCGCCCTTTGATATGGGCGAAAACACGCGTCGGAGCGAAGCGCTCGTCGAGAAGGTCAGTCAAAGGCTTGCCTCTATGGCGGCGAGCTCCTGCGCGCCGGCCAGCGGGAAGAACGCGCCAGCCGAGGCTACGCCAAAGCACTGCGCGCCCTCATGCGCCCTGATTTCGCAAAGCGCAACGAGATCCATCAATAAGGCGCGGGCGAGCAGCGCCCAAAGCTCTCCGCGCACCAGAACATAGGGCTTGACGCCGCCGGATTCTGTCTCGCGCTCGAAACGCAAGGGATGCTCGGCGTCGGCCGTCACCCAATCGTCGACATTTGTGCGAAACCGCAGGAGTTGCTCGGGGCCGTCTCCGCTTTTCTCCATTTCCACGGCGATGAAGGGGGCGTCCTCGACGAGGATTCCGACGCGTTCGACGGGCGTCACCAGCACGTAACGATCGGGGTCCTTGCGCAAAATCGTCGAAAACAGCCGCACCAGCGCCGGCCGCAGGATCGGCGTTCCCTGATAGAACCACGCGCCGTCGCGCGCGATGCGCATGTCGATGTCGCCGCAAAAGGGCGGATTCCATTGCGCGACCGGAGGAAGCGGCCTCGCCTGGGCGGGCGCGGGAAGCTCCCTCGCCAGCCTGGCCAATGCCGGGGGATCTTGCCGCTCCGGTTCCCCTTTCGCTTCAATATCCTGCGCCATACATCCTCGCCGCAGCGCCAGCCATGAAAAAGAGCCAAATCGCGGTGATTGTGAAAATGAACCCCGTCGACAATGCAATCTGGATAGACCACTAATTGCAGAGCGACGAAGCGAAAATATCGTGTCCGCGGCCGCGGGCTCAAGAAAAAGGGATCCTATGGCAGAAGCAGTGACAGCCTCCTTCGAAGCCGCCATGGAGCGCAGCGCCGAAACCGCGCTGGATCGCATCGCGGCCGCGCGGGCTGCGATCGAAACGATCATTTTCGGCCAGACCCAGGTGGTGGAAGAAGCTCTGGTGACGCTTCTGTCGGGTGGCCACGGCCTCCTCGTCGGCGTGCCGGGCCTCGCCAAGACCAAGCTCGTCGAGACCCTTGGAATTGTGCTCGGCCTCAATGCGCGCCGCGTGCAGTTCACGCCGGATCTCATGCCGGCGGACATCCTTGGCTCCGAGGTCCTGGAAGAATCGAGCGACCGGCGGCGCAGCTTCCGTTTCGTGCAAGGTCCGATCTTCGCCCAATTGCTGATGGCCGACGAGATCAACCGCGCCAGTCCGCGCACCCAGTCGGCCCTGCTTCAGGCGATGCAGGAATATCACGTTTCGGTCGCGGGCGAGCGCCATGACCTGCCGCAGCCTTTCCATGTTCTGGCGACACAAAATCCGCTCGAGCAGGAGGGCACATATCCGTTGCCGGAAGCTCAGCTCGACCGTTTCCTGATGCAGATCGACGTCGGCTATCCAGACCGCGCCGCCGAAAGGCGCATTCTGGTCGAAACGACGGGCGCGGCCCAGGCCGAAGCCAGGCATGTGATCAACGCCGAGGAGTTGATGGGCATTCAGCGGCTGGTGCGACGGCTGCCGATCGGCGACAGCGTCATCGAAGCGATCCTCGACGTCGTGCGCTCGGCGCGTCCGGGCGAAGGCGATCCGGCGATCACGCAGCATATCGCCTGGGGGCCGGGTCCACGCGCGGCGCAGGCCCTGATGCTGGCGACCCGGGCGCGCGCCTTGATTGGCGGCCGGCTCTCGCCCTCGAACGACGATGTCGCGGCGCTCGCCGTGCCGATCCTGAAGCACCGCATGGCGCTGACATTTTCCGCCCGCGCCGAAGGCGAGACGATCACCGATCTCATCGCCAAGCTCACACAACGGCTGCGCTGAACATGGCGGAGGTCCGGCTCCTCGACCGCGATGAAGGCCGCCTCGCCGGCCGCCAGCAGGACGAGGCGCTGTCTCTGGCGCGCCGTTTTCCGAACCTTGTCGTCGCCGCGCGGGAGGTTGCCGCCAGCGTGCTCCACGGCGTTCACGGGCGCCGCCGCGCCGGCGTTGGCGAATCCTTCTGGCAGTTCCGGCCCTTCGACGCGGGGGAATCGAAAAATCGCATCGATTGGCGCCGGTCGGCGCGCGACGACAGGCTTTATGTGCGCGAAAGGGAATGGGAAGCGGCGCATACGGTGATGGTCTGGATCGACCGCTCCGCCTCGATGCGTTTCGTCTCGAAACTGGCGCTGCAGCCGAAAATTGATCGCGCGCTGGTGCTTGGCCTCGCGACGGCCGATTTATTGATCAGGGGCGGCGAGCGCGTCGGCCTTCTTGGCCTCGTCCGGCCCGTCGCGGCCCGCAATATCGTCGAGCGCTTCGCGGAAGCTTTGCTCAGCGAGATTTTACAGCGCGGGTCCGATCATGAGGCGGCGGAGCTGCCGGCCTCCGACAGCCTGCCGCGGAATTCGCAGGCCGTGCTGATCGGGGATTTTCTCAGTGATCCCGCCGCCATCGCCGCGACGATCGAAAAGATCGGCGCACGCGGCGCGCGCGGTCATCTCATCATGATCGCCGACCCGGTCGAGGAGACATTTCCCTTCTCCGGCCATACTGAATTCATCGATGTCGATTCCCCCGCGCGCCTGCGCGTCGGCGATGCCGAATCCTTGCGCGTCGATTATATCCGGCGTCTTGAAGCCCATCGCGAGGCGATCCGGACGGCGGCCCGGGCGCGCGGCTGGACCTTGCTGCTGCACCGGACCGACCGGCCTGCGTCCGAGGCCTTGCTGGCATTGAGGATGCATCTCGACGCCCATTTCCATAACGCCTCCGCGGGTCTGGCCCTTTGATGTTTGGTATTCCGCTCGCTTTCACGGTTCCCCTCGCCCTCACCGCGCTGATCGGTCTGCCGCTCCTCTATTATGTGCTGCGCGTCACGCCGCCGCGCCCGCGTCAGGTGCCATTTCCGCCGTTGCGGCTGTTTCTTGATCTGCTGCCGGCCAATCAGACCCCGCGGCGAACCCCCTTATGGCTTTTGATTCTGCGCCTCGCGATCGCCGCCTGCATCATTTTCGCGATGGCTGGCCCTGTGCTGAACCCTGCGCCGGTCGCCGCGGGGGCGGGGCCGCTGTTGCTCGTGCTGGATGACGGCTGGCCGGCGGCCCCGAGCTGGGATCGCCGGATCGAGGCGGCCGCGCAGCGCATCCAGGCGGCAGGGCAACGGTCAAGACCGGTCGCCATCGTCGCGACTTCCGACGGCCCGCGCGAAATTCTTCCCTTTGAGGCGAACAAGGCGCTCGAGCGGCTGCGCGCGATCAAGCCCGCGCCTTATGCGCCGGATCGGTTGCCGGCGCTCGGCGCGATTAAGGCTTTCATCGCCGCCCATGACGAAAGCTCGGTCGTCTGGATCGCCGACGGCCTCGAGCGCGGCCATGCGGGCGATTTCGCTGCCGGCCTCGCGGGGGCGGCGAAACACCTCTCCATCGTCACCGACCCCAATCCGGTCAGGGCGCTCTCGGGGCCGCAAAATCTGGCGGGAGGCCTCGAAGTGGGCGTGCTGCGGTCCGCCGTCGCGGGCGCCGAGCAAGGTGAGGTTCGCGCGCTCGACCTCAAGGGCCTCGCCATCGGCGCCGCCCCTTTCGATTTTGCCGGAAAGACCGCCACCACCGCCCGGTTCGACCTGCCGGTCGAATTGCGCAACGACATCGTGCGGCTCGAAATCGCCGGCGAGCACTCGGCGGGAGCGGTCTCGCTGCTCGATGAGCGCTGGCGCCGGCGTAGCGTCGGCATCGTCAGCGGGGAGGCCGCCGACGTGTCGCAGCCCTTGCTCGCGCCGAATTATTATCTGAAGAAGGCGCTCTCTCCCTTCGCAGACGTGCGCGAGGCGCGGCCCGGCGTCGGCGATCCGATCCATGCCTTGCTCGAGGAGCATGTCGCCGTCATGGTCCTCGCCGATATCGGCGCCGTCTCGGGGCCGACGCATGACGAACTGCGGCATTTTATCGAGGATGGAGGCATCCTTGTCCGCTTCGCCGGCACCCGGCTCGCCAACGCTTCCGACGATCTCGTTCCCGTGCGGCTGCGCCGGGGCGGGCGCGTGCTCGGCGGGTCGATGTCATGGGACACGCCGAAAAAGCTCGCGCCATTCGAGCGTTCAAGTCCTTTCTTTGGTTTGAACGTTCCAGATGAAGTGACTGTCACGCGCCAGGTGCTCGCCGAGCCCGATCCCGGCCTGCCAGCCAAGACGCTGGCGCAGCTCTCGGACGGCACGCCGCTCGTAACGGCGATGCGCATGGGCAAAGGAATGACCATTCTCTTTCATGTGACGGCCGACACCACATGGTCGAACCTGCCGCTGTCGGGCCTTTTCGTCGATATGCTGCGCAAGATCGTCGATCTGTCTGGAGAAACGGGTCAAGGCGCGGCCACCGGGGTGGAAGCCGAGAAAGCGCAAACGGACGCGGCCAAAGCCGGCGACAAGGACGCGCTCGCCGCGAGCGCGGATCAGCCGCGCACCGTTGCGCCGACGCGAACGCTTGACGGCTATGGCGTCCTTGGCGTGCCGCCCGCCAGCGCAAAACCCATCCCGATCGGCTTTGCGGGCGCGGCGGACGCGGAGCATCTGCCTGGATTTTACGGCCCGCAAAATGCGCCTCTCGCCGTCAACACGCTGCTCGCCGGGGAAACCTTGTCGGCGCTGGATTTTGGCCGCCTTGGCCTCGCGCCCAATTTTCTGCGCGGCGCCGAGCCGGTCGATCTCAGGCCCTTCCTGATCGCCGCGGCGTTCCTTCTGTTCTGTCTCGACGCGCTGGCCTCGCTCTGGCTATCGGGGGCGCTGCGCCCCTCGCGCCGGGCCGTCGCGGGCCTTGCGGCGTTTCTCATCGCCTGCGGATGTGTCGCGGGGCCGATGCGGGCGCAGGCCGAACCTTCGAGCCCGGCGATTTCGCAGCGCGACATCAATTCGGCGCTAACGACCCGTCTCGCCTATGTCGTCAGCGGCGACGCCAAGGTCGATGAGGCGAGCCGGCAAGGCCTCCTCAGCCTGTCGCGGGTGCTGGCGCGGCGGACGTCCCTCACGCCGGGAGAGCCGGTTGGCGTCGATCCTGCGCGCGACGAACTCAGCTTCTATCCGTTGCTCTATTGGCCGATCGTCGCCGGGCGCCCGCGGCCATCGCAGGAGGCTATCGCCAAGATCAGCGCCTTCATGAGACTTGGAGGCACCATTATTTTCGACACCCGTGATGCGCTGACGGCGCGTCCGGACGGGCCGCCGACCCCTGAGGCGCAATGGCTGCGGCAATTGCTCGATGGCGTCGACGTGCCCGAACTCGCCCCAGTGCCCGCGGACCACGTCGTCACCAAAACTTTTTATCTGCTCGACGGCTTCGTTGGCCGCTACGTCAATGGGGTCACCTGGATCGAAGCCCTGCCGCCGGCTCCAGCCGATGGGAGCGCGCGACCGGCGCGGTCCGGCGATGGCGTCTCGCCGGTGATCATCACCTCGAACGACCTTGCGGGAGGATGGGCGAGCGACCCCGATGGCGAGAGCCTTTATGCGTTGACCCCCGGCGGAGCACGCCAGCATGAACTCGCCTTGCGCGGAGGGGTCAACCTCGTGATGTACACGCTGACAGGCAACTATAAGGCCGATCAGGTGCATGTGCGCGACCTGCTCGAGCGCCTCGCGCATTAAGCGGGCGACACCTTTCTCTCGGCGCGGACGATCAGCGCCGCGCAACTTTCTCGCTTTAGAAGGAACGTGAACGCCGCGCGGGCAAGAGCGCGCCGTCAGGAGCCGCAGAGTTCCTGGATCAAATCATGTGGCGAAACAAAAAGTGAGGAGCCAGATCACCTTCGCGAATGGATCGGGCTTCGGCGACGGCCGCGACAATTGGCAGCGGCAGGCCCGGATTATGATGGCTCCGGCGCCTGATATACCGGCCATCCAAGCCTATCCGGCGCTCCCGACACGTCTGGAACGCCGAACCTTTAGCTCTAGTCTGAACTGGCCGTTCAGCTTGGCTTGGCGTTATGGGGGATTAACTTTCTGTTAACCATTGGGCTTGATTACTCAAATGCAACAGGGTCTGATAAGCTCGGATCAAGGTTGACGGAACCTTCTTTTAACGGTCGGGGCTTTACGAAAGGGCTATCGTGCGATCACACAAGGAGTTTTGGGGATGAGCTTTCTCGAACGGAGGCGCGAGTTGAAAATCGCCGCCGTGCTGGGCGCCGCCCTGGCGATTGCGGCATGCGCCAAAAACCCCGCTGAGGATCCAAACGCCCTCGCCGGCCTCAATGGGGGCGCAAGAGGGGCGGCGACGCCCGGCAGTCCGCAGGATTTCGCGGTCAACGTTGGCGACCGGGTCTTCTTCGATAGCGACTCCAGCGAATTGAGCTCGACGGCGCAGGCGACGCTCGACAAGCAGGCGCGCTGGCTGCAGCAATATGCGAGATATAATTTCACCGTCGAGGGCCACGCCGACGAGCGCGGCACGCGCGAATATAATTTCGCGCTCGGCGCACGCCGGGCCGAAGCCGCCAAGGCCTATCTGGTGGCGCGCGGCATTCCGGCGTCCCGCATCCATACGATCAGCTATGGCAAGGAACGCCCGGTGGCCGTCTGCAACGATATTTCCTGCTGGTCGCAGAACCGCCGCGCGGTCACCGTGCTTGCCGGCTCGCAGTCCTGACGTTGTGAAGGCAACGCCATTTCGCCGGAGTGGCCATCTCCGGCTCATCCTCGACACGGCGGATTGACTCGCCGCTGCTATGGCGGGTTTTCGCGCAAGCCGATCAGGGCGCTTAAGACCCCTGATTGGCGGGTGTCATGGAATCTGTCGAATTGCGTCAGGGCCTGGCGCTCTGAAAGCGGTGGTTGCGCCGAGTTTGAGCTATCTCGCGCGCGCCGCCTTCGCCGTATAGAGCGCCGGCCAATCATTCGAAGAAACGCCGCGGCATTCATTCATTTGCCTAAAGCGGATCAGCTGGAAAGCCGCGCCATCCCAGGCCCATTCGCTGATCTCGCCGCAATCTCCAACTCCTCTCCCTTTATCCTCCGCGCCAAGCGTCAGGCCGTCCTCCAAAAGATAGGGACTGACCAGTTCTGCCGGATCGGCATCGGACTTCCCGGGTATTTTGAAGGCGGCAAGCGTCGCTCGTCCCGCGTCCGCAATCCAAAATCGATAGCGGAAATTATACGCCGCGGCCTGCTCGCAGACGCCCCAAAGGGTCTGATCGGGAGACAGGCGGACCACGATCGGGTCATAATCCTTGCAGCTCTCATCTTTCGACAGGTGAATCCCCGCGGGGCGCTTTGGCGCCGTTTTGATCTCGCTCATCGTGATCGCCGCTATGCTTGGAGGCGCCGGCGCGGCGGGAACGGATGAAGCGGGCGCGCTGCCGCGCTGAACCAAAGCCGTTACCGTGCCGAGCCGGTTCTGCTGCGCGTCCATATAGAGCAGCGCAGCGGCGGAGCCAGCGAGCGATATGATTGCTGGATCGCCAGTGCTCGCTCCGTCGATCAATTGAACCGTGAGCGTCTTGGCCGGCCGCAGGGCCTCGAGGAAGGCGCGGGCGCCATCCCCCGTCAAAGTGGCCGTTACGAAATCGCCGTCCTGACGAGCAGGAAGCGGTTTGGAGGGGAGGCCGGGTCCAGTCATGCCGTCGAGCAGCACCTTCAACTGCGGCGCTTTCGCTGGGTTTTCGGCATCGACAGTGAAGGCGACGACCGGTTGATCGTCGCCGGCGCCCGTGCGGCTGACCTTGACATAGGCGCCCGCGTTTTGATCGGGGAGGAGCCCGAGCGCAGTGCATGTCCTGAGATTGTCGCAGCCGATCGTCCAGTCCTTGAATTGCTTGAGAGACTGCGCCTGGGCCGCGGGATTGCTTTTGATGGTCGGTCCATCAGCGGATTTGCTCTGCGCCGCGGCGGAGCCGGCGGCGGCGAAGGAGAGACCGAGCATGCCGAAGAAAGAATACAGCGATAGGGAATGCTTCATTTAACCTCCGCCGGCGCCGGAAACGTCTCTTGCTTTGGCATCCTCGCCGCTTTTCGTTCGGCTTGACGCAATAAAAAGGGCTGCCTCACATGCGAAGCAGCCCTGTCATTCTTAAAATCCCCCGCCGGCTCAGGCCTGCGGTTGCGGCTCCAGACCGCCGGGCTCGGGACCCGGTTTCGGCCTGACGCCGACGCCGGTCGTCGGCACCGGCGAGCCGCGAAGCGGCGTCGTCGTATCCTCGGGGTTCTCGCGGACGGGCCTGCGTCCTTGCAACAAACCGATGATCTCGTCGCCGGACAGAGTCTCATATTCCAGCAGGCCCTTGGCGAGGGTCTCCAAATCCTGACGCTTCTCGGTCAGTATGCGCTTGGCTTCCGAGAGCCCGAGTTCGACAAGACGGCGCACCTCTGAATCGATCTTGCGAGCCGTTTCCTCGGAAATGGTCTGCTGCTTGCCCATCGAATAGCCGAGGAAGACTTCTTCCTGGTTCTCGCCATACATGACGGTGCCGAGTTCCTCGGAAAAGCCCCAGCGGGTCACCATCGCGCGGGCGAGTTTGGTCGCCTGCTCGATGTCGGATTGCGCGCCGGAGGTGATCTGGTCCTTGCCGAAGATGATTTCCTCGGCGACGCGCCCGCCCATGCAGACCGCGAGCCGGGAGGTCATCTGCGCATAGCTGGTCGAGAGCTTGTCGCGCTCAGGCAGCTGCATGACCATGCCGAGCGCGCGGCCGCGCGGGATGATCGTCGCCTTGTGCACGGGATCGGTCGCCGGAACATTGAGGGCGACGATGGCGTGCCCGCCCTCATGATAGGCGGTGAGCATCTTCTCCTGCTCGGTCATCACCATGGTGCGGCGCTCCGCGCCCATCATGATCTTGTCCTTCGAATCCTCGAATTCGGCCATGGTCACGACGCGCTTGCCGCGCCTCGCCGCGAGCAGCGCGGCTTCGTTGACGAGGTTCATGAGATCGGCGCCCGAAAAGCCCGGGGTGCCGCGCGCGACGACCTTCAATTCCACGTCCGGAGCCAGAGGCACCTTGCGCACGTGAACTTTGAGGATGCGCTCGCGGCCGACGACGTCGGGATTGGGAACGACGATCTGGCGGTCGAAGCGGCCCGGCCGCAGCAGGGCGGGGTCGAGCACGTCGGGACGGTTGGTCGCGGCGATCAGAATGATGCTCTCATTCGCCTCGAAGCCGTCCATCTCGACGAGCAGCTGGTTCAAGGTCTGCTCGCGCTCATCATTGCCGCCGCCAAGGCCGGCGCCGCGATGGCGGCCGACCGCGTCGATCTCGTCGATGAAGATGATGCAGGGCGCGTTCTTCTTCGCCTGTTCGAACATGTCGCGCACGCGGCTCGCGCCGACGCCGACGAACATTTCGACGAAGTCGGAGCCCGAAATCGTGAAGAAGGGCACATTGGCCTCGCCCGCGATGGCGCGCGCCAGCAGCGTCTTACCCGTGCCGGGCGGTCCGATCAGCAGAACGCCGCGCGGAATGCGGCCGCCAAGACGCTGGAATCTTTGGGGATCGCGCAAGAATTCGACGATCTCCTGCAAATCCTCCTTGGCCTCGTCGACGCCCGCGACATCCTCGAAGGTCACGCGCCCATGCGCCTCGGTCAAAAGCTTCGCCTTCGATTTGCCAAAGCCCATGGCTTTGCCGCCGGCTCCCTGCATCTGCCGCGAGAGGAAAATCCACACGCCGAATATGGCGATCAGGGGGAGCCCGTTGACGAGCAGCGTCAAGAGCCAGTTATTGCCATCGGACGGCGGCTTCGCCGAAATCGAAACATTCTTTTTATAGAGGCTCTGCACCAGCGTCGGATCGTTCGGCGCATAGGTCGAGAAGGCCCGGTTATCGCTGAAATGGCCGGTGATCTCATTGCCCGAAATAGTGACTTCGCGGACGCGCCCCTGGTCGACCTCGGTCAGCAATTGGCTGAAGGTGATGTCTTGCGACGCCGTGCGCTGTCCCGGATTCTGGAACAGCATGACAAGCGCCACCACCAGAAGGATGATGATCACCCACAGTGCAAAATTACGGAAATTCGGATTCATCTCAACGTCCTGCTACGGGCCATTCAAACCGGATGGTCGATCGCCCGTCGAAAGAAAAACTCACTGTGAGTCCGGCGATTAGAACGATAATGTAGGCGTCAGAGGCGCCATTGCCAAGGGGAACGCTTGCGCCAAGGCAAATACCGCGCCGCATCATGCCATTGGCGGCTCTTTTTTTGGCGCGCCACGTCCCCGCCGGCGCGGATTTTCGGTCTGGAGAACCAGAGCGCCATCCCGGCCAAGCTTGAGCGCCACACCGGCAAGCGTCGCCGCAAAGGGCTGGTTTTTGCGCAGCGCGCCCTGCACGGCCGCGGTCAGCGCTTCCAGCCGGTCGAGCCGGAGCGGCCGGCCCTGACCCCCGAGCACGGTAATCTGCGCTGCCAGAACGCGCATAAAAATTTCCTCTGGCTCATTGGCGAGGGCGGTGAAATCGGCCGAGAAGCCGCCCGGCTCGCGGCGGGCGTCGAGGGCGCCGCCGGCGGCTTCCGCGCGTGCCGCCAGCGCGGCCTCGGCTCGCGCGGCGCGGCGCCCGAGCCGCAGAAGCGCGTGGCGGCTCAAGCCTTCTTCGGCCAGCATAGCGCCAAGCGCACGCAGCCGCGTGCGGGCGTAGGCGGGATTGCGATTTGAGGGATCGGCGAAAAACGGGTGCGCTTTCGCCTCGCAGAATGCGATCAGCTCCGCCTTGGGGAGCTCCAGCAACGGGCGCGAGAGCATCAGGCCCTGCCGCCGCGCGGAGGCGGCCATCCCGGAAAGCCCGCCGAGCCCGCTTCCGCGCAGCAGGCGAAACAGGATCGTCTCAGCCTGATCGTCGGCATGATGGGCGGTTGCGACGATCTCGGCCCCAATGCGGGCCGCATGGCTGAAGAGAAGCGCGTAGCGGGCCTCGCGCGCCAGCTCCTGGATTTTCGACCTCGGCTTGGCGCCGCTCCAGACGAGAACGTCATGCGTCAGGCCCAGTCGCGCAGTCCAAACCGCCACGGCTTCCGCCTCTCTGCGGGAATCCTCGCGCAAGCCATGATCGACGGTGGCGACGTGAAGGGACGGCGCGCCCGGCCTGCGCCGCGCCCATTCGGCCGCGAGCAGCATCAAAGCAACAGAGTCAGGGCCGCCCGACACGGCGAGCAGAATTCTTTGTGCGTTTTCCCATGCTTGAAACAGCCGCGCGATCGCCTCCGGCGAAAACGCCTGGATGCTGGCCGCGCGTCTTTGCGCGCGCGGCGGCGGTTCGCCGCCTCTGCCCGGACGCGCGCTGTCAACATTCAACATTGGGCGCGTTTAGCCTCCCGATCCGCGCCGGCTTTGACAGCCGCCGAGGCGCCTGGATATTTGCGGCCGATCTCGGCGAATGTCGCGCAGGCCTGTTCCTTTGCGCCAAGCGCATTGAGCGACTGGCCAAGCCGCAGCATCGCCTCTGGCGCTCGCGGCGACGTCGCGTATTGCGTCGACATCTTGAGATATTGCTCCGCGGCCTCGCGCGGGCGGTTGCGCTGGAAGAAACTCTCGCCAAGGTAATAGGTCGCGTCGGCCGTCATTCTGCTCCTGGGATTCTTCTGGATGAAGGCGGCGAAGCTCTTTTCCGCGCTTTCATACTCCTTCTGCCGGAGATAGCCGTAGGCGACATCGAACTCCTCTTTCACCGGATTGATCGGCGCGGCGCCCGGCGCGACGCTGTTTGGCGTCGTCAGCGCCGCGACTGGCGGAGTGGCCGTGGCCGGGGAGCCGCTCGCCGGAGCATCGGCGGGAGCGGCGCGCCATTTCGCGCCGGATAGATCGAGCGGCGCGTCGGGAGAGGCCGCGTCCGGGAGGGCGGTGGTTCTCACTCTGGCGGCGGGCGATGGCGGGGCGCTTCCGAGCGTCCGGGGCGCGCCTGGAGCGTTGGGGTCATTTGACGGATCGAAGGCGTCGCCGCGTCGCGACGGGCGCGCGGAGCCGGGCGTCACGCTGGGCGGGGTCGCGGAGGAGGGCGGCTCCCCGGGCTGATCTCCGGCGTCGATGAGATTGTCGATCGCGTCGCTTCGCTTTTGCGGTTTCGCGGCGGACGGCGCCGCGGCGCCTGGCCGTCCGCTATCCTGAAACCGGAAATCGACATCCTCCTGGAACTTCTTCAGCTGATCCTCAAGCTTGTGGTTTTGAAACTGCAATTGCTCGATCTGGCCATTCATCTGGCGCATCTGGCTTTCGAGGCGATCAATCCGCACGAGCAGGGTAGACGCATCGTCCGGCTGGCCGTCGCCAACGTCGCCGGGAGGAGCTCCAAAATTCTGCGCAAGGCGCTCCGGCGCGCCCGCCGCCTCGGCGCGCGGCGACGCGCCAGCGACGGCGCCGCAAAGAAAACCGGCCGCGCAGGCGCCGAGCAGGACCCTGAAGAGTGTTTCGAAATGCCTCATCACGTAGCTTTCCCACAAAATTGGCGTGATTGATTATAAAATAACTCTTCTGCTGGAGTCTGGCGATTATCGGTGGCTATATTGAGATCGGCCCGCGCCTGAACGCCGCGCCAAAAAATCCGCTTGTAAATGCCAATCAGCAGCAGAATGCAAGTTGGGAGTTTGAATGAGGCCGGCGCCCGCTGATCACGACCCCGTGTAATGCCAGGGCGTTGACGTGAGGAAGGCGTTGAGGCGAGCCTCGGTGGGTTGTTTGAGCCCGAACGCGCAGGAAGAATTGCAAGGAAAGCTGATTGATGGTTCGCAAACATTTTGGAACGGATGGAATTCGAGGCCAGGCCAACTCGGTCATCACGCCGGAGCTGGCCATGAAGGTCGCGCAGGCGACCGGCGTCCTGTTTCAGCGCGGCGACCATCGCCACCGAGCGGTGATCGGCAAGGATACGCGACTTTCAAGCTACATGATCGAATATGCGATGGTGGCGGGCTTCGCCTCAGTCGGCATGGATTCCCTTCTGCTCGGACCGATGCCGACGCCCGCCGTCGCCATGCTGACGCATTCGATGCGGGCCGATGTCGGCGTGATGATTTCCGCCTCGCACAATTCCTTCGAAGATAATGGCATCAAGCTCTTCGGACCTGACGGATTCAAATTGTCGGATGAAGTCGAAGCCAAGATCGAGACGATGCTCGACAAGGATTTCGCACTGAAATTGTCGAAGCCTGCCGATCTCGGGCGCGCCATGCGCGTCGAGGGCGACCGCGCCCGCTACATCGAATTCGCCAAGAGGACGCTGGTGCGCAACCTTTCCCTCGAGGGTTTGCGCATCGTTGTCGATTGCGCCAACGGGGCCGCCTATAAGGTCGCTCCGGAGGCTTTATGGGAGCTGGGCGCCGAGGTTTTCTCGATTGGCGTCGAGCCGGACGGGTTCAACATCAATCGCGGCGTCGGCTCAACCACGCCACTTGCCCTCGTCAAGAAGGTGCGCGAGATGCGCGCCGATATCGGGATCGCGCTCGATGGTGACGCCGACCGCGTGCTGATCGTCGACGAAATGGGCAAGATCGTCGATGGCGATCAATTGATGGCGGTGATCGCCGAGAGCTGGAAGGAAGATGGACGCCTGTCGCAGCCCGGCGTCGTCGCGACTGTGATGTCCAATCTCGGGCTCGAGCGCTATCTCCAGGGGATCGGCCTGTCGCTTGCCCGCACGGCTGTCGGCGACCGCTACGTGCTGGAGCATATGCGCCAGCACGGCTATAATCTCGGCGGCGAGCAATCCGGCCATATCATCCTCGCGGATTATTGCACGACAGGCGACGGACTCGTGGCGGCGTTGCAACTGCTCGCGGTCGTCAAACGCCAATCAAAGCCGGTCAGCCAGGTCTGCCATCGCTTCGAGCCTTCGCCGCAGGTGCTAAAGAGCGTCAGGGTCAGCGCTGGCAAACCCCTGGAGGACGCGAACGTCGCCCGCGCAATTGAATCGGGGCGCCAGAAACTCGGCAGTTCGGGCCGCCTCGTGATCCGCGCATCGGGCACAGAACCCGTCATTCGCGTGATGGGCGAAGGCGATAATCTCGATCTCGTCGAGCGGATCGTCGATGAAGTTTGCGACGCCGTCGCGACCTTCTCGCGGGCGGCCTGACGCGGCCGGCCCGCGGCTCCGCTGAGGAACCTTCTACCCGCAGCGGCGTCTCGACGCCGCGACGCGCGGATTTATCCTCTCTTGAATTCCGCCCGGCAGGCGGCATGCAGGTGATACATATTGCGCTCCAGGCAATGTTGGATGCGCGCGTGATCGGGAATGACGTTGCGGCAAAAGCGGAAGGCGTCATCATGGCAGGCGTGCTGAGCGAGCGCCCCGGCGGAGCCCGCCAACAAAAACGCAGTAGCGACGACTGCGCGCGTCAAATTAATCTGCATGTTTCATCCTATCGTTTCGTTGAGAATCGTCCAATCTCCCAGCCCCGGCCTCTCTTAGGCGAAAGCGCGAGGCGCCTCAAGCTATCGCTTCACGCGCCGCGCCATTGGCGCTGCGCTTTTATGTGCAAAGCTCAGAGCTGAAGCGTCCATCGCCGGGAAAGCTTAATAGCTATGCTTACGATGCTTTGCCGGTGCGATGATCGAACGGCAAGCCGGGCTTAGATAGACTTTGTAGGTGACCAGACAGGCGTGAATTTTCGCGTGATCAGGAATATAGGGGCCGCAAAGCCGCAAAGCGTCGCCCTGACAGTCCGCCGCCTCTTGCTGTTCGCTGAGCCCCTGACACCAGGCCGCCGCGGTCATCGCGCCCGATAAAACGAGCGCCGCGGCGAGCATTTTTGTCCTTTTCCCCATTATCCGTCCCCCGCATCTGAGATTTTATGTGCTTCCGCCTCGAACGGAGCCCGCTCATATTCTATAGCTTGCGTTCAAACTGCAATAGATTAAGCGCTTATTGCCGGTCTGCTGACGGCTGCTTTCGATCGCCGGCGGCTCGCAATTTCCGCCGCCTTCGCCATATTAGCTTCGCAACAATGAAAGGCGCCGCCCGCGTTGACCGAAGTCATCCTGGGAACAGAAGAAATCGAGCGCTATGCGCGCCACATCGTTCTGCGCGGCGTCGGCGGTCCGGGTCAGCAGAAGCTCAAGGCCGCGCGCGTCCTCGTCGTCGGCGCTGGCGGCCTCGGCGCGCCTCTCCTGCAATATCTCGCCGCGGCGGGCGTCGGGGAGATCGGCGTCATCGACGATGACGTCGTCTCGCTCTCGAACCTGCAGCGCCAGGTGCTGCACGGAACGCAGGATGTCGGACGGCCGAAAGTTGACAGCGCAGCCGCGGCGATCGCAAGGCTGAACCCGCATGTCCTGGTGAGGCGGCATCAAACACGGCTCAGCGCCGAGAATGCGCGTGAACTCGTCGCGGCCTATGGCGTCGTCGCCGACGGGTCGGACAATTTCGCGACCCGCTACGTTGTTTCCGACGCCTGCTTCCACGAGCGGCGCCCGCTTGTCACGGCGGCGGTCGGCGCCTTCGACGGATCGCTGACGACGCTGCGCCCCTATGAATCAAGCGTCACAGGCGAACCCAATCCGACCTATCGCTGCCTGTTTCCGGAGCCCCCGCCCGAGGGCGTCGCTCCCTCCTGCGCGGAGATCGGGGTTCTTGGCGCCCTGACCGGCATACTCGGCTCCATGATGGCGCTTGAAGTCGTGCGCGAGATTGTCGGCTTTGGCGAAAGCCTCATCGGCAGATTGGTGCTCTTCGACGCGCTCGACATGCGCTTCGAGACCGTGCGCTACCGCTGGGATCCAGCCAACCCCCTGAACGGCGAAAAGGCCGTCGCGTCATGAGGACGATAACGGCCGGCTTGGCCGTGGCGAAACGTTGACAGCGGCGAGGCGAAGAACTAGATGACATCTCCGCTCGCGCTATCGCGCCAATAGATCCGATTGCCGGGCGGCCCAGCGAAAGCCCTCGAAGATGGGTCGGTGGGGGATAGTTCAACGGTAGAACAGCGGACTCTGACTCCGTCAATCTTGGTTCGAATCCAGGTCCCCCAGCCACTCTGAAATCAATAGCTTATGATATTCCGAGATTAGATGTGCTGCACACGGTTTGCTACGCGGTTTGCCGAACATGTTCACGTTTTGGTAGGGCGTGCGAGTTCTAATTTCGCGATGGCTGACTGCGCCAAAGCTGGGTCTCGGCTGAAATAATGGCTGCGATCAGCGTCAGGCGGGAAGCCCAACGTGGCATGAAGCGGCTATGGCGAAGCCGCCCAGGAACGGCTGTGTTCGGCCCATTCTCAAATCTCGCCCAATCGCCATCTAGCGCGCTATCGGCTTCGAATCGGAGCGGACACCACGGCGCGGCATATCCGGCATCCACGGTCTTCTCCGCGATATCCTTGCCGGAGAATTCATCAAGATCGCGCACCCAGAGCCGGTCGCCGGCGCTCCACTGCCGGAGGAAGTTACCTGTGCGGAAACTGCCTGCCTTCAGCTAGCGGGGTGGAGTCAAAAAGGCCGATAGATGATCGTGCCCTTCAAAGAGCACATTATACCTACGCCGTCGCAAAGAGCGTTCAGCTACATCTTCACATTGCAAGAATCATCAAGAATGCGCGATCTATTAGGGTGTTGGTCAGCTCCGCGCTGACAGCAAAGATCGACGAATTGCGTCGTCGGCCAAAATGCGAACAATGTCCTCTAACGGGATGCCAGATGTGTGAATTGCAGGACTATCTAGAACTGCAAGAACTGTTTCTGCCAGAGCCCTCGCTCGCTTCTCCGGCACCCCTAGCGCCACACATGAGCGCTCTAGAAGAATACCTGTAACCTGGCGCATCTGCCCTGCCGATCCAGGCTTAAAACCAAGAATATCGTTCGGGGTCACGCCGAGAATTTGGGCCATCTCGCTTAGCTTCACGAGCTGAATCAGGTTATTTCCGCGCTCATATGCCGAGACGCCGTCCGCCTTCATGCCGAGTTTCTTGGCGAACGAATCCTGCGTCGCGAAGCCTTTGGCCAGCCGCAACTCTTTAATCTTAGCCCCGATCTTCGCGGCCAGCTCTTCAGCTTCTTTGCTTGTCCCCATAGGCTTCGATTTAGCTTGATTCATCGGTAAAACCAATTCGAATCCAGGTCCCCCAGCCATCATGCATCATTGAAGTTGCCGAGCTGAAGCCGCTTTTGAGGCGGCTTTCCGATGTTGCGTGCGTCGCATGATTTCAAGCAAGCATAAGGGCCCAAAAATTGTTGCGGCGACGCGACACGAGATGGCCTGCGAGGTTTTCGGCGCTGACCGGCGCCGACGGCGCGATCAGTATGAAGGAGATCGTCCATCATATCGAGGACGATCATGTCGCGGAGCAGTTCGCTCGCCTCCCAAGGCCGCTGGTCGAACCTGTCGGCGAGAGCATATCCCGATCAGATCGGTTCGATCTGATCGACAAGGATATGCTCAAGTTTTTGAATCTGGAGCGATTTCTGATCGATCGAATGACTCCATTCGATCGGAAAGCGCTCTAGGCTCGCGTCAGGCGCAGAAACTCTTCGCGCGTGCGCGGGTCGTCCCGGATGATGCCGCGCAGGCGGCTGGTTGTGAGGGTGGTTCCGAGCGTGTTGACGCCGCGCAGCGTCATGCAGCTGTGCTCGGCCTCGATCACCACGCCAACGCCCTTCGGCTCCAGAATGTCCTGGATGGCGTCTGCGATCTCGGCGGTCAGTTTCTCCTGGATCTGCAGCCGGCGCGCAAAACCATGCACAACGCGGGCGAGCTTTGAGATGCCGACCACCCGATTGCTCGGCAGATAACCGACATGCGCGCGGCCGATCACCGGAAGCATATGGTGCTCGCAAAAACTGACGACGGGAATGTCCCGCATCACGACAAGCTCGTCGTAACCGCCAACCTCCTCGAATGTGCGTTCGAGGTACGTTCGTGGGTCGGTCGCGTATCCCGCGAACAGCTCACGATAAGACCGCGCCACGCGTCCGGGCGTGTCGAGGAGGCCTTCGCGATCTGGATCATCGCCCGCCCATTCGATCAGCACCCTGACAGCGGCTTCCGCGTCGGCCTGTGTCGGCTTCGCCATTCTTACGTCTCCAGAATCATGTGTTAAGGCCAGCGGACCGCCATTGGCACGGTAATACAATGAAAAGGCGTGAGGCAATTCGATTGCGTGGCCAATGGCCGCTTCGCCGGCCCTCTTGCGCGCCGGGCGAGACGCGATGAGAACCGCGGCGGGCACGCTCGTCGCCACCGAGGAAACGCCCCCGCATCCTGATTATTCCGGCAAAGCGCAGCTTGAGTCCGCCATCGTGGCGTTTTAGTCTGTTGTGTCATGAATCAGAGGAGCCAGGCAGGATTTCCGGCGCTGACGCCCATCGTCTTGATTCGACTTCCTCTTTCCGAAACCATGTCGATTCATCCGCCCGCGATGGCCTGTCAAAGGCCGGAACGCGATCAGCGGCCCCTCCCGAAGGCGATGCATTGAGCGCTTTTGCTTCACCCCAGATGCTGATCGAGGCCCTGAGCGTCGCGAGCGCGGCGGCGATTTCTTATGGATCGACCAATTTCGACAATATGGTCGTCCTTTCGGCCTATGGCGCGAGGCCCGGCTACCACCCTTCTTTCGTGCGGCTCACATTCGTTCTGGTCTGTGTGACGGTCCTCGCCGTCAGCCTCGCCCTGGCTCGCGCCGCCGACGCCCTGCCGGCGGAAAGCATCCGCTATCTTGGCTTGATCCCGATTGGGCTCGGCGGCTATCAGCTCATGCAACTCATCACGAGCCAGCTCGGCATGAACCAGGCCGGCCGTGACGACGAATTGATTGGCGAGCCGCGAGGTCCAATCGGTCTTTACGCCTATCTCGGGTTTGCGACGGTCCTGCTGGCGAACAGCAGCGACAGCGTCAGCGTGCTGACGCCGCTCTTCGCGGACTTGAAGCCGGCCTTCGTTCCCGCCTGTTTCATCGCCGCGATGGCGGTCGCCATTTTGATGAGCGCGCTGGCCGCACTGCTTGCGCGCCACCCGATTTCGCGGTCTTTCCTTGAGAAGATGGCGAAATGGATCTTGCCGTTCCTGCTAATTGCGATCGGCGCGCTGATCCTTACGGATCGGCCCGCTGACATTTTTGTGGGTTGAGCAGCAAACGCCGATCGACCGGCGAGATCTGAAGCGACCGCCAGAACCTCAACCGGCGCTGGCCTCTTGCGTGAGCACGGCGAGGCCGTTTTCAAGAGCTGCAACCGTCTCCTCCACGGCGTCGCCAAGGCGGTGCCGGCGGACGAGCCATGCTGGATCGTTTGAGGAAAGCCAAACCTTGCCATCGGCGTCCTGCCAGATAAGCGCCTTCATGGGCAGGTCGAGGCCGATCTCCTGATTGTGCTGCATTAGCGGCGTGCCCGTGCGGGGGCTCCCGAAAATCAACAGCAAAGTCGGCCGAAGAGTCATGCCGGCTTCGCCCGCGCCCGCCGCGTGGTCGATCTTGGCGAAGAGCGTCACCTTATGCGCTTTGAGCGCGGCCTCGAAGCGGCTGACCGTTTCCTCGACCGTATGAGGGCTCGAAACGGTGATTACACCATTGTCCAACATGAATTGCCCCTGCGTTCATCTCGATGAGCGGTTATGACGCTGCGCTTTCTCACCTTTGCCGGCCTGTTTGAGCGCGGTCCTTGGGGCGCGGGGACCGCCCGCGCTCAAAAGTTCGAAACGCAAGGCCCCGGCAAGCGGGGCCGCCTCGACCAGCTTCACCGTGACGATGTCGCCGAGCCGATGCATCTTACCGGTACGCGAGCCGATCAGCGCGTGCAAACGCTCGTCATGGCGAAAATAATCATCGCCCAGCATCGAGGCTGGAATGAATCCGTCGGCGCCGGTGTCGTGCAACCGGATGAAGAGGCCGGCGCGGGTCGCCCCTGAAATGCGTCCCTCGAAGGTCGCGCCGACCTTGTCGGCAAGATGCGCCGCGATCAGCCTTTCGATGGTCTCGCGCTCGGCCGCCATGGCTCTGCGTTCGGCGGCGGAAATCTTCGCCGCGACCTCGGTCAGTTCTTCCCGCGCATTTGGGGGCAGGCCGTCGGGGCCAAGACGAAGCGCCGAGATCAGCGCGCGATGGACGATGAGGTCGGCGTAACGGCGGATCGGTGAGGTAAAATGCGCGTAGCGGTGCAAATTAAGGCCGAAATGGCCATAGTTTTCAACTACATATTCAGCCTGCGCCTGTGTGCGTAAAACGATCTCATTGACGAGATGCTCATTGTCGGTGTCCTTGACCTGAGCCAGAATGCCGTTGAACTGCTCGGCCCTGATAACCTGCCCCTTCGCGAGCTTGATCCCGATCGAGGATAGAAACTCCGCGAGATTGTTGAGCTTTTCGACCGAAGGCTCGTCATGCGCGCGATAGATCAGCGCCTGATGCTTGGCCTCGAGCGTTTCGGCCGCCGCGACATTGGCGAGGATCATGAATTCCTCGATCAGCCGATGCGCGTCGAGCCGCGTCGGAATGACGACGCTGTGGACTCCGCCTTCTTCGTTGAGGATGATTTTCCGCTCGGGCAGGTCGAGGTCCAAAGGCCCCCGCGCATCGCGGGCGCGTTTCAGCGCGGCGTAGGCCTCATAGAGCGGCGCCAGCACGCCCGCGACGAGCGGGGCTGTCGCCTCGTCGGCCGCGCCGTCGATCGCCGCCTGCGCCTGGCCATAGGCGAGCTTTGCCGCCGAGCGCATCATCACGCGATGAAAGCTGTGCGTGAGCTTATGTCCGTCCGCCGCGACGACCATGCGCACGGCGAGAGCAGGCCTGTCCTCATGTGGCCGCAGCGAGCAGAGGTCGTTTGAAATGCGCTCCGGCAGCATCGGCACGACGCGGTCGGGGAAATAGACCGAATTGCCGCGCTCCAGCGCGTCGCGGTCGAGCGGCGAGCCGGGCCGGACATAGGCCGCGACATCGGCGATGGCGACGCGCAGGATGAAGCCGCCACGATTATTGGGGTCAGGGTCGGCTTCGGCGTGAACCGCGTCGTCGTGGTCCTTGGCGTCGGCCGGATCAATGGTGACGAGCGGGATTTGACGCCAGTCTTCGCGCCCATCCATGGTCGCGGGGCGCGCGCGATCAGCCTCCGCGATGGTCTCGGGCCGGAAGACATTGGGGATCTTATGGGTGTGGAGGGCGATGAGGCTCACCGCCTTTTCGCTGTCGAAAGCGCCAAGGCGCTCGCGCACGCGGGCCGAGGGAAGGCCGAGCCGTCCGGTACGCAAAATCTCGACGGCGACGAGGTCGCCTTCGCGCGCGTCTCCCTCCTGGCCGGGATGTACGTCGAGTTCGCCGCGATTGGCGTTCTTCTTGTCGACCGGTAAAACGCGGCCGCCGCCACCCGGCCGTTCGCGGAAAATGCCGAGAATCTGCGATCTGGCGCGTTCCAGAAGCTTAACGACACGCCCGCTATAGGCGGGCTCGCCCGGCTTTGCGTCAGGCAGGGGCTCGACACGCAAAAGCGCGCGATCGCCGACGCCAGGCGCCGGCGCCCCCGGTCTTTGCCTGCGCGGGATGCCGACGATGATTTTCGGCTGCGGTCCTTGCGCCGCGTCCCAATCGACGGGAGCGGCGAGAAAATCGCCGTCGCGGTCGCGGCTGAAAAAGTCGGCGAGCACGGTCGCAGGCAAAAGCCCAGCCTTGTGCAGCCCTTTGCGGCGGCGTTCGATGGCGCCTTCGGCTTCGAGTTCCTTCAGGAGCCGTTTGAGGGCGATGCGGTCATCGCCCCTGATGTCGAAGGCGCGGGCGATCTCGCGCTTGCTGATTTTCGCCGGCGATCTGCCGGAAGACATTTGCTCGCCCTGCGCCTCCCGCTCTCTGGCGATGAAGGCGACGATATCTTCCCGCGAGGGCGCGGGGCGAGGGGTCTGCTGCGCGCCTTGCGCAGCCTTGGAGCCGGACTTTCCTGGACCGGCGGGTTTATTCACGCGTGTTTGGCCTTTTTCTGTTTATCCGCCGCTGGTTTAGGGGCGGGTTTTTGTGAGCCCGCAGGCTTTCGCGCCGGCGCGGGTTTGAGATTTGCCGTCGGCTCGAAAGGCGGACCGTCGTCGTCCCCCTCGGAGGCTTTCGCTTTCGACGCGGCGGCTTTCGACGCGCCCGCCTTGGCGCCATTTGTCTTGGGCGCGGCTTTCGCAGCTGTCTTCTTCGGCGCGGCGGCTTTCTTTTTCGCTCCGCCGCCAGCCGCTTCCTTGTCTTCGATCAGGCGGATCGCTTCCTCCAGCGTGATCGTCTCTGCCGAGGCGTTCGCCTTGAGGGTCGCGTTGGTCTTGCCGTGATTGACATAAGCGCCAAATCGTCCGGCCCGCACCGTGATCGGGCCGCCTGACGGATGCTCGCCAAGCAGGCGCCCCTGAATGGGACCGCCGCCGCCCGACGCCTTGGCGCTCAGAAGCTCCAGGGCGCCCTCAAGCGTCAATGTGGTGGGGTCGGCGTCCTTCAGCAAGGTCGCATTGACTTTGCCGTGGCTGACATAGGGTCCGTAACGCCCCGCCTTGATCGTGACCGGACCGCCGGACGGATGTTCGCCAAGGACCCGGGCGGGCGCGCTTTCCGAAGCGCCGAAGCGCCGGCCGGTGAGCCCGCTTTCCTTGGCGATGATGAGATCGATCGCGCGATTGCCGCCGATGCTCAAAATATCCTCGTCCTTGCCAATATTGGCGTAGGTCTTGCCGTGCTGGACGTATGGACCGTAGCGTCCGATGCCCGCGACGACAGGCTCTTTCGTCTCGGGATGCTTGGCGACTTCGCGCGGCAGGGATAAAAGCCCGATCGCCTGCTCCAGCGTCAGATCGCCGGGAGAAATCGTCTTCGGCAGGGACGAGCGCTTCGGCTTTTCGGCCTCTCCCTGCTGCACATAGGCGCCGAAACGCCCGTCGCGCAGCGTGACCTCCTCACCCGTCTCGGGGTCGATTCCAAGCACCTTGACGCCGGGACGATCGCCTTCGACGGCCTCGGCGTTTTCGCCATTGCCGCCCGCGAGCGTGCGCGTGAATTTGCACTCGGGATAATTCGAGCAGCCGACGAAGGCGCCGAATTTGCCGAGCTTCAGCGACAGCTGGCCGTCCGCGCAGGATGGGCAGGCGCGTGGATTCGATCCGTCCGCTTTCGCGGGGAAAATATGCGGCCCCAAAATCTCATTCAGGCTGTCCAGCACCTGCGTCGTGCGCAGATCCTTGGTGCCGGCGAGAGCGCCGGAAAAATCGAGCCAGAAATCGCGGAGCACCTGCTTCCAGTCGATTTCATGATTGGAGATGCGGTCGAGTTTTTCCTCCAGGTCGGCGGTGAAGTCATAGCCGACGTAGCGCGTGAAAAAGCTTTCAAGAAACGCCGTGACGAGACGGCCCTTGTCCTCGGGGTAAAGACGTTTTTTCTCGATCCGCACATAGTCGCGCTCACGCAGCACCGCCAGCGTTGAGGCATAGGTCGAGGGCCGGCCAATGCCGAGCTCTTCCATGCGCTTCACCAGCGTCGCTTCGGTGAAGCGCGGCGGCGGCTCGGTGAAATGCTGGGTCGCGTCGATGCGCTCCTTGGTCAGCCGCTCGTCCCTCGCCATGTCCGGGAGACGGCTTGAATCTTCGTCTTCCTCGTCGTCGCGGCCTTCCTGATAGAGCTTCAAGAAGCCGTCGAAGCGGATGACCTGGCCTGTCGCGCGCAGATCGAGCTTGCGCTCGCCTGCTTGCGCCAGAATATCGACGGTCGTGCGCTCGAGCTCGGCCGATTCCATCTGGCTCGCGATGGTGCGCGTCCAGATCAGCTCATAGAGCTTCGCCTGGTCCGGCTCCAGGGCGCGCATGACGCGCTTTGGCAGCCGGGTCAGATCGGTCGGGCGGATCGCTTCATGCGCTTCCTGCGCGTTTTTTGCCTTCACCGTATATTTGCGCGGCGCCTTGGGCACATAGGCGTCGCCGAACTCGCGGGCGATGACGGAGCGCGCGCTCGTGATGGCTTCGGGCGCAAGATCGACGCCGTCGGTTCGCATATAAGTAATGAGTCCGACCGTCTCGCCGTCGATGTCGGCGCCTTCATAGAGGCGCTGCGCCAGCTGCATGGTGCGTGCGGGGGCGAAGCCGAGCTTGCGCGAGGCTTCCTGCTGCAGCGTCGAGGTGGTGAAGGGCGCGTAAGGGTGCCGCTTGGCGGGCTTTGCCTCGACCTCGGCGACTTTGAAGGCGGCGTTCTCCAGCGCCGCCTTGAAGGCCTCGGCCTCGGGTCCCGCGCCGATGTCGAGGCGCGTCAGCTTCTTGCCATCCGCGCCGACGAGCCGGGCGGTGAATGGCGCGCCCGCCTGCGTCTTCAAATGGGCGACGATCGACCAATATTCCCGCGCGACGAAGGATTCGATTTCGAGTTCGCGGTCGCAGACGAGGCGCAAGGCGACCGACTGAACCCGGCCGGCGGAGCGCGCGCCGGGCAGCTTGCGCCATAGCACCGGAGAGAGATTGAAGCCGACAAGATAGTCCAGCGCCCGGCGCGCGAGGTAAGCGTCGACGAGGGCCACGTCGATCTCGCGCGGATGCTGCATGGCCTCGAGAATGGCGGATTTGGTGATCGCATTGAAGACGACGCGCTCGACGCGCTTGTCTTTAAGAACGCGCTTCGCCTTCAAGACCTCCAGCACGTGCCAGGAAATCGCTTCGCCTTCGCGGTCCGGGTCGGTCGCCAGAATGACCTTGTCGGCGTCCTTGACGGCCTTCGCGATCTCCGAAAGACGTTTGGCCGATTTGACGTCGACGTCCCAGAGCATGGCGAAATCGGCGTCGGGATCGACCGAGCCATCCTTGGCCGGCAGATCGCGGACGTGGCCAAAGGATGCGTAAACCTCATAGCCCTTGCCAAGATATTTGTTGATGGTCTTGGCCTTCGCCGGCGATTCGACGATGACGACATTCATTGACAACAGTCCTCGGTTCGACCGGCTGGACCGGAATGGTCCCGGGTCGCTTCTTCAAAAATTCATATCGCGTCTTAAAGGTTAAGCTCGCGCTGGTTGTGCGGCGGGCTTTCCTCCGCAAAGGTTGCAGTGCAGTATGATTTTAGGCCCGGAAGATGGGGGAGGGCGCAGTCTTAGTCAAATCGGGGCCGATCGGCGCTCCTCGCTCCCGCCCCTTGCCGGGGGGCCGGGCCGCCGCTGAAATGCGCAAAATCTGTGCGCAGGCGCGGCGGATTGCGCCAAAGGCCTGTGACGACGGCCCCTGCGTCCTGTAAGACATCGCGTCATGCTAGACCAAGGTCCAGAATACAAATTTCCCCATCGGCATCTCCTCGGCATCGAAGGTCTTTCGCCGCAGGACATTCATGTTCTGCTGGATCTCGCGGAAGAAGCCATCGAAGTTTCGCGCCAGGTCGAAAAGAAGCGCTCGACCTTGCGGGGACGCACTCTGATCAATCTCTTCTTTGAGGCCTCGACCCGCACCCAATCCTCTTTCGAGCTGGCTGGCAAGCGGCTCGGGGCCGACGTCATGAACATGTCGGTCGCGACCTCCAGCGTCAAAAAAGGCGAGACTCTCCTCGATACGGCGATGACCCTCAACGCCATGCGCCCTGACATCATAGTCGTGCGGCACGCCCAGGCCGGCGCGGTCCATCTCCTCGCGCGGAAAGTCGATTGCTCAGTCGTCAACGCCGGCGACGGCGCCCATGAGCATCCGACGCAGGCGCTGCTCGACGCGCTGACGATCAAGCGCAACAGGGGCAGGATCTCGGGGCTGACAGTCGCGATTTGCGGCGATATTTTGCATTCGCGCGTGGCGCGCTCCAATATTCTGCTGCTTTCCGCGCTCGGGGCGCGGGTGCGCGTAATTGGTCCCTCGACCCTGCTGCCCGCCGGCATTGAGCGCATGGGCGTCGAGGTTTTTCGCGATATGCGGGCCGGGCTGAAGGACGTCGACATCGTCATGATGCTGCGCCTCCAGCGCGAGCGCATGCAGGGCGGCTTCATCCCCTCGCCAAAGGAATATTTCCGCTTCTTCGGGCTCGATGAAGAAAAGCTGAGCCTCGCCAAGCCCGACGCGCTGGTGCTGCACCCAGGCCCCATGAACAGGGGCGTCGAGATCGATTCGGCGGTTGCGGACGGCGCGCATAGCCGCATCCGCGAACAGGTCGAAATGGGCGTCGCGGTCCGCATGGCCGTGCTTGACGCGCTCGCCCAGCATCTGCCGAACGGATAAGAGCAGCTTAAAGGCAAGAGCGAAAGGCCGCCTCCTTGAGAATTCCATCCACTCCCTCGATCGCGCATCAGCCTTTGGCGCTCGTCAATGGGCGCCTCTTTGACGGCGAGACATTTTCGGGCGCGCACGGGGGCGTTCTGATCCTTGACGGCGCGATCCTGGATCTCGGGCCGGAAATCGCGCCAAAGAATCTGCCCTCGCACGCCCGCGTCATTGATTGTGGCGGCGACGTCATCGCGCCGGGCCTCATCGACATGCGCGCTTTCGTCGGGGAGCCTGGAGCCGAGCATCGCGAGACCATCGCCACGGCGACGGCCGCGGCGGCGGCGGGCGGCGTCACGACGATTCTCGCGCGTCCCGACACCAATCCGCCGGTCGACGAGCCGGCCGTCGTCGATTTTCTGTTGCGCCGCGCGCGCGACACTGGGCGCGTGCGCCTCATTCCCTCGGCCGCGCTGACGCATGGCCTGCGCGGCGAGGAGATCGCCGAGATCGGCCTGTTGCAGCAGGCGGGCGCGCTCGCCTTTTCGGACGGCGCCGAGTCGATCAGCAATGCGCGGGTGTTCCGCCGCGTCCTGTCCTACGCCCGCGATTTCGACGCGCTTGTCATCCATTACGCCGAGGACCGCGATCTGTCCGCCGAGGGCGTCATGAACGAGGGCGAATTCGCCTCGCGCCTTGGTCTTTCGGGCATTCCGCGCGAGGCTGAGGCGATCATGCTCGATCGCGACATCCGCCTCGTCGCCCTCACGGGCGCGCGCTATCACGCCGCCCTCGTCACGACGACCCTTTCGCTCGAGATCATCGCGAGAGCCAAGGCGGCCGGCCTGCCGGTCACCTGCGCCGTTTCGATCAATCATTTGACCCTGAACGAGAGCGACATTGGCGATTACCGCACCTTTTTGAAGCTCGCCCCGCCGCTCCGGCACGAAGACGAGCGCCGCGCGCTCGTCAAGGCGCTGGCCTCCGGCCTCATCGACATTATTGTGTCGGACCATAACCCGCAGGACGTCGAGACCAAGCGCCTGCCTTTCGCGGAAGCCGAGAATGGCGCGATCGGCCTCGAGACCATGCTGTCGGCGGGGCTGCGCCTCGTGAACGCGGGCGAACTCTCGCTTCAGCGCTTGATCGGCTCGATGACTTTGCGCCCGGCTGAAATTCTCGGGCTTCCGCAAGGGCGGCTGAAAATCGGCGCCCCTGCCGATCTCATCCGTTTCGATCCCGAAGAGCCCTATGTCGTCGATCCGGCAAACTTGCATTCGCGGTGCAAGAATACGCCTTTTGACGAGGCGCGCATGGAAGGCCGGGTGAAGCTGACGCTTGTGGCGGGGGAAACAGCGTTCGAGGCGGAGTGAGTGGCTTCACAGCGAATAGACGCGGCGCTGCACGGAGGAAAAAGTGTCGCCAACATTGGCGTCCCGGTTTCGCACGCTCCGCGCGCAGCGAAAGTCGATTGGTGATCTTCTGACCTTTGGCGCGCCGGGATCTGACGGCGGACCCGTGCGCACAAGCGATTTGTCGCCCCGGACGTTGCGACCGGCGCCCGGCAAATGCCGATGTCTTTTCGCCTAGAGTTTAATCATCTGCTTATTTAATCATCGATGTTTGAGGCGTCGCCTGTGCGGCCGCCGGCCTAACAACAATGCCGCGCGTCAATTTCCGCAGCTTTTCAGGGGCTTGAAACCACGCCGCCACGGTAAGGGCGCGCCGCGTGCGGCTGATGAGCAAAGCATCGCGATGGCATAAAATTTGATTGCCAGCCGCGACCATGCGGCGTTTAGACGCATGCGCCGCGATCCGCTTCATCAAAGCGAGAATTGGGAGCAGTCCCATGAAGCTCGTCGTCGCCATCATTCAGCCCTTCAGACTCGACGAGGTGCGGGACGCTCTGACGGCTGCCGGGGTCTCCGGCATGATCTTAACCGAGGTCAAGGGATTTGGGCATCAGAAGGGCTACGCGGAAATTTACCGCGGCGCGGAATATGTTACGAGCTTCGTTCCAAAGATCAAAATCGAAGTCGCAGTCCCCGCCAGTCGGGTCGACGCGGTCGCCGAAGCGATCATGAAATCGGCCTTCACGGGCCAGATCGGCGACGGCAAGATTTTCATCATGAGCGTCGACCGCACGCTGCGGATTCGCACGGGGGAAATGGATGAAGCGGCGCTTTAGCGCGCCTTCCGGTCGAACGGGGTAACCGACCAGACAGCGCGCGACATCAATAGGCCGGGGCATGTTCTCATCGAAAAAGTCATTCAGCTTCTCAAAGACATGCTTCAGGCGAGGTTTCGATCGTTCGTTGGGAGGGGCCAGACCATGAAGTCGTTGAAATGCGCGCCTGTGACGTTCAAGCTCCTTGCCTGCGGCTTCGTGATGGCGGCGATCGCGCTCCTTCTTTGTATTCATCCATCCCTGGCGCAGGAGACGGCTCCCGCGCCGCCCCCCTGCGACGCCAAGACCTTGACCGCCTGCACGCCGAACTCCGGCGACACCGCCTGGATGCTCACTTCCGTGGCGCTGGTCCTGATGATGACGGTTCCGGGCCTCGGACTGTTCTATGGTGGTATGGTGCGCAAGAAGAACGTCGCCGACACGGTGATGACGAGCTTCGCCATCACCTGCCTCGTCACCATCCTGTTCGCCGTCGTGACCTACAGCATGTCGTTTCGCGCCGGCACGCCCTTCGTCGGCGGCTTCGATCGCGCCTTCCTGCAAGGCATTTTGAGCGATATCGGAAAAGGCGTCGGCAATCCCAATCCGCTCGCGCCGACGATTCCTGAAACAGTCTACATCTGTTTCCAGATGACTTTCGCGATCATCACCCCGGCCTTGATCGCAGGCGCTTTCGCGGAACGCATGAAATTCTCGGCGATGTTGTGGTTCATCGGTCTGTGGGCGATTTTCGTCTATGCGCCGGTCGCGCACTGGGTCTGGGGTCCGGACGGCTTCCTGAACAGCACGAATGACGCGGCCTTCGTCAAGGTTCTCGATTTCGCCGGCGGAACGGTGGTTCACGTCAATTCCGGCGTCGCCGGGCTGATGGCCGCCCTGATGCTCGGCAGGCGCAATGACACCGGTCCGGCGCATAATGTCGTGCTGACCTTTATCGGCGCCTCATTGCTGTGGGTCGGCTGGTTTGGCTTCAACGCCGGTTCCGCCGTCACCGCCGGATTGCAGGCGGGCATGGCGATGACGGTGACGCAGATCGCCACCGCCGTCTCGGCTTTTGTCTGGATGCTGGTCGAGTGGGCGCATCGCGGCAAACCGACGCTCGTTGGCGTCTGTTCCGGCGCGGTGGCGGGCCTCGTCGCCATCACGCCGGCCTCCGGCTTCGTCGGCCCCGGCGGATCAATGGTGATCGGCGTCGCGGCCGGCGTGATTTGCTATGGCGCCGTCACATGGCTCAAAGCGGCTCTTGGCTATGACGACGCGCTGGATTGCTTCGGCGTGCATGGCGTCGGCGGCGCGACAGGCGCTATTCTGACCGGCGTCTTCGCGATCAGTGAATATGGCGGCACAGCGGGCCTGATCGAAGGCAACACACATCAGGTGGTCAATCAGCTGATCGGCGTTGGCGTCGTCGTCGCGTATGACGCCATCGTCTCTCTGATCATTCTTTTCATCATCGAGAAGGCGATCGGTTTGCGAGTGGCGAGCGAAGTGGAAATGGAAGGGCTCGATCTGTCGCTGCACGGCGAGGCCGTTCATTGAGGCTGAGGTGCGCCGGCCGTCTCGCTGGCGCACGCCCCGCGGGAGGCGCGGAAAGCCATTGTCACGGCTTGCAAATGGCCTTTCCGCTCCCGCCGCCGAAAAGCCGGCGATGATAAAAGGGCCGTCTCAGAACGCCATCCAAGCGTACAGCAAAAGCGTGTTATTGCCGGCGGCGTTATGGTTCACATTGAGGCCGTCAAAATTGTTTCCCCCGCCGAAAACCTTCAGATAACTCGTATAGGAGACGCCAAGACGTGCATTGAGCCAAGGGTAGAAGGACGGGCCGCCCTTGCTGAATGGCAAAAAGGCTGCGTCGACAATGATTCCTTCGCCGTTGGGGAGATTGACGAGCGAATTTGCGCCGTAAAGCAAGGCGTCGGCGGAGCCGGACACGTTGAAGTAACCTGCGGTCAAACTATAGGTGTGATCATAGACGTATTCAGCTGAGGCCTTGAAGCTATTCAGCGTATTGTAAAGGTTGGAAGCGCCGCCCTGCAGGTAGCTTGAATTAAGCTGCTGGCTTTCGTGTATGTTCGTCAGCCGCAATGTAATGTTGTGCGGATCTCCGATGTACTGGTATTGGGCGTCAACGGCGACGTCCATAATCTGGTCGAATCCGAAACCGGCGACCCGGCCGGGGAGCGTGTTGGCAAAAATGCCATAGGTTCCCACCTCGAAGGATTGCTCGCCGGTATCGTATTCAAACGCGGCGCGCCAGTAGGGCGCTACGCCGTCGATCGAGGTGGAGCCGATAACCTCCGGCTCGCCAAGCGCCTGTAACGTTCCCGTCGACAGATTTTGATAGGCGGTGAAATCGACATAGAACATATCGTTCCAGAACGTGTAGACTCCCGTCCCGATGACATGATTGCCGAGACCGCCCTCGATCAAGGTCCCCGGCAGCGCGAACTGGGGGGCGAGCGTCGAGGCGACGAACGGAAAGCCCCACGCCGGCGTCGTGTTCCAGACATCCTCGACGGTCGGCGTGTTGTTGACCGTCACGCCGTAGGTGACGTCAAATCCCAGAAGCTTCGTCGTGTCCGCATAGCGGACGTCGCTGGCGTCGAGAAACATATGCTGGGAGGCGCCGTCATAGGTGCCCTGGATGAAGGCGCCGAGATTCCCATAGATCTGGCCGCCGTAGAAAAGACTGAGTTGCTGCAGGAGCGGATTGTTATTGGTGTGCGTCGAGGGCGTCGGCGGCGAATCCTGATTATCCTGCGTGTGGCTGAAAGATCCAATCACCATCATGGCAAGCGGCGGCGCCTGTTGCAAGCTCATGCCGCCGCCCATCGTGTAGCCGCCCAGCTTGAATCGGCGGCCAAAGGGCGTCAGTTGCGGAAACGCCGTATGGCATGTGGCGCAGGGCTGGCCGGTTTGCCGGGCGAAGCTCGGAAGAGCCGAAGCGCCCGGCGGCCTGATCAGGACGCCGGCGACGACGATCGCCGCGGCGAAGGATGCGGCGCCTGCGAAGCTGGCGATGAACCGAACATCGCGCCAGCTTTTGGTTGCGTTGGTCATTCCGCTCGCGGCATGGGCGCCGCGGTCTGATGTGGCATCCGGCATATGCAACCCCCGACGCGCCGCGCTCTAAGAATCGTGTCTCAATCAACAATAACATGGCTATTTCAGTGAAGAAATTTTATGGTGCCCTGAAGGCGTATTGTTTGCCGATGTTGTATCAAAACAACAGCATGGTTGCGCGGTGATAGCGACAACTAACGGCTGATTGCAGCTTGGTAGTCGGCGGCAGTTTACAGATATTACATAAATAGTTTTTTACTTACCGTGTTCCGTCATACATAGTTTAGCTGCGGCGGGCAGAATGGAAGCGCGTGTATAAGCGAGGCGGATACCTTCGACATTTGAGCGAAATCATCGACCGCGCGCCTTCAGCCTGAACATTTGCCGCATCGTTGAGAGCCGAAGTGTGTCGCGCTGCCGCAACTTCGCTCTTCACGCCTTGCGAAACATAGGCAAATAGAGGAAGTTAACCATGACATTGGCGGATCGCTGCGGCAGGGATTGTCAGGAGCGACAAGGGGAACTCTTCTCCAGGCAGGAGTCGGCGCGCTGTCGCTTCTTGGTTTGAGCGGACGCAGCGCGCAAGCCGCAAAGGTGTCGCGGGCGGCGGTAGCCTATCAAGGCGCGCCCAAAGGCGCCCAAAGCTGCTCCAATTGTCGCCTGTTTATAGCGCCGAACGCCTGCAAGCAGGTCGATGGCGCGATCAGCCCGAACGGCTGGTGCAGGATCTGGTCAAAGGCCTGAACCATCAGATCGATCCGCGGGACTGCTCGGCAGAAAGACATCGGGGGAATGACATGTCCTTGCCATCCCCTTGCGGCGCGCGCGCTCGTCTGACGCGGCGCGCCAACGGCGCCGACCCGTTGCGCCGCGAGCAGGTCATGAGAGGGAAGGGAGAGCGGCGTTACCCCTCGCGATTGGGCGTGCCGAGGACATGCACGTTGGGCGGCAGCATGGCGTTGTCAAACGTCTGCGTGAACATTGGCGCGGCGAAGAAAGCCACCGCCCGCAAAGTATCCGCGCCTGTATTGACGAGATCATGGCGCACCGGCGTCGGCAGGACGAAAACGCTGCCCGGACCCACCTTATGAACGCTTCCATCCTCCATATGCAGTTCGCCGCTGCCGGCGAGGATATACTGCGTTTCCTCGGTGGCGTCGGTATGCCAGCCAAGCCGGTCGCCGGCCTCGATTTCATAGACGATCGTGGAGGATTGGGTGCTCCCATGTCCGCCAAAGGCGGCGAAGGCGCCAGCCCAACGCACATGTGGATCGTCCACGCCGCCGACCTTTGCGCGTGGAAGATCGGCGGTTTCAACGACAAAGACTGAAGCCAAGGTTGTCTCCTGAAGCTGGGAGGGTTTGGAGTGCGGCAATAGATCGCATCATGAGCTTATGCGGCGCGCCGCGCAACTCAAATGACGAAATTTCATAGTCGTCCGGGGGCGAAAAATCGCGGGGCCAATCATCGCCGCGCGGCAATCGGTTGCCACTGAATGCCTCAGACGCTAGGCTCTGCGCGCCTGCCTCCGGCTCCCGGTTTTCGACGTGATCCTCAATTTCCTCGCTCTTGTTTTCGGCTATCTTTGCGGCTCGATTCCGTTTGGGCTGATATTGACCGCGCTGGCGGGGACGGCGGATCCGCGCTCGATCGGCTCCGGCAATATCGGCGCGACGAATGTTTTGCGCACCGGGCGCAAGGACCTTGCCGCGCTGACGCTTTTTCTCGATCTGGCGAAGGGCGCGGCCGCCGTTCTCATCGTCGCCTATCTTGCCGGGCGCCGGCTTCCTCCCGAAACCGCCTGGCCGCCGCCGCCCGTGCTGGCCGCGGCCATGGGCGCCTTTCTGGGTCATGTCTATCCCGTCTGGCTCGGCTTCAGAGGAGGCAAGGGCGTCGCGACTTTTCTCGGCTGCCTTCTCATTGTCGCCTGGCCGGCGGGCCTCGCCTTCATCGCCGTCTGGCTTGGCGCCGCCATCATCACGCGTCTGTCGTCGCTGGCCGCGCTGCTGGCGAGCGCCTTGTCGCCGGCTTTCCTGTTCGCCCTTGATCAAACCAGTTCGGCAATCGTCTTCGCGCTGATGGCCGTGCTGCTGTGGATCAAGCACGCTCCCAATATCGCCAGGCTCCGCGCCGGCAACGAGACGCGGATCGGCAAATCGTGACGGCGCCTGCGCTCGCCGAAGCGAACCGGCCGCTGACCGACGCCGAACGCTTCGATTGGCTCCGGCTTTTTCGCTCGGAAAATATCGGACCCCGCAGCTTTGTCTCTTTGCTCAGGCGCTATGGCGGCGCGGGCGCGGCGCTGGAGGCGTTGCCCGAACTCATCGCGAGCGGAAAGGCCGGACGGCCAATTTCCATCGCCTCGGCGAGCGACGTCGAGGCCGAGCTCGAGCAGCTTGATCGCCACGGCGTCGCGCTCATCGGCCTTTGCGAGCCAGCCTATCCCGCGCTGTTGCGACAAACCCATTCCCCGCCGCCTCTCATCGCGGCGCGCGGCGACCTTGCCTGCCTCAAGCGCTCAAAGATCGCCGTGGTCGGCTCGCGTAACGCGTCGGCGGCCGGGCTCGCCTTCGCGGAGCAGATTTCGCGCGGCGTCGCCCGCGCAGGGCATGTCATCGTCTCGGGGCTGGCGCGCGGCATCGATGCGCGCGCGCACCAGGCCGCATTGGAGACCGGCACCATCGCCGTGCTCGCCGGCGGTCTTGGCAACATCTACCCGGCGGAGCATGCAGGACTGCTCGAACGTCTGACGGAGCATGGCGCGGCGATCAGCGAGATGCCGTTTCACTGGGAGGCGCGCGGGCGTGATTTTCCGCGCCGCAACCGCATCGTCGCAGGGCTTTCACGGGGGATTATCGTGGTTGAAGCCGCGCGCCGGTCCGGCTCGCTGATCACCGCTTCCTTCGCCGCCGAGGAGGGCCGGGAAATCTTTGCCGCGCCAGGCTCGCCTCTCGACCCCCGCGCCGAGGGCGCGAATGATCTTCTGCGCAATGGCGCGACGTTCTGCACCAGGGCCGAGGATGTGCTCGACGCGCTCGCCCGGCAAAATCTGTCGCCCGATACGCCGGGCTTCAGTTTTTCCGAGCCGGAGGCGGGGCGCCCCTATGCGCCATTTTGGGACGAACTCGACTTGCCCGAATTCGACGGCGCTCTGGTGCGGACGATGGAGCTGACGCTTGAGATCGACGCATTCGCGCTCGACGAGAGCGATTTGGGGCGAGACAAGCCGGCGGGAGTTGTGGACAGTCCCGCCCCGCTGACGCGGGACGCCATTTTGGCGCGCGTCATCGAGTTGCTCGGGCCGACTCCGGTCTCGGTCGACGAACTTGTGCGCGCCTCAAAGGCGCCGGCGCGAGACGTCCGTACGATCCTGTTCGAACTCGAACTCGGCGGGCGCATCGAGCGTCACGGCGGCGATCTTGTGTCGAGAATCTAAACGGGCAAGGCCTCAGTTGAGATTTACGTGATGAATGGAAGGCCGAAGTCGAGCTATCGCTCGCGCTTGTAGAGAAATGCATTCTCTGGTTGCGGCATGCCAATCGCCTTGTAGAACGCCATTGCGTCCGGCGAAGACAGAAGCAGGCACATCGCCTCCGGACCGGCGGCTTTTCGCGTTTCTTCGATCAGTCTTTTGCCGATGCCGCGGCCTTGATGGGACCGGTCAACCGCCAGATCGGAAAGATAGCAGCAGTAAGAGAAATCCGTGATCGAACGCGCGACGCCTACCACATTGTCCCCGTCACGCGCGACGACGATCAAGTTCGCATTTTCAAGCATGCGACGGATCCGGCTTTGATCTGCGACGGGGCGCCTCTCGGCGAGTCCCGAGTTACGCAGGACCGTGAGGAAGGTCTCAAGGTCGAGACTCTCAACAACCGCGTATTCAATGGCCATGCGCCGTCCTGAAGCCGGGGAGCTTTCCGAAAACTCAGCCTTCGCCGTCCATGCCGCCATCAATCAAAAATTTCTCGAGCCAGTGAATGTCGTAGAGTCCGTTCTGGATGTCGGCGTTGCGGACCAGCGTCTGAAACAGCGGAATGGTGGTGTCGATGCCGTCGATGATGAATTCATCGAGCGCGCGGCGCAGGCGCATCAAGGCTTCGTTGCGGTTGCGTCCGTGCACGATGAGCTTGCCGACGAGTGAATCATAGGTCGGCGGGATGGTGTATCCCGCGTAGACCGCGCTATCGACGCGAACGCCAAGCCCGCCTGGCGGATGATAATAATTGATTGTGCCGGGCGAGGGGCGGAAGGTCGCCGGATGCTCGGCGTTGATACGGCATTCGATAGCGTGGCCGTTGAAGACGACCTCGTCCTGCGTCAGCGTCAGTTCGGAACCCGCCGCGATCTTGATCTGCTCATTGACGAGATCGACGCCTGTGATCATCTCGGTCACGGGATGTTCGACCTGAATGCGCGTGTTCATTTCGATGAAGTAGAACTTGCCTTCCTCATAAAGGAATTCGACGGTGCCAACGCCCGAATAGCGAAGCTCGCGCATGGCCGCGGCGCAGATTTCGCCGATTTCAAGCCGTTGCGGGGCATTGAGGGCGGGGGAGGGGCCTTCCTCCCATACTTTTTGATGGCGGCGCTGCAGCGAACAGTCACGCTCGCCGAGGTGGATGGCGTTGCCGCGTCCGTCGCCGAGAATCTGGATCTCGATATGGCGCGGCTTTTCGAGGAATTTTTCGAGATAGACAGATTCGTCGCCAAAGGCGGACTTCGCCTCCATGCGGGCGGTTTCGAGCGCCGAGGAAAGGTCGTCCGGACCATAGGCGACTTTCATGCCGCGTCCGCCGCCGCCCGCCGCCGCCTTGATGAGGACGGGATAGCCGAGTTCTTTTGCGATCGCTACGGCTTCGATGTCGTCGGTGATCGCGCCGGGTGAGCCGGGAACGCACGGAATGCCGAGCCGGGTCGCCGTCCGCTTGGCCTCGATCTTGTCGCCCATGATGCGGATATGTTCCGGCTTGGGACCGACGAAGACGATGTGATGCTCGGCGAGAATTTCCGCGAAGCGCGCATTCTCTGAAAGAAATCCGTAGCCCGGATGCAGCGCTTCGGCGCCCGTTATTTCGCAGGCGGCGAGGAGAGCTGGTATATTCAGATAGGAGTCGCGCGCGGCGGGCGGCCCGACGCAGACCGATTCGTCGGCGAGCTTGACGTGCATGGCGTCGGCGTCCGCGGTCGAATGGACCGCGACCGTCGCAATGCCAAGCTCTTTCGCCGCGCGAAGAATGCGCAAGGCGATTTCGCCGCGGTTGGCGATGAGGATTTTTTCGAACATCTCAACTCACCGGGAACGCGGCGTTCATTCGATCACGAAGAGCGGCTGGCCATACTCGACAGGCTGGCCATCCTCCACGAGAATTCGGGTTACGGTCCCGGCGCGCGGCGCCACAATCTCATTGAAGGTCTTCATGGCCTCAACGAGCAAGAGCTTGTCGCCCGCCTTGACGACGGAGCCAACCTCGACGAAGGGCGCGGCTTCGGGCGATGACCGGCGGTAAGCAGTGCCGACCATTGGCGATTTGACGGCGCCTGGGACATCGCCTTCATCCGGCGCCGGCGCGGCCGCGGATGAGGCTGGCGCGGCCGCCGCCGCCGCCGGCTGGACTGCCACAAGTTGCCGCGCGACGCGGATCTTGAGATCGCCTTGCGCGATCTCGATCTCGGACAGTCCAAGACGCATCAAGATCGCGGCGAGCGTCTCGACCAATTCTGTGTCGACCGCGCCGTCCGAGGAAGGCGCCGCCGCTTTCGGCCCGGCATATTTCATTTTCTTCAACTTTCGCTGGCCGTGGCTAGGGCGATGCAGGCCTCGAGCGCAAGACTATAAGAGAGCGCCCCGAAACCAAAAATGACGCCTTGCGCCACGGGAGAAATGTGGGAGTGATGGCGAAAGCCTTCCCGCGCGTGGATGTTGGAAAGGTGAACCTCAATCACTTTCGCATTGGCGCCTTTGATCGCATCCCGAAGGGCGATCGATGTATGCGTATAAGCGCCAGCGTTCAAGATGATTGGCTCACCGGCAAGACCGGCGTCCTGCACCCAGGTGATGAGATCGCCTTCGTGATTGCTCTGCCGGAAATGCAGCGCGAGCCCGCGCGATTCGCAGGCGGCGGCGAGGCGCGCCTCGATCGAGGCGAGCGTAGCGGAGCCATAAAGCTCCGGCTCCCTCGATCCAAGAAGATTGAGGTTTGGCCCATTCAGGCAGTGGACGGCTCTCATATGGGACTCGATGGGCGACGAAAAACGTCCGAAGCCGCATCCATAACCGGGATCAAAAAGTAAGGGAAGCCCGTCCGCAAAAACGGAGGAGCCGCCGCGGCCGAAGCGGGGCAGTGTTGAAATTCGCGGCGAGGACAATCGCAAAGCCTTGCACGGAGTAGAAATATAATATCCGGCAACAATCATCAAATACAATAATTAATACGCAATAGACTGAATGTAACGTGTTTACATGTGAAGCTATAGTTTCCAATTATAATAATGTTATTTGCGCGCTCTCATCTAATAGCTTAGGCTGCTTTGTATTTCAGTAAGGCGCGCCTCCACATTGGGTGCTGAGATGTCCACATTTCCAATCCTTGAGACTTTTTCAAACGCCAAGTCTACTTTATCCAGCAACGCTTCAGTCTTCGCCGAATGGCTGCCAGAACACATCGAGAAATTTGCAAGGAAGCCATTCCTTATAAGCCACGTCCTCGCGCAAAATGCATTGTTCCAGCTTCCAAGGCTGGAACGGCTCGCTAAAGCGATTCATGCCGCGAGGATTGAAGGGCAAGCCATCGACGCTCAGCTCAAATTGCGGCGAGACAAGCCGAATCTCGACGCTCTGCAGGCGATGTCCTGCTGGGGCGCGAAGAGTCCCATCGCCTTGAGCAAAGAAAGATGGGAGCACGAGCTTTCAGTTCTTTTCAATGAGCTCGATGACGGGCGCTCAACCATATCAATGATGCTGTCCTTCGCCAATCAAGTGGACCCGGAGTTCGACGCGCTCATGGGGCAAATAATCGGTGAGATCGCTGCTGCGACCGGCCTCTGCGCGTCGGATGTCGCCTTCAAGGGAATGACGGTCATCGTCTCCGCGCCACGGGCTGTAACTCCCTACCATAACGACCGTGAGCAGAACGTCCTGTTCCAGATTCGGGGCGTCAAGGACGTTTATCTCTATGATCAGAATGATCCGTTCATTCTGACCCAATCCGTGATCGAGGCGTTTCAGATTGGAAACGACGGCGCGACGCGATACCGCGCGGAACTGGCTGGCCGGGAGGCCGTCTACAGGCTTGAACCGGGCCTTGCGGTTCATCATCCGGCTCTGGCGCCGCACTGGGTCAAAAACGGCGATGGCGTGTCGGTCAGCCTCGCGGTCTATTTCACCACGCGATCAATGGACGATCTGGCGCGGATCCATCAAGCCAATTCGATACTGCGCCAGTTGGGCTTGAGGCCCGCAGCGCCTGATCTCTCCAGGGGCTCGGATCGTTTGAAAGCCGCGTTCCTGCGAAGCTTGTCCGGCAAAAGAGACTGCGACCGCGCGCTGTTCCGCGGCCTTCACCGGCTGAAATCGCCGGCGCGGCAGTTGCGCGGCGCATGGACTTTGCTTCACCCGCAAAGGCCGAGCGCCGCGTAGGGCGGACCGACGCAGAATTTTCGATTTGCGTTCTGCGCCGGGATGATTATAGTCGATCGCTGCGGCGCGTGGCCTTCTTGGCTCCGCGCCCTGATTTTTTTGGGCGACCGGCAGTGTCCCCCCCGTAGAGGTCTTTTTGGGCGATGGCAAATCCATTCCAGTTCCTTCAGGACGTGCGCGCCGAGGCCGGCAAGGTCACCTGGCCGACGCGGCGGGAAACCCTGATCACGACTGGGCTCGTCATTCTCATGGTGATCTTCGCCGCCCTGTTCTTCGTGGCGGTGGATCAGGGGCTCCGGCTGTTCGTCACGCTCGTCTTGAGCATTGGGCGTTGAGCGCCATTCAAAAGAGGTCGAAGCTTACCCGATGAGCATGCGCTGGTATATTGTTCACGCCTATTCGAATTTCGAAAAGAAGGTCGCCGAATCGATCAAGGAGCAGGCGGCTCAACGCGGCCTGACGTCGAAGTTCGAGGAAATCCTTGTCCCGACCGAGCAGGTCGTGGAGGTGCGGCGCGGCCGCAAGATCAATTCCGAGCGCAAGTTCTTTCCAGGCTATGTCCTTGTAAAATGTGATCTTTCGGACGATATCTATCATCTGATCAAGAATACGCCGAAAGTGACCGGGTTTCTTGGGGCCGACAAGAAGCCGATGCCGATATCGGACGCGGAGGCTGATCGCATCAAGGGTCAGGTCGCCGATGGCGTCGAGCGCCCGAAAGCGTCGATCTCCTTTGAGATCGGAGAGACGGTGCGTGTGGCGGACGGCCCCTTTGCTTCGTTTAACGGGATCGTCGAGGAAGTCGACGAGAGCCGCTCACGCGTCAAGGTCGCCGTTTCGATCTTCGGCCGGGCGACGCCTGTCGAACTCGAATATGCGCAGGTCGAGAAGGTCTAGGCTTCGCTTCCGGGAAGCCGCGGGCTTTCCGGACAAGATCATGCGTCGAAACGCTTTTGAATTCGGGCGGCGTCAAGCCGCCTGAACGGCGCGAGGGGCAATCCCGCCGCGCATCACGTGGAAGACCGGGCGATGGCGCGCCACGCCGCCGCCTCAGGTCGCACCACGACCGCAACCGCCGCGCCGCAAGGCCGGCTTTGTCTGGGAGTAAAGAGAAATGGCGAAGAAGATCACGGGTTTCGTGAAGCTTCAGGTGCCTGCCGGAGCGGCCAACCCGTCGCCTCCGATCGGCCCCGCGCTGGGTCAGCGCGGCCTGAACATTATGGAGTTCTGCAAGGCCTTCAATGCGCGCACGGCGCAGATGGAGAAGGGCACGCCGATTCCGGTCGTCATCACGGCTTATGCGGATCGCTCGTTCACCTTCGAGATGAAGCTGCCGCCGGTGTCCTATTTTCTTAAGAAGGCCTCGGGGATCACTTCTGGATCGAAGACGACCGGGCGCGGCTTCGTCGGGAAGATCTCGAAGGCCCAGATCCAGGAGATCGCCGAAAAGAAGCTGCCCGATCTGAATTGCGCGACGGTCGACGCCGCAATGACGATGATCGAGGGCTCCGCCCGTTCCATGGGCCTCGAGATTGTAGGGTAGAGAAATGGCGCATGTTGGAAAGCGCGTGGTCAAGGCGCGTGAAGGAATTGACCGGATCAAGCTTTATCCGATCACGGACGCGGTCAAGCTCGTGAAAGAGCGGGCCAGTGCGAAATTCGACGAGACCGTCGAGATCGCCATGAATCTTGGCGTCGACCCGAAACACGCCGATCAGATGGTGCGCGGCGTCGTCAATCTGCCGAACGGCACGGGCCGGACATTGCGCGTCGCCGTTTTTGCGCGCGGCGCGAAGGCTGATGAAGCAAAGGCGGCGGGCGCCGACATTGTCGGCGCGGAGGATCTCGTCGCTACGGTCCAGGGCGGCACGATTGCTTTCGATCGCTGCATCGCGACGCCGGACATGATGCCGCTCGTCGGCCGTCTCGGCAAGGTGCTGGGACCGCGCGGCCTGATGCCCAACCCGAAGGTCGGCACGGTGACCATGGACGTCGCCGCGGCGGTCAAGGCTTCAAAAGGCGGCGCCGTGGAGTTTCGTGTCGAGAAAGCCGGCATCATCCAGGGCAGCGTCGGCAAAGCTTCCTTCGACGACGACAAACTCATCGCGAATATAGCGGCCTTTGTCGACGCGGTCGCCAAAGCCAAGCCGCAGGGCGCGAAGGGCACCTATATTCAGCGTGTTGCGATTTCATCGACGATGGGCCCGGGGGTCAAGGTCGATCCGTCGACGGTTTCGGCCTGAGGTCAGCGACCGCAAATTATTCCTTGACATGTTGGAAAATTCGCAGATGGCCCTTGGCATCGCGGATTGGTTAGTTTAAATAGGGAGTTCGGGGCCGTTCCATTATGGCTGCTCCGCACCCTTAAAAGCTTCCGCGATTGCGAGCCGCCTATTTGACTTACAAGTTTAGCTTGTGTGCGAAAAAGCGTTCGCGGTCCGGTGGATGAGGCTGGAGGATAGGCGGCGACGCCTGTCCCTTCCGGCCATGTCCTGTCCAAGACTGCTGGCGTTTGATGTCTCTGCGAAGAGCTCAAACTTAATCTTCGATCGCCGGGCCGGTTCGCCGTCCTGTTTGAGAGTCGCCAGCATAGACGGGGTAATAACAAGATTTTGGATATGAGGGCGGCTCGTCTGGCCTCTTTATCCTTCGATTTTGGTCTACTCCCTCTGTCCGGAGCGGCTTGTTGCTCCGGGGACAGGCACAGCGCTGTTTCGAGGCCGGATTCCCATCCCGTCTCGAGGCGGCAATTGCAGCCCGCGGGCCAGGCCGTTCAAGGTTTCGGGCCTGCGCAAGGAGAAAGCACTGTGGACAGAGCGGAAAAGAAAGAATGCGTCGAAACGCTCGCCAATGTCTTTAGGACGACATCGGTGGTCGTGGTCGCGCATTATTCCGGCCTGACAGTGGCTCAGATGCAAAATCTGCGCAAGCAGATGCGCGCAGCTGGCGCTACCGTGCAGGTCGCCAAGAACCGTCTCGTCAAGATTGCTCTGGAAGGCTCGGAGGTCGCCTCGATCTCTGGTCTGATGAAAGGCCCGACCTTGATCGCTCATTCGAGCGATCCTGTGGCGGCTGCGAAGGTCGCAGTGGCTTTCGCCAAGGATAACGACAAGCTCGTGATCCTCGGCGGGGCGATGGGGAAAACCGCGCTGACCGTGGACGCTGTGAAGTCGCTTGCGACGATGCCGTCCCTGGATGAGCTTCGCGGCAAGCTCCTCGGCCTCATTTTGGCGCCGGCGACGAAACTCGCCCAGCTCACAACGGCGCCCGCCGCGAAACTCGCGCGCGTCGTTGCGGCCTATGCCGAAAAAGACGCTGCCTGACGGCCTTAATCTTGAGAGACACCATCAACAATTGACCAATCGAAGGACGTAGACATGGCTAATCTGGAAAAAATCGTCGAGGATCTGTCGAGCCTCACCGTACTCGAGGCGGCGGAGCTGGCGAAGCTCCTTGAAGAAAAGTGGGGCGTTTCGGCCGCCGCGGCGGTCGCTGTCGCGGCTGCTCCGGCCGGCGCCGCAGCCGCCGCTCCGGTCGAGGAGCAGACGGAATTCACGGTCATTCTCGCCGCTGTCGGCGATAAGAAGATCGAAGTCATCAAGGAAGTTCGCGCCGTGACCGGCCTCGGCCTCAAGGAAGCCAAGGACCTCGTCGAAGCCGCTCCGAAACCCGTCAAGGAGGGCGTCGCCAAGGAAGAGGCCGAGAAGATCAAGGCCGCTCTCGAAAAGGCCGGCGCGAAGGTCGAGTTCAAGTGAGTTTGATCGCAGCTGCGGTCAAGATTTGAGTTGCGACGGCGCCCTGGAAACGGGGGGCCGTCGATCTATTGCCGGAAGGTATGTTCGAACCTTGCGGTCAATGCGCGGCGCATCAGCCGCGGCGCGGGGATCGAACAAGTCCCGCCCCAGCGTCCGAGCTGGGCGCGGATGAGGCGGTAATCCGTTCGGGATCATCGCCGTTTTGCAGAGGTGCGAGAGCGACATGGCTCATCATTCAGCGCAGACGTTCAACGGCCGCAAGCGTATCCGCAAATTCTTTGGCCACATCCGCGAAGTCGCGGAAATGCCGAATCTGATTGAAGTTCAAAAAGCATCCTATGATCAATTTCTCCTCGTCGACGAGCCGAAGGGCGGGCGTCCCGACGAAGGATTGCAGTCCGTCTTCAAGTCGGTGTTTCCGATCGCCGATTTTTCCAACACCGCTCTGCTCGAATTCGTCAAATATGAATTTGAGCAGCCGAAATATGACGTCGACGAGTGCCGGCAGCGCGGCATGACCTATGCAGCTCCGCTCAAGGTGACCCTGCGACTCATCGTGTTCGACGTCGATCCGGATACGGCGGCGCGGTCCGTCAAGGACATCAAGGAGCAGGACGTCTATATGGGCGACATGCCCCTGATGACCATGAACGGCACCTTCATCGTCAACGGGACCGAGCGCGTCATCGTCTCGCAGATGCACCGCTCGCCGGGCGTGTTCTTCGATCACGACAAGGGCAAGAGCCATTCCTCCGGCAAGCTTTTGTTCGCGGCGCGCATCATTCCGTATCGCGGCTCCTGGCTCGACATCGAATTCGACGCCAAGGACATCGTCTACGCGCGCATCGACCGCCGCCGCAAGATCCCGGCGACCTCGGTGCTCTATGCGCTCGGCATGGACGGCGAGGAGATTCTCTCGACTTTTTACAAGACGATTTTGCTTACGCGCGACAAGGAAGGCTGGCGCCAGCCGTTTGATCCCGAGCGCCTGAAGGGCATGAAGGCCGTCGCCGATCTGCTCGACGCCGAGACGGGCGAGGTCGTGCTCGAAGCCGGCAAGAAGCTCACCGTGCGCACCGCCCGGCAGCTCGCTGAGCGCGGGCTGAGGTTTCTGCGCGTGCAGGACGAGGATCTTTTCGGTCAATATATCGCCGCCGATCTCTATGATCCCAATACGGGCGAGATCTTCGCTGAAGCCGGCGATGAAATTACCGTCAAGACTCTTCCCTCCTTGATCGACGCGGGCTTCAACGAACTGCCGCTTCTCGATATCGATCATGTCAATATCGGGCCCTACATTCGCAACACGCTCGCTGTCGACAAGAACAGCATGCGCGAAGAAGCTCTGTTCGACATCTACCGGGTGATGCGGCCCGGCGAACCGCCGACGCTCGAGTCGGCGGAGGCGATGTTTCATTCGCTGTTCTTTGATCCGGAGCGTTACGACCTTTCCGCCGTCGGCCGCGTCAAGATGAACATGCGCATGGATCTCGACGCTCCCGATACGGTGCGTATCCTGCGCAAGGAGGACATCATCGCGGTGATGCGCGCGCTTGTCGACCTGCGCGACGGTCGCGGCGAGATCGACGATATCGACCATCTCGGCAATCGCCGGGTGCGCTCGGTTGGCGAACTCATGGAGAATCAGTACAGGCTCGGCCTGCTCAGGATGGAGCGCGCCATCAAGGAGCGCATGTCCTCCGTCGACATCGATACGGTCATGCCGCAGGACCTTATCAATGCGAAGCCGGCGGCGGCCTCCGTGCGCGAGTTCTTCGGCTCGTCGCAGTTGTCGCAGTTCATGGATCAGACCAACCCGCTGTCCGAGATCACGCACAAGCGGCGCCTTTCGGCGCTTGGCCCTGGCGGCCTGACGCGCGAGCGCGCCGGCTTCGAGGTGCGCGACGTGCATCCGACCCATTACGGCCGCATCTGTCCGATCGAGACGCCGGAAGGTCCGAACATCGGCCTCATCAACTCGCTCGCGACCTTCGCACGCGTCAACAAATACGGCTTCATCGAAGCGCCTTATCGCCGCATCCGCGATAACCGCGTGACGGAGGAGGTCGTCTATCTGTCGGCGATGGAGGAGAGCAAATATTACGTCGCGCAGGCGAATGCGCCGCTCGATTCCGAAGGTCGTCTGACCGAGGATCTGGTGGTGTGCCGCCATTCGGGCGACGTCGTCATGGTGCCGCGCGAGCGCGTCGACTTCATGGACGTCTCGCCGAAGCAGCTGGTGTCGGTCGCCGCCGCGCTCATTCCGTTCCTCGAGAACGATGACGCCAATCGCGCGCTGATGGGCTCCAACATGCAGCGTCAGGCGGTGCCTCTCGTCCGGGCGGACGCGCCGCTCGTCGGAACCGGCATGGAGGCCGTGGTCGCACGCGACTCCGGCGCCGCCATCGCCGCGCGCCGCACAGGCTATATCGATCAGATCGACGCGACCCGCATCGTCATCCGCGCGACCGAGGAATCCGACGCCAGCAAACCCGGCGTCGACATCTACCGGCTGATGAAGTTCCAGCGCTCGAACCAGTCGACCTGCGTCAACCAGAAACCTCTGGTGCGCGTCGGCGATTTCGTAAGCAAGGGCGACATCATCGCGGATGGTCCCTCGACCGACCTTGGCGATCTGGCGCTCGGGCGCAACGTGCTTGTCGCCTTCATGCCCTGGAACGGCTACAACTTCGAAGATTCGATCCTGCTCAACGAGCGCATCGTCAAGGACGACGTTTTCACCTCGATTCACATCGACGAATTCGAAGTGATGGCGCGCGACACCAAGCTTGGCCCCGAAGAGATTACGCGCGACATTCCGAACGTCTCGGAAGAAGCGTTGAAGAATCTCGACGAGGCGGGCATCGTCTATATCGGGGCGGAAGTACAGGCGGGAGACATCCTCGTCGGCAAGATCACGCCGAAGGGCGAAAGCCCGATGACGCCCGAGGAAAAACTGCTGCGCGCGATCTTCGGCGAAAAGGCCTCCGACGTGCGCGACACCTCATTGCGCGTGCCGCCGGGCGTCACCGGCACGATCGTTGAAGTGCGGGTGTTCAATCGGCACGGCGTCGAAAAGGATGAGCGCGCCCAGGCGATCGAGCGCGAAGAGATTGAACGCCTCGCCAAGGACCGCGACGACGAGCTCGCGATTCTCGATCGCAACGTCTACGCCCGCCTCCTCGACGTCCTTGTCGGCAAGAAGGCGATCGCGGGGCCGAAAGGCTTCAGGAAGGACACTGTGCTGACGCGCGATGTGATCGAGGAATATCCTCGCTCGCAGTGGTGGATCTTCGCCATTGAGAACGACCAGACGATGGCCGAACTCGAAGCCATGCGCAAGCAGTATGACGAGTCGAAGAAAGGCCTCGAAAGCCGCTTTCTTGACAAGGTCGAAAAGCTGCAGCGCGGCGATGAACTGTCCCCCGGCGTGATGAAGATGGTGAAAGTCTTCGTCGCGGTGAAGCGCAAGATCCAGCCAGGCGACAAGATGGCGGGACGGCACGGCAACAAGGGCGTCGTCTCGAAGATCGTGCCGCAGGAGGATATGCCTTTCCTCGCCGACGGAACGCCGGTGGATATTGTGCTCAATCCGCTCGGCGTGCCGAGCCGGATGAACGTCGGACAGATTCTTGAGACGCACCTTGGCTGGGCCTGCGCGGGACTTGGCAAGCAGGTTTCGGCTGCGGTCAATTCCTATCTGCGCGATCAGAACGCGGAGCCGCTGCGCAGCAAGCTGATCGACATATATGACGCTAAACAGGAGATCGATGCGCTCGACGATGAAACCGTCGTCGAAATCGGCGAGAACCTGCGCCGCGGCGTGCCGATTGCGACGCCCGTGTTCGACGGCGCCCATGAGAAAGACATCGTGGTCATGCTCGAGCAGGCGGGCCTCGACCCCTCAGGTCAGGTCACGCTCTACGACGGGCGCACCGGCGAGTCCTTCGATCGTAAAGTGACGGTTGGCTACATATATATGTTGAAGCTGCATCATCTTGTTGACGACAAGATCCATGCGCGTTCGATCGGGCCTTACAGCCTCGTGACGCAGCAGCCGCTCGGCGGCAAGGCGCAGTTCGGCGGCCAGCGTTTTGGAGAGATGGAGGTCTGGGCGCTCGAGGCCTATGGCGCGGCCTATACGCTGCAGGAAATGCTGACGGTGAAGTCTGACGACGTCGCCGGCCGCACTAAAGTGTATGAGTCCATCGTGCGCGGCGACGACGCTTTTGAGTCAGGAATTCCTGAGAGCTTCAACGTGCTGGTCAAGGAAATGCGTTCGCTCTGCCTTAATGTCGAGCTGACCATGTCGACAAAGCTGGCGGCGCCGCCGCAGGCTGAAGCCGCTGAATAAGATGCTCGACACTTTAGAGCGGCGCGCGCGTCCGGACGCAGCGCGCCGTTCTATTCATTTTTTTAGTTTCCGGCACGGGGCCTCGCAGCGGTTGCGCGCGGGTCCAAGCATCAGGAGATGGCAATGAATCAAGAGGTCATGAATCTCTTCAATCCGGTCGTGCAGCCGCAGGCTTTCGACCAGATCCAGATATCGATCGCCAGCCCCGAAAAGATTTTGTCCTGGTCGTTCGGCGAGATCAAGAAGCCCGAGACGATCAATTATCGCACCTTCAAGCCGGAACGCGACGGGCTTTTCTGCGCCCGGATTTTCGGGCCGATCAAGGATTACGAGTGCTTGTGCGGCAAGTACAAGCGGATGAAATATAAGGGCGTCATCTGCGAGAAGTGCGGCGTCGAGGTCACTCTGTCGCGCGTGCGGCGCGAGCGCATGGGCCACATCTCGCTCGCGGCGCCGGTCGCGCATATCTGGTTTTTGAAGTCGCTGCCCTCGCGCATCGGCCTTCTGCTCGATATGACGCTGAAGGATCTCGAGCGCATTCTTTATTTTGAATCCTACATCGTTCTCGATCCCGGCCTGACGCCGCTGAAGGACCGCCAGCTCCTCAATGAAGAGGATTATCTGCGGGCCCAGGACGAGTACGGGCAGGATTCCTTCACGGCGATGATTGGCGCGGAAGCGATCCGCGAGATCCTGCGCAACATGGATCTGCCGACGATCGCCGAGAAGCTCAAGATCGAAATCGCGCAGTCGACCACCGAGCTGAAGCCGAAGAAGCTCGCCAAGCGGCTCAAGATCATCGAGGCCTTCATGCATTCTGGCAACAAGCCGGAATGGATGATCCTGACCGAAGTTCCTGTCATCCCGCCGGACTTGCGCCCGCTCGTCCCGCTCGATGGCGGCCGCTTCGCGACCTCCGATCTCAACGATCTCTATCGCCGCGTCATCAACCGCAACAACCGTCTGAAGCGGCTGATCGAACTGCGCGCGCCCGACATCATCGTGCGCAATGAAAAGCGCATGTTGCAGGAGGCGGTCGACGCCCTCTTTGACAACGGCCGGCGCGGGCGCGTCATCACGGGCGCCAACAAGCGGCCGCTGAAGTCGCTCGCCGACATGCTGAAAGGCAAGCAGGGCCGGTTCCGGCAGAACCTGCTCGGCAAGCGCGTCGATTATTCGGGCCGCTCCGTCATTGTCGTCGGTCCCGATCTCAAACTGCACCAATGCGGCCTGCCGAAGAAGATGGCGCTCGAGCTTTTCAAGCCGTTCATCTACTCGCGCCTCGACGCCAAGGGTCTGTCCGCCACGGTCAAGCAGGCGAAGAAGCTTGTCGAGAAAGAAAAGCCCGAGGTTTGGGATATCCTCGATGAGGTCATCCGCGAACATCCGGTGATGCTGAACCGCGCGCCGACCTTGCATCGTCTCGGCATTCAGGCCTTTGAGCCGAAGCTGATCGAAGGTAAGGCGATCCAGTTGCATCCTCTCGTCTGCGCCGCCTTCAACGCGGATTTCGACGGCGATCAGATGGCGGTGCATGTCCCGCTCTCGCTCGAGGCGCAGCTCGAGGCGCGCGTGCTCATGATGTCGACCAACAACATCCTGCATCCGGCCAATGGTCTGCCGATCATCGTGCCGAGTCAGGATATCGTGCTTGGCCTCTATTATGTGTCGCTGATGCGCGATGGCGAGCCCGGTCAGGGCATGGCCTTTTCCAATATCGGCGAAGTCGAGCACGCCTTGTTCTCCAAGGCGATCACGCTGCATACGCGGATCAAGGGCAGGGCCTGGACCTATGACAGCGAAGGCAAGCGTCAGTCGAAGATCTATGACACGACGCCGGGCCGCCTGATCCTCGGGCAGTTGATGCCGGACCACGCCAAGATTCCTTTCGACGTCGTGAACAAGCTCATGACCAAGAAAGAAATCTCCAACATGATCGACGTCGTCTACCGCAACTGCGGTCAGAAAGAGACGGTGATCTTCTGCGATCGCATCATGGCGCTCGGCTTCCGCGAGGCCTTCAAGGCCGGCATTTCGTTCGGCAAGGACGATATGGTGGTGCCGGAGACGAAGCCGAAGATCATCGCCGACACGAGCGCGCTCGCCAAGGAATATGAGCAGCAGTATAATGACGGCCTGATCACGCAGGGCGAGAAATACAACAAGGTGGTCGACGCCTGGGCAAAATGCTCGGACAAGCTCGCCGAAGAAATGATGGCGCGCATCTCCGCCGTGCAGAAGGACGACAGCGGCCGCGACAAGCCGATCAATTCCATCTACATGATGTCGCATTCGGGAGCGCGCGGTTCGCCGACGCAGATGAAGCAGCTCGCCGCAATGCGCGGCCTCATGGCCAAGCCCTCCGGCGAGATCATCGAGAGCCCGATCATCTCGAACTTCAAGGAAGGCCTCACCGTGCTCGAGTACTTCAACTCGACGCATGGCGCCCGCAAGGGTCTCGCCGACACCGCCTTGAAGACCGCGAACTCCGGCTATCTAACCCGGCGTCTCGTCGACGTCGCGCAGGATTCGATCATCACGACGCTGGATTGCGGATCCAAAGGCGGCATCCGCATGCGCGCGATCATCGACGCCGGACAGGTCGTCGCCTCGCTCGCGACCCGCATTCTTGGGCGCACGGCGGCGGAGGATCTGAAGGATATTGAAGGCAATATCATTGTCGCCACCGGCGAGATGATTCAGGAATGGCATATCGACCACATCAATGCGGCCGGCATCCAGGAAGTGAAGATTCGTTCGGTGCTGACCTGCGAGGCGAAAAACGGCGTTTGCGGCACATGCTATGGCCGCGATCTTGCGCGCGGCACGCCTGTCAACATGGGCGAGGCAGTGGGCGTCATCGCGGCGCAATCCATCGGCGAGCCGGGCACCCAGCTGACGATGCGCACCTTCCACATCGGCGGCGCGGCGCAGATCGCGGATCAGTCCTTCATCGAGAGCAATTTCGATGGGATCGTGCGCATCCGCAACCGTCATCTGGCGCGCAACACCGATGGCGATCTGATGGTCATGGCGCGCAATGTCGCGGTTGTGATCGAGGGCTCCGACGGTACGGAGCGCGCCGTTCACCGCGTGCAGTATGGCGCGCGGATGAAAGTCGATGAGGGCGATCAGATCAAACGCGGCCAGCGCATCGCCGAATGGGATCCCTATACGCGGCCGATCCTGACCGAGGTCGACGGCTTCATCGGATTCGAGGATCTTGTCGAAGGAGCCTCCATGACGGAGACCGTCGACGAGGCGACCGGCATTGCAAAGCGCATGGTCATTGACTGGCGCCTCAACCAGCGTTCCGCCACGTTGAAGCCCGCAATTGTGATCAAGGCGGCCGACGGCAAGATCAGCAAACTGCAGCGTGGCGGCGACGCCCGCTACACGCTGCCGGTCGAATCGATCATCGGCGTTGATCCGGGTGGCGTTGTACGCGCCGGCGACATCATCGCGCGCATCTCGATGGAGTCAGCCAAGACGCGCGACATCACCGGCGGTCTGCCACGCGTCGCCGAATTGTTCGAGGCGCGCCGGCCGAAGGATCATGCGATCATCGCCGAGGCCTCAGGCACGGTTCAGTTCGGACGCGACTATAAGAACAAGACCCGCATCTCGATCATCCCGAACGAGGAAGACGCCGAGCCGATCGAATATCTGATCCCGAAAGGCAAACACATCCATCTTCAGGACGGAGACGTCGTGGAGAAGGGGGATTACATCGTCGACGGCAATCCGGCGCCGCACGACATTCTGGCGATCAAGGGAGTCGAGGAGCTCGCGGCTTATCTCGTGAACGAGATTCAGGAAGTCTATCGTCTGCAGGGCGTCGCCATTAACGACAAGCACATCGAAGTGATCGTCAGGCAAATGTTGCAGAAGGTTGACATCGTCGATCCCGGCGACACCGATTTTCTCGCAAATGAGCAGGTCGATCAGGTCGAACTCGAGGAAGCCAACGCCAAGGCGCTCGAACAGGGCGGCAAGCCAGCAACAGGCACGCCGGTTCTGCTCGGCATCACCAAGGCCTCGTTGCAGACGCGTTCGTTCATCTCCGCCGCTTCCTTCCAGGAGACGACCCGCGTGCTGACCGAAGCCGCCGTCAACGGCAAGGCCGACACGCTCGAAGGCTTGAAGGAGAACGTCATCGTCGGTCGCCTGATCCCGGCGGGCACCGGCGCGGCGATGGCCAAATTGCGGCGCGTGGCGGCGATGCGCGACGAGCTGATTCTGGCGCAAAAAGGCGAGACATCGCGAGAGGCCGCGCCGACCCCGCTGCTGCCAGCCGCTGTTCCGGCGGCCCAGGACTGAGCAGTCAAGCTCACGGCGTGCGTCTGACAAGGGCGACGGCGATGAGACGACAATGAGAAAGAGCGCATGATCGCAGGGGTCATGCGCTCTTTTTCATGACTGGCGCGCGGTTGCGTCCGCGTCTTTGACTGGATGGGCGAACCGGCAAAACGCCGGCTCTCACCGTTCGCGCCGAGGCGGCGAAAGCTTCGCAACAGTTTGATTGATCATGACATCTATCGTGACCGCGGCCTGGCTTTTTGCCATTTTCTTCCGCCGCATCGCGTGTCATTCTCGCGCGCATTGAACAAACTTGAGTTTCATGATGCGGACAGCAAGATTGATTTTTCATCTCGTGGCCGGGGCGGTCCTGTTGGCGGCCGCGACCGCTTCAGCGCCTCAGCCTGCGCTGGCGCAGTGGCGAAGCTATTCCGGCTATCAGCCCTATCCCTATTACCCGCCGGCCCCCCTGCCGGCCTATCCGGATTATCCTCTGCCGCCGGGAGCGCGGCCTTACGCCCCTTACGCTTATGGCGGCCCAAACCCACCATATGGCGGCGCCTATCCCGACTCCGAGCCGCGCGGCGAAGCCTACAGGCCCGGATATGGCGGCTCCGAGGATCGGCAAGGTCTCGAACTCGGCGTCAATGCCGCGCAAAGAACGGCGATGCTGGTCCAAAATCCGACGAATCAACCGCCTGGCACGATCGTCATCGATACGCACAGCCGCCATCTCTATCTGATCCGGCCGAACGGGCAGGCGATCGAATATGGCATCGGAGTCGGGCGTCAGGGATTTGAATGGAAAGGCAGCGCGAGGGTCGGCCGCAAGGCGGAATGGCCACGCTGGACTCCGCCAAAGGAAATGCTGCAGCGCCGGCCGGACCTTCCTGAATCGATGGACGGCGGCCTTGAAAATCCGCTCGGCGCGCGGGCGCTTTATCTGTTTCAGGGGAACAAGGACACGCTGTTCCGCATCCATGGCACCAATGAACCGGACACAATCGGCAAGGCCGTGTCATCCGGTTGCATCCGCATGATGAACGCCGACGTCATTGATCTCTATCAGCGCGTTGGCGTCGGCACGCGAGTGGTCGTAGAATGAGCTGAGCCGGGGTGGGTGAGCCGTCAACACGCGCGCGTGTTACGGCCGCCCCCCGTCGCCGCCGCGCCAGTCTGTCAATGCCAGCCCATGCTGAGCGAGCATGATGACCAATTCCGTCGATCATGCTTGGCGAGTTGCGGCTTACCTTGGCAGAACGCTCGAGCCCATCAGGAATGTGTCGACTGACTGCGCCGCCTGGCGTCCTTCGCGGATTGCCCAGACCACCAGCGATTGGCCGCGCCGCATGTCGCCGCAGGCGAAGACCTTTGGCAAGGAGGTTTTGTAGGCGATCTGGTCCGCCGCCACGTTGCCGCGTGGGTCGAGCTTGACGCCAAGGCTGTTCAGAAGCCCGTCCTGCAGAGGCGAAACAAAGCCCATGGCAAGCAGCACGAGATCGGCCCTGATCTCGAACGTGCTGTCCGGGATTTCCTTCAGCTTCTCGTCGACGTGGACGCAGATGATCTTCTTGACGACGCCGTCTTCGCCATGAATGGCTTTGGTGAGCACGGAAAACTCGCGTTTTGCGCCCTCTTCCTGTGAGGAGGAGGTGCGCAGCTTCAAGGGCCAGTTGGGCCAGGTCAGCAGCTTGTTTTCCTTGTCAGGGGGAATCGGCATGATTTCGAGTTGCGTTACCGACAGCGCACCTTGACGGATCGAAGTCCCGATGCAGTCCGAGCCTGTATCGCCGCCGCCAATGACGACGACATGTTTCGCCGCCGCGAGGATCGGCTCATTGCTCTGGACGGGCTCCCTGCTGACGCGGCGATTTTGCTGCGGCAGAAAGTCCATCGCGAAATGCACGCCGGAGAGATCGCGGCCCGGGATCGGAAGATCGCGCGGCTTTTCGGCGCCGCCCGAGAGAACGATGGCGTCATAGTCATTGAGCAGGGCCGAGGCCTCGATGTCGACGCCGACATTGACGTTGACGCGGAACTCGACGCCTTCCGCCTGCATCTGATCGACGCGGCGGTCGATCAGATGCTTCTCCATCTTGAAATCGGGAATGCCATAGCGCAGCAGGCCGCCCGGCTTGGCGTTCTTCTCGAAAACATGCACCTCATGTCCAACCCTTGCGAGTTGCTGGGCGCAGGCGAGGCCGGCGGGACCGGAGCCGACGACGGCGATTTTCTTGCCAGTCCGGACGGAAGAAATTTCAGGCGGCAGCCAGCCGTTGGCCCAAGCGCGATCGACGATGGCGCATTCGATCGTCTTGATCGTCACCGGGGTATCGGCGAGGTTCAGAGTGCATGAGGCTTCGCAAGGCGCGGGGCAGACGCGGCCGGTAAACTCGGGAAAATTATTTGTGGAGTGGAGGTTACGGGAAGCTTCCTCCCAATCGGAACGATAGACGAGATCGTTCCAGTCCGGGATCTGATTGTTGACTGGGCAGCCGGTATGACAATAAGGGATGCCGCAATTCATGCAGCGGGCCGCCTGATCCTTCGTCGCCTCTTCGGACAGCGGGATCACGAACTCCTTATAGTGGCGAATTCGGTCGGAAGCGGGCGCATAGCGCCGGTCGCGCCGGTCGATTTCCAAGAATCCTGTCACCTTGCCCATAAAAGCCTCTCTGCCGGACGTTGTCGCCCGCAACTCGCGATGGTCACGCTTCAGCCTGCGTTCAACCCCGCAAGGCCCAAACGCGAGCTGATGAACATGCAGGATTTGCGCCTGTGTCAAGCCGGAAAACGGCCGATGAAGCGCGCCTGTTTTCCCTAGATTCCAACCGTCGCGAGAAGCGCCTGACCCTGCTCCAATTTCATTTCTTCGATGGCGCGGCGATATTCCACCGGCATCACTTTGCGGAATTTGTTTTTGTACTCGTCCCAATGGTCGAGGATCAGCTTGGCCCGCTCCGAACCGGTGTTGGCGGCATGTTGCGAGATCAGCTGATGGAGACGCTCGGCGTCATAGCGGGTCATGTCGCTCATCACGTCGACGCGGCCGTGGGCGTCGAGATCGCCGCCCTGGTGATAGCTGTTTTGCATCACTTCTTCTTCATCGGCGACAGGCTGCAGTTCGACCATTGCAAGGTTGCAGCGCTCGGCAAATGTGCCTTCCTCGTCGAGCACATAGGCGATGCCGCCCGACATGCCGGCCGCGAAATTGCGTCCCGTCTGGCCGATGACGACGACAATGCCGCCCGTCATATATTCGCAGCCGTGATCGCCGACGCCCTCAACAACCGCCACCGCGCCGGAATTGCGCACCGCGAAGCGCTCGCCCGCGACGCCGCTGAAATAGCTCTCTCCCGCGATTGCGCCATAGAGGGCCGTGTTGCCGACGATAATGGCATCCGTCGCAGCGATGCGTGAACCCGCCGGCGGACGAATGACGATCCGGCCGCCGGACAATCCCTTGCCGACATAGTCGTTCGCCTGACCTTCGAGTTCAAGCGTGACGCCCGCCGCCAGCCAGGCGCCGAAGCTTTGTCCCGCGGTTCCCTTGGCGAGGATATGGATCGTGTCGCGCGGCAGCCCCGCATGGCCGTATCGCTTCGCGATCTCGCCCGACAACATGCCGCCGGTGGTGCGGTCGGTGTTGTGGATCGGCGTTTCGATGACGACTTTCGCGCGCGTCTCGAGCGCGGGCTTGGCCTGCTCGATCAGCTTGCGGTCGAGCGCCTTGTCGAGCCCGTGGTTCTGCGTGATCGAATGATAGATCGTCTGGTTTGGCGCCGGCTGCGGCTTATGGAAGAGCTTCGAGAAATCGAGCCCGCGCGCCTTCCAGTGGGCGATCGCCTTTTGCCTGTCGAGCATTTGCATCTGACCGATCATCTCATCGAAGCTGCGATAGCCCATCTGCGCCATCAATCCGCGCACTTCCTCGGCGACGAAGAAGAAGAAATTGATGACATGTTCGGGCAGGCCGACGAAGCGTCTGCGCAGCACCGGATCCTGCGTCGCGACGCCGACCGGGCACGTGTTCAGATGGCATTTGCGCATCATGATGCAGCCGGCGGCGATGAGCGGCGCGGTGGCGAAGCCGAATTCATCGGCGCCGAGCAGAGCGCCGATGATGACGTCCCGGCCGGTGCGCAGGCCCCCGTCGACCTGCACCGCAATGCGCGAGCGCAGCCGGTTGAGGACGAGCGTCTGCTGCGTTTCGGCGAGGCCGATCTCCCACGGGCTGCCGGCGTGTTTGATCGAGGTCAGGGGCGAGGCGCCCGTGCCGCCCTCGAAGCCGGAGATTGTGACATGATCCGCCCGCGCCTTCGAGACGCCGGCGGCGACCGTGCCGACGCCGACCTCCGACACGAGCTTGACCGAGACGAGCGCCTGCGGATTGACGTTTTTCAGATCCGAGATGAGCTGCGCCAGATCCTCGATCGAATAGATGTCGTGATGGGGCGGCGGTGAAATCAGTCCGACGCCCTGCGTAGAATGGCGCACCTTGGCGATCACCGCGTCGACCTTGTGGCCGGGCAATTGTCCGCCTTCGCCGGGTTTTGCGCCCTGCGCCATCTTGATCTGAATCATGTCGGCGTTGATGAGATATTCGGTGGTGACGCCGAACCGTCCGGAGGCCACCTGCTTGATGGCGGAGCGCATGGAATCGCCATTGGGCAGCGGCTTGTAGCGATCGGATTCCTCGCCGCCTTCGCCGGTGTTCGACTTGCCGCCGATGCGGTTCATGGCGATCGCCAGCGTGGTGTGAGCCTCGCGCGAAATCGAGCCATAGGACATGGCGCCGGTGGCGAAGCGCCGCACGATCGTCGCGGCGGATTCGACCTCCTCGATCGGCACGGGCGAGCGGCCGTCTTCCTCCGCCGATTTGATGCGGAACAAAGACCGGATGGTCAGAGGCTGTTCGCTCTCGTCGTTCAGAAGCGCGGCATAGGCTTTGTAGGTCTCGGGGTTGTTGCCGCGCACAGCATGCTGCAGCAGCGTCACCGATTGCGGCGACCAGGAATGCGCCTCGCCGCGAATGCGGTAGGCGTAATCGCCGCCAACGCTCAGCGCGTTGCGATAGACGGGCGAATCGCCGAACGCATCCTTGTGCCGGCGCACCGTTTCCTGCGCGATCTCGGCGAGGCCGACGCCGCCGATCTGCGTCGCCGTGCCGGTGAAATATTTCGCCACGAAATCATCGGCGAGGCCGACCGCGTCGAAGATCTGCGCGCCGCAATAGGACTGGTAGGTCGAAATGCCCATCTTCGACATGACTTTGAGCAAGCCCTTGTCGATCGATTTGATGAAGCGCTTGCACGCCTCATAACCATCGACTTCTTCCGGGAACTCGTCCGCCATGGCGGCGATCGTCTCGAAGGCGAGATAGGGATTGATCGCCTCCGCGCCATAGCCTGCGAGCAGCGCGAAATGATGCACCTCTCGCGCTTCGCCTGTCTCGACGACGAGGCCGACCGACGTGCGAAGTCCCTTGCGAATCAGATGATGATGCACGGCGGCGGTCGCGAGCAGAGCCGGGATCGGAATGCGGTCGGGGCCGGCGAGGCGATCGGACAGAATGATGATGTTGAAGCCGCTTTTCACCGCCTGATCGGCGCGATCGCCAAGGCGCGCCAGAGCTTCGCCCATGCCATCGGCGCCCGCTTCCGCCTTATAGGTGATGTCCAGCGTCTTGGTGTCGAAGGCTTCCTCCAAATGGCCGATCGAGCGGATCTTCTCGAGATCGCTGTTGGTCAGAATCGGCTGGCGGACTTCGAGCCGCTTCAGCTTCGAATTGCCCTCATGATCCAGAATGTTCGGCCGCGGCCCGATGAAGGAGACGAGGCTCATCACCAGCTCCTCGCGGATTGGATCGATCGGCGGGTTGGTCACCTGGGCAAAATTCTGCTTGAAATAGGTGTAGAGCGGCTTTGAGCCTGAAGACAGCGCCGAGATCGGCGTGTCCGTCCCCATCGAACCGACGGCCTCCTGGCCGGTCGCCGCCATCGGCGCCATCAGGATTGCGAGATCCTCCTGCGTGTAGCCGAACGCCTGCTGACGGTCGAGCAAAGACACGTCGGTGCGGGTCGAGCGCGGCTCGACATGGGCGAGGTCTTCGAGGAAGATCTGCGTATTCTTCAGCCATTCGGCATAAGGATGCGACGTCGCAAGCGCATTTTTCATCTCGTCATCGGAGATGATGCGGCCCTGCTCGAGATCGACGAGCAGCATCTTGCCGGGCTGCAGGCGCCATTTGGCGATAATGCGCTCTTCCGGGATCGGCAGCACGCCGACTTCCGAGGCGAGCACCACCAGCCCGTCGTCGGTGACGATGTAGCGCGCCGGCCGCAGGCCGTTGCGATCGAGCGTCGCGCCGATCTGCCGCCCGTCCGTGAAGGCGACGGCGGCGGGGCCGTCCCACGGCTCCATCATGGTGGCGTGATATTCGTAAAAGGCGCGCCGCGCCTCGTTCATCAGAGGATTGCCGGTCCAGGCTTCCGGAATCAGCATCATCATCGCATGGGCGAGCGAATAGCCCCCCTGCACGAGGAATTCGAGCGCATTATCGAAACAGGCCGTATCGGACTGGCCCTCATAGGAAATCGGCCAGAGCTTTGAAATGTCATTGCCGAATAGGCCGGACGCGACCGAGGCCTGGCGCGCGGCCATCCAGTTGACGTTGCCGCGCAGGGTGTTGATCTCGCCATTGTGGGCGACCATCCGGTAGGGATGCGACAGCGACCAGGTCGGGAAGGTGTTGGTCGAAAAGCGCTGATGCACCAATGCGAGCGCCGAGACGAAGCTTGGGTCGGCGAGATCCTTGTAATAATGGCCGAGCTGTCCGGCCAGCAGCAATCCCTTATAGACTACGGTCCGCGACGACAGCGAAACCGGATAAAAGCCCGAGACCCGCGGGTCGCCGAGCTCATGCACGGTATTCGAGATGACTTTGCGCAGGATGAAAAGCCGCCTCTCGAAGGCTGTCTGGTCTTCGACGTGAGGGCCCCGCTGGATGAAAATCTGCCGGCTCACCGGCTCGGTCGGCTTGACGCTCTCGCCGAGGTCCGAAGAATCGATTGGCGTGTCGCGCCAGCCGAGAAAAATCTGGCCCTCATCGGCGATCACTTTCTCGATGATGGTCTCGACGATTTTGCGCCCTTCGGGATCGCGCGGAAGAAATAGCGCGCCGATGGCGTATTCGCCGGGCGCGGGCAGTTCGAACCCGAGCTCGCGCGCTTTCCCCGCGAAGAATTCGTGCGGAATCTGCACCAGCATGCCGCAGCCGTCGCCGGCCTTGGGGTCGGCCCCGACCGCGCCGCGATGATCGATGTTGAGCAGGATCTGAAGTCCCATCTCAATGATCTCGTGCGACTTCCGGTTATTCATATTCGCGACGAAACCAACGCCGCAGGCGTCGTGCTCTCGCATGGGCGAATAAAGACCTTGCTCTGGCGGCAGTCCCGGATCGCGCGCGCTCAAGGCCACAGCGCTCGTAGCAAGGCCGCTCGACGCGAGAGAGGAGTGACGGGAGGCGGCCGGGTCAATGGAATCGGTCATATCTTACCTCTCTCAGGAATTGTGAAGCGCCCGCCGACGGCCCTTCGCGAAGCGGGCCGGCGTCGGCGAAACAGCGAGCAGCCGGTTGAACTGTCAGCGCGCAGCATCGCTTCGGCATTGGATCGCCCTCGGTCATGGTCTCTTTGGCGCGCATGGTTCCTCTCGCGCGGTCTTTCGCCGCTGTCGCATCGCCCGCGGACGATAGCCCTTATTATTTCGACCCTCAACGAGCGTGCGTCCGCGACAAGACCGGAAGCAGGCGAGAAGAATGCTCAGCCTGCGCCGAGCCGCCAGACGGAGATGTTTCCATGGAGAACATGGCCAGGCCGGCGCGCCGCGGATAGCGGAAACACGTCAGTATCACTGTCCTATCCGGAATGGGAAAATAGGTCATTTGATCGGCGTTAACAAGAGGGCTGCGCCGCGATGGGCGTCGTTTCCTCAGTATGGCGGCGCAATAGAGTTTGATTTTCTCAAATCCTGGCCAATCTTAGCAAATTGGATGCCATAACTTGCGCCCGCGACGCCGCGCCAGCTTGACCGATAACCGCCGCAGCGTTCTGCTGTTGGTCGGCGAGCCGTCTTGCCAGAATTATGAGGCCCAATGGATTTTACGAGCGACAATGCCGCCGGCGTCAGTCAGCCGATCTTCAACGCGATGATGGCGGCGAATCAGGGGGCCTCTCCCGCTTATGGCGCGGATCCGTTCACGGCCAAAGCCGTCGCCCTCCTGAGCGCCGTCTTCGAAACCGATGTCGCCGTCTTTCTCGTTGCGACGGGCACCGCCGCGAACGCGCTCGCGCTCGGCGCTCTTTGCCCGCCCTGGGGAGCCGTCTTCTGTCACGAGACGGCGCATGTCATGGAGGATGAATGCGGCGCGCCGGAAATGTTCACGGGAGGCGCGAAGCTGATCGGCGTCAAGGGACGCGCGGGCAAGATCGCGGCGAAGGATCTCTCGGCGGCTCTCAAAGCCTTTCCGCGCGGACTCGTGAAACAGGTCCAGCCCGCGGCTTTGTCGCTGTCTCAGGCGACAGAGTGCGGCGCCGTCTATAGCTGCGGCGAGCTGGGCGAGCTTTCGGCGATCGCGCATGCAGCCGGCCTTGGCGTGCACATGGATGGCGCGCGTTTCGCCAACGCATTGACGACTCTTGACTGCGCGCCTGCTGAAATGAGCTGGAAAGCCGGGATCGACGTGCTTTCCTTCGGGGCGACGAAGAACGGCGCGCTGGCCTGCGAGGCGGTGCTCGTTTTCGATCCAGCCAAGGCGCACACGCTGCCCTTTCAGCGCAAACGGAGCGGCCATACGGTCTCGAAGGGGCGTTTTCTCGGCGCGCAGATGGCGGCTTATCTCGAGGATGGCCATTGGCTCGTCAACGCCCGCACAGCCAATGAGCATGCGGCCCGTCTGGCGGCGGGTCTCGCCAGGGCGCCAGGCGCGCGACTGCCCTGGCCGAGGCAGGCGAATGAGGTCTTTGCATTTCTGCCGGGGAAGACCGACGCGGCCCTGCGAGCGGCGGGCGTTCGCTATTATGACTGGACCATGCGCGATTTCGGCGAGCAGCGCGCGGAAGACGAAGTCTTCGTCCGGCTGGTGACGTCCTTTGCAACCTCGGCGTCGGATGTCGAAAAGCTGATCGCACTCGCAGGAGGCTGAGCTTTGAATCCAAAAAAAAAAAGGCGCCTCGAATGAGGCGCCTCGAATCGCTCCCGGCGGGAACTCTTCTTTCGGAACAGAGAGCTGATCCAGCTTCGGTTCGGCTGAATTCAATCTTCCTCCAGCCCGATTGACTCCAATCTTGCGGAAATCAGGCGGCTTGCTGCGCTGAGACGATCTGAGGGCCGGCTTCCGCCTTGGCCGCGCCGATCGGGATTTGACGCGGTTTGCGCGCTTCCGGAACTTCCCGCAGCAGGTCGATGTGAAGCAGGCCGTTTTCGAGGCTGGCGTTGGTTACGTGAACATGCTCCGCGAGCTGGAACCGGCGCTCGAAGGAGCGGGACGCAATGCCGCGATAGAGCACCTCGGCCTTGGGAGCTTCCCCTTCAGCCTGCGCGCCACGCGCGCCGCGAACGCTCAGAGTATTATCCCGGGTCTCGACCGAGAGATCCTTTTCGGCAAAGCCCGCGACGGCGATGGAAATCCGATAGGAATCTTCGCCCGTGCGTTCGATGTCATAGGGCGGGTAGCTCGGCGCGGCGTCATAGCCGGCGGCCTGGTCGATCATGTTGAACAGGCGGTCGAACCCAATCGTCGAGCGATAAAGGGGAGAAAGATCAAACTGGCGCATCTGCATATCCTCCTTGAATTGAAGCGACACGTTCTCAAGGCGGCCACCGTGGAGTTTCTTGCTCCAAACCTGGCCGGCTTTGCGCGTCCGTAAGCGGCCCGCGCAAAAATGATGTAAGAAATGGGCTGCCCGTTGCAAGAGGGACGAAGCCTTGCTTCAAAAATTGGCGGGGAGCGCGCGCTCACCGAAGCCGGATTGCGTTGGCGCGCCAACTCAATCTTGCCTGGGACTCTTTGATTTCGCATTATTTTCATTCGCGGAACCGGCATCTGCTTTTCGGAAATGATGCCTGGCTTCAGCCAATTGCGAAGATTGACACGGATTGGACGATGAACCTTTGCATCACCGAGGCGAACCCCATCCCGCCTGGCGCCGTCGTGTCCCGGATCCGGACGAAGGACGGTATCGCTCTGCGCGTCGCGCGGTGGAGTTGCGGCGAGACATGCGCCGGCACCGTGACGATCCTTCCCGGCCGGGCCGAATTCATCGAAAAATATGCTGAGGTCGTCGCGGAATTGCTCGCCCGGAACTTCGACGTCGTCGTCATGGACTGGCGCGGGCAAGGCGGCTCGGATCGCCTGACTTCGCACCCCGGGAAGGGCCATGTCGGGCATTTTTCCGCTTATCAACATGATCTCGAAGCCTTGCGTAGCGAAATCCTCGAACCGTTCGGACGGCTGCCGTTTTTTGCGCTCGGCCATTCGATGGCCGGCGCCATTCTGCTCGATCAGGCGCGCGCCGGGCGCTCGGCCTTCGAGCGCATTGTGCTCACCGCTCCGATGATCGATCTCTATCAGCTTCGCTTCGCCCGACTTGCACATGGGCTTGCGCGCGGCCTTGCCGGGCTCGGCCTTGGCCGCGCTTTCGCGCCGGGGGCGGGCGGCGCAACGCCGTATCTGGCGCGATCCTTTAGCGGAAATGTCCTGACCTCGGACCATCTTCGCTTCGGCCGTGTCGCATCGGTCGTCGCGGCCTGGCCGGAGATTGCAATTGGCGCCCCGACGATCGGTTGGGCCAATGCGGCGTTTCGCCTGATGGGGCGTTTCAGGGACGCGGAATATCCCCGCCGGGTTTTGACGCCGGTCCTGATCATCGGCGCCGGCGCGGACGCCGTTGTCGACACGCGGGCGACGGAAGCATTCGCCAGCCGGTTGAAGGCCGGCCGCTGCATTACGCTGCGCCACGCGCAACACGAGATCATGCTCGAAAGGGACGCCATACGCGAACAGTTCTGGGCGGCGTTCGACGCCTTTGTTCCAGGTTCGCTCAAAGGCGTCGATCCCTTTGCGACAAGTCTCGCATCAGCGTCGGCGCGCGACGACGCATGAGGCTAAGACGCGGCCGAGGAGAAAATTCGATGGTTCCGCGTCGCCGTGATGGGACCTGCGCCGTCCCGGTCGCCGGGGCGCGGCGCGCTGGAGGATGAGCGTGGAGCAGCTACGAAACTATCTCGCCGAAAGGACCCTGAAGGATGGAACGATCGTCGCCGTCCGGGCGGTCCGCCCTGACGACGGGCCTAAAATTCACAAGGCATTCAAGGGTCTTAGTCCCGATACGGTCTATAGCCGGTTCTTCGGGCACAAGAGCGACGTCAGCGACGCCGAACTCTCCCATATAACGGGGGTCGACTTTGATCGCGATGTCGCTTTGCTGGTCACGACCGGCAAAGGCGAAGACGAGATGGTTATCGGCGGAGCGAGTTACTTCGCGATCGATCCGGCCCATCCGCTGAATAGCGCCGACCTCGCCTTTACGGTGGAAGAGGAATATCAGGGGCTTGGCCTCGCGAGCGACCTCTTGCGGCGGCTCATTGAGATTGCGCGGCAAAAAGGCGTCGCGCGGCTGGAAGCCGATGTGCTGGCTGACAACCAGCCGATGCTCGCCGTCTTCCGCCATGCCGACGCGCCGGTGAGGCTGCGTCGCGAAGACGATATCATTCATGTGACGCTCGCCTTAGATGCGGCGAAATGACCGCGTTTTTCACGCCTCAAAGCGCGCGTCCGGCAAGCTAACAGCGGCCAGGAGGGCCGCTGCGCTCAGGTAATGTGGGTTGTTCAGAGAACGACGACCGGAGCGCCGACTTTGACGCGCTCGTAAAGGTCGACGACGTCGTCGTTGAGCAGCCGGATGCAGCCCGACGAGACCGCCTGGCCGATCGTATCCGGCTCGTTGGTGCCGTGGATGCGATACATCGTGTCGCCGTGGCCATTGTAAAGATACATCGCGCGCGCGCCGAGGGGATTGGCGATGCCGCCAACCATCGTTCTCGGCAGCTCGGGGCGGCGCTTCAGCATGGCGGCGGGCGGCGTCCACGTCGGCCATTCGGCGCGGCGTCCGATATAGGCGCGTCCTTGCCAGCCAAAGCCATCGCGGCCGACGCCGACGTCATAGCGCATCGCCTGACCGCCTTCGAGCGAGAGATAAAGATAGCGATTCTTGGTGTCGATCGTGATCGTGCCGGGCTTTTCCTCGGTTGGATCTGGCACCAGCGCGCGCGTCGGCGCGACCTCGCGGTTGAGCTCGGTTGGAAGACTGGCTTGCTGCGTCTGCGCCGCCGGCTGCCCCTGTCCCCGCACGAGGCTGGAGGAGGACCCAGAGTCAAAAGCCTGCGCGCCCGTCGCCATCAGCACGGCGGCTGCGGCCGCGGAAAAAAGAACGTTCTTTATCATGACCATTGCCAAAAACCCCCGTCCAACAGCATCGAGGACATAAGACTGCCAATCCAACGCCCAAGCTGTGCGGTTTGTTCCAGATCAATGGCAAAGATTTCGCATTCCAGCCATCAAATCGACGTCGTTTCGACGAATGCGGCGACATCCGCGCCGCCGATTTAGCTCACGGCCTCGGCCAGCTGAAATCGTCGGCGCGCCCTGGCTTCGGATCGGTTTGCTGCTCTTGCCGCAGAGTCTGCCTCGCGGGCGCCTGTGGGCTCGCCGCGCGAGAGGCGAGTTCGCCGCCTGGCGCGCGCACGGGTCCCGTCAGCGGCAGCACCGGGCCGGCGATGGGTTTTGGCGGGGGAGGCGGCGCGGGCGCGCCGGCCGGTTCGCTCGAAGACGCCCCCGGCGCGCCGTTTGGAGACGCGTCCGCGGGCGGCAGGCTCGCCTCCGCGGGAGCCGAGATCGCCGGACTTTCAGGGTTTGGCGGCGCCGTCTCGTCGAGATTGCGGCGGATATCCGGCTCGACGAAATGCGCCAGCTTGCGAGCGCCAGCCTTGGTGAAATGGATGCCGTCGGCCGCCCGCAGCTTCACGATCTGTCCGTTGAGATCCGGCCCCATGGCGCTGTATTCGCCGGCGTCATTGGCGAAGGCTTCCCAAACGTCGACATAGGTCGCTCCGGCCTTGCTGGCGTATTCGCGATAAAGGTCGTTGAAGGCGGAGGCGTCGGCGGACAGACGCTCGCTTTTCAGGACGGGCAGTCCCACCCAGACCAGCGGAATTTTCTTGTCGCGGAACATTGAAGCGATCGTTTCGATGCGATGCGCATAAGCCTCGACCCATTGCGGCGAACGCGGCTCGAACGCGCCGCCCTTGCCGTCCCGCAGGGTCTGACGGTCGTTGCTGCCAATCATCATGACGGCGAAATTGATCTTTTCGCCGCTCGCAAGAAGGTCCTGCGCGGCCTTCGTCCAATCATAGAAATCGTCGCGCACGAGCCCGCTGTTTTCTTTTGCCTTGCGCAGGATCGCGACCTCTGGCCGATCCGCGAAGGCTTCCGTCAGGCCCTGCTCAAGCATTTGCCCGAGGCTGTCGCCGAGCACGGCGACGAAATAGGTCGGCGCGACGGCCGGCGCCGCAGGTTTCGCCGTGGCGCTGTCGGCCGGTCGCTCGTCGCGCCGACCACTGGGCCTTGTCCGCTCCGAGGCGCGTCTTGGCGCGGCGCGATGAAATTCAGGCCTTGGCTTGATCACGCGGCTCGGCGGCGGGGCGGGCTGAAACAAATGCGTGAACCAGGCGAACGGATCTGCCTGCGCATGGGCGGGCGACGCGCCGACGCAGGGCAGGAGGAGCGCGACGATCGTGAGCGCCAGCGCATGAAGCCGGAGAAGGCCGAGCCGGGACGTTCTCGATCGACGATCGCAAGATGGTCTGATCATCGCGCCATTATAGACAGGTTCCGTTGAAGCCGCACCCCCCTCCGCGTCCGGAGAGGTTGTGAAATTCCTCCGGCTCAGGCTCCGCCTGATTGCGCGCCCCACCGATTTTCCGCCCTTGCCGAGGGCGGGCGCCGACATCGCGCGCAGTTGATGCGTCACCCCTCCTGCTACGCTTTGAGGCCGCCCTTTCGCGGCATATACCTTCGCCCCGTTCGCATACACCGGCGGCCCGTTCCAGAAGCCGCCTCCGCTGTGCTCACCCGCGGCGTCATCGCCGTGAGCAAAAAGGGAGAAACATGCATGAACGTCCGCGCCAACATCACAGTGACCAGGGCGGTGGTTCCGCCCGCTATCAAGGCATGGCTGTCGACGGCCCGTCCGATGCTGATCGACGGCAAATGGGTCAAGGCTCAGTCCGGCAAAACGTTCGATGTGTTTGATCCCGCGACGGGCGAACCGATCGCCAGCGTCGCGGAAGGCGATAAGGCCGATATCGACCTCGCGGTGAAGGCGGCGCGCCGCGCTTTTGCATCGGGGCCATGGTCGCGCATGACTCCGTCCGAGCGGGGCCGCATCATTCATCGGATCGGCGATCTGATTCTTGAGAACGCCGATGAACTCGCAAGCCTCGAGGCGCTCGACAATGGCAAGCCGAAAGCCGTCGCCAAGGCGGCAGACGTGACCCTTGCAGCCGATATGTTCCATTACATGTCCGGCTGGGCGACGAAGATCGAGGGCAAGACCATCCCGATCTCGGCGCTCGCCGCTCCTGGGGCCGAGTTCGTCTCAATGACCCGCATGGAGCCAATCGGCGTCGTCGGGCAGATCATTCCGTGGAACTTCCCGCTTCTGATGGCGGCCTGGAAACTCGGGCCGGCGCTGACGGCGGGCTGCACGGTCGTGCTCAAGGTGGCCGAGGAAACCCCTCTCTCCGCCCTCCGTCTCGGCGAGCTTATACTCGAAGCCGGCGTTCCGGCCGGCGTCGTCAACATCGTGCCCGGCTTCGGCGAGACGGCGGGCGCGGCTCTTGCGGAGCATCCGGACGTCGATAAGGTCGCTTTCACCGGCTCGACGGAGGTTGGCCGGCTGATCGTCCAGGCGGCGTCCCGCGACCTCAAGAAAGTCTCGCTCGAGCTCGGCGGGAAATCGCCAAATATCATTCTCGGCGACGCCGATCTCGAACTTGCGATCGCCGGCGCGACCGCGGCGATTTTCTTCAATCATGGACAGTGCTGCAACGCCGGCTCGCGTCTGTTCGTGCAAAGGAACATTTTCGACAAGGTGGTCGAGGGCGTCGCCGCGCAGGCCGACAAGATCAAGCTCGGCCACGGCCTTAGCGACGACACGGAAATGGGTCCCCTGGTTTCCAAGGTGCAGTATGACCGCGTGACCGGCTATCTGGCGTCTGGCCGCCGGGAGGGCGCCCGTGCGCTTTGCGGCGGCGAAGGTCTTGGCGGGGCTGGCTACTTCGTGCCGCCGACTGTGCTCGTCGACACCAAACCGAACATGAAAGTCGTGCGGGAGGAAATTTTCGGGCCGGTGCTCGTCGCCACTCCCTTCGACGAAGTTGACGACGCGCTCATCGCGGAAGCGAACAACACCATCTACGGCCTCGCCGCCGGCGTGTGGTCAGGCAATACCGGAAGAGCCCACCAGATCGCCAACAGGTTGCGCACGGGAACGGTGTGGATCAACTGCTACCACGTCTTCGACGCGGCGCTGCCCTTTGGCGGCTACAAGCAATCCGGCTGGGGCCGCGAAATGGGACAGGCCGTGTTGTCGAATTATCTTGAGACAAAGGCCATCACGACGCGCCTTGGCTAAACGCGTCGGATCAGGCGTTGCAATGATAATGGGCATGAGGGTTCGTTATGGAACGCTCATGCCTTCATGTGCAACGGGCGCCCGCGCAATCGCCGCGCGGGCGGCTGAGACGGCGCTTTTCACATCGTCCTTGAAATGCACGCGCCTGACGCCGTCGCTGTGCAGCAGCAGAGCGCGGCGCACGGCTTTGCTCGCGCCCGAAACATAAACGAGGGCGCCGGCGCGGCGCGCCTTGCGCGCGAATTCTCCAATCGTCACCGCCGCGGTCGAATCGAAAAACTGCACGGCCGAGAGGTCGATGACATAGGCTTTCGGCTGTTCGGCGATCTCGTCGAGAACGGCGCTGACGCCGGCGGCCGCCCCGAAGAAGAAGGCGCCCGAGATCCGGAACGCGACGATGTCGCGGTCCGTCGTCAGCGTCGCGTCATAGGCCTCGCCCGCCTCGCTGCGATCGGATTGGTCCTCGTCCATCGGGCCCAGAGTTTCGACTTCCAGCGATTGCGACATGCGGCGCAATATGATCAGCGATGCGAGGCTGAAGCCCACCAGGATTCCGGTGGCAAGATCACGGAAGATGGTCAACAGGAATGTCGCGAGCAACACGATGGCGGCGCCGCGCGAAGCGCGCAGCAGGGTCGCAAAGGCGTGTTTTTCCGCCATGTTCCAGGCGACGATGGTGAGGACGCCGGCAAGGGCCGCGAGCGGGATGTAAGAGGCGAGCGGCGCCGCGACCATCATGAAGATCAGGAGAAACAGCGAATGGAGCATGCCGGCGATCGGGCCGCGCGCGCCCGCGCGCACATTGGTCGCCGTGCGGGCGATGGTTCCCGTCACGCAGATCCCGCCAAACAACGCCGACGCCATGTTGGCGACGCCTTGCGCGACCAGTTCACAGTTCGAGCGATGGCGCCGCCCGGACATGCTGTCAGCGACGACAGCCGACAACAGGCTCTCGATGCTGCCGAGCAGAGCGAAGGAGAATGCGGCCGGGAGCACGGCGGTGATCTTGTCGTATGACATCGCGGGCAGATAGGGCGCCGGCAGGCTTCTCGGAATGCCGCCGAAATGCGTGCCGATGGTCTCGATCGGGAGGCCAAGCGCAAAACCGGCGGCGGAGGCGATGGTCACGGCGATGAGAAGGCCCGGCCAATGCGGGCGATAGCGCCGGATGAGTAGAATGACGGCGATGGTCGCCGCCGCGACGCCGACCGCCGACGGGCTGGTCGTCGGCAGGGCTTTGCCGAGAGTGCTGAGCTTTTCAAGCAGAGGGCCGGGTTCTGGCCCCGACAGGGTGAGGCCGAACAGATCCTTGATCTGGCTCGCGAAAATGATCGTCGCGATGCCGGCGCTAAAGCCGACCGTCACCGGATAGGGGATATATTTGATGAAGGCGCCAAGACGCAGGAACCCGATCGCCACCAGGATCAGCCCGGATAGCAGCGTCGCCAGGATCAAACCGTCGACGCCGTGCTCCGCGACCGTCGCCGCCACGAGAACGATGAAGGCGCCGGCGGGACCGCCGATCTGGAAGCGGCTGCCGCCGAGCGCCGAGACGAAAAATCCGCCGATGATCGCGGTATAGAGCCCACGGTCCGGCGTCACGCCCGAAGCAATGGCGATCGCCATCGACAGAGGCAGGGCGACGATCGCGACGGTGAGGCCGGCGACGGCGTCGGCGCGCAAATCGGAGAGGCCGTAGCGCTCGCGCAGGACGGTGATGAGCTTGGGCGTAAAGAGCTCGACGAAACTCGGGTTCAAAATGCCGGCGGCCATGCCGATTTTCTCCCAATCCAATATCGCGGGATCGTCTGGCTCAGGCCCTGGCGGTCTCCGTCATATGCGTTTCAAAAAAAGTCAGTCCGGGCGCGGCGCCGACTCCTTGAATCGAACGCCCCGGCCGCCGCCGTAACTTGCCGCATCTTCCGCGATAAGTTCGACGCCGGCGCGATTGAACGCCTCGATCACCTTGGTCAGGGTCTCCACCACGCCCCGTACATTGCCCTCGCTGGCTTCCATGCGCTGGATCGTCGGCAGCGACATGCCGGAGAGCTCGGCAAGCTGGCGCTGGTCGATCCCGAGCAGGGCGCGGGCGGCCCGCATCTGGGCGGCAGTGATCAAGAGCGGCCCCATGTTTATTTGCTATTACGCATATAGCATCATGATTGATGGTTTCAACATGAATCTAGGGAGATTTAACATGAGTCTCCCCCGGCCGCCTGACGGCAGCGGGCCAATCGGACCGCCGCGGTCGTAACAAACCAGACGTCGCCTATTGGCAAGCCTGCGGGAGCGCGGCTTTAAGCGAAAAGAATCGATCTTCGGGATTGCCGGGATCAGCAGCGCCTGCGTCCAATCCTCTGGAGATTGACCGTTTGGCGTAGCGAGGATGAGGCTCGCGGCTCCGAGCCTTGGCGCGCCCGGCGCGCTGCGCCGTCCGGGTTCATGACTCGCCAGATGGAGACGAACGGTGAGCGGGCCGAGACATAGTGGAAAGGCGGTAGCGGAGGAGCGCTACCGCCTTTCCCCACACTTGCCAAATGTGCGCTATCACCTCCAATCCTGCGCATGAGACTTGGTAGGTGCATCCGAGAAATCCGCTCCGACGCCGTCTAGACTCTCGCCAGGCTCGCGCCTGACAGGAGGTTGGCTTCTATTCTGGCCGCGTGGTCTGTTAGCGGACTCCGATCAATTTCCAACCGCTCATAATCCACCAAGCTCAGATCAAGGTTGCTTAGGCGCATCGACGCAAAAAGGGCAATTTCCAATAAAGCGATTGATGTGAATCATAGCCCTCGAACATTGAAGAGACTATCAGCAATGCCCCTGCGCGCGTTCCGCAAGGCAGGCTGGGCAGCGGGCGAGACGGCCATTGCCGCGACGCGGCCATGACCAGGTGGAAAGAGGTCCGCCATGAAAGTAAAAAAATGATGCACAATGGTGTTTCTCCGGACACAGCCGTCACGGCGCTGGCAAAAAAAATGCAACAATCTGATATCGGCGCTATTCCTGTCGGTGAAAACGATCGGCTCATTGGTATGGTGACCGACCGCGACATCACGGTGCGTGGCGCCATGAGCGGGAAGGATCTCGATAAGCTCACCGCTGGGGACGTGATGACTGCCGGCGTAATCTACTGCCGCGACAGCGAAACAGTGGATGAGGCGGCGCGGATAATGGAAAGCAAGCAGGTAAGACGGTTGCCCGTCATCGATGCGAACAAGAGAATGGTTGGGATGATCAGCCTCGGTGATGTTTCGCATGCGGCCTCGCAGGAGCGACGAAGGCTGTCTCGGCCCATCACGCCTGACCAAAAAGCTCCTGGCCAAGGGTCAATCGTGACCTTTATCTCAAGCGTATCCTGAAAACCAGAAAAACGCCGGCCTGGAGGAGCCAATGGAATGGAAGGCTATTCGAAAGCGTTCAGAGGACTTTGCGGGCGCCAACCTTCAGGATTACGAAACTTCGGTTGCAACCTTCTCATGGTCGCAAGAACAAACGCTGCTTGGCGGGTTACCGCAGGGCGGTCTTAATATCGCTCATGAGGCGGTTGATCGGCATGTATTGGCCGGGCGCGGCGGAAAGCTCGCGCTACGCTGCATTGGCCGCGACGATCGGGTTCAAGACTTCTCCTACGCTGATCTCCAGGCTGCGGCCAATCGATTCGCTAATGTCTTGGCGCGGTGGGGCGTGGGGAAAGGCGAGCGGGTCTTTTCGCTGCTTGGCCGGACGCCGGAGCTTTACATCGCCGCCCTCGGCACGCTCAAGAACGGCAGCGTGTTCTCGCCGCTGTTCTCGGCCTTCGGACCGGAGCCGATCAAAGCGCGCATGACGATCGGCGCCGCCAAGGCCCTTATCGTTTCCGAAACGTTCTACCGGCGCAAAATCGAGCCTATTCGCCACGAATTGACGAGCCTCGGGCATGTCTTTCTGACCGATTGCCTGGACGATCCGCCCGCGGGCGCGACCGATCTTGCGGCCGACATGGCGGCGGCGTCGGATTCGTTTGAAACGGTTTTGACGGGCCCCGAGGACATGGCCCTCCTGCATTTCACCAGCGGAACAACCGGGCGACCAAAAGGCGCCGTGCACGTGCACCAATCCGTCGTCGCCCATCATGTGACGGGCAAGCTCGCGCTTGATCTCCATCCCGGCGACATCTTTTGGTGCACGGCTGATCCCGGCTGGGTGACGGGCACGTCTTACGGCATCATTTCTCCGCTCACGAATGGCGCCACGCTGATCGTCGACCAGGCCGAATTCGAAGCCGAACGCTGGTACAGAATTCTTGAGAAGCAGAAAATCAATGTCTGGTACACAGCGCCGACCGCGATCCGCATGCTCATGAAAGCTGGCGCCGGCGTCGCTAAGCGGTTCGATTTGTCGAACTTGCGTTTCATGGCCAGCGTCGGCGAACCGCTCAACCCTGAGGCTGTCGTTTGGGGACTCGAAGCATTCGGGATGCCGTTCCACGACAATTGGTGGCAGACTGAGACCGGCGGCATCATGATCGCCAATTACCGGTCCATGGACGTCAAGCCGGGATCGATGGGCAGGCCATTGCCTGGTGTGACGGCTTCGATCGTCGAACGGAAGCAAGGCGGGGAGATCCAGGAGAGCGCGAAGCCAATGATCATGGGAGAGCTTGCGCTGCGTCCGGGCTGGCCCTCGATGATGCGCGCCTATCTGAACGAGGAGGAGCGTTACCGCAAATGTTTCGCCGGCGGCTGGTACCTAACCGGCGATCTCGCGATGCGCGACGACGAAGGCTATTATTGGTTTGTTGGCCGGGCCGATGACGTCATCAAGAGCGCAGGCCATCTCGTCGGCCCATTCGAGGTGGAAAGCGCCCTCATGGAACACGAGGCGGTCGCCGAGGCTGGCGTGATTGGAATCCCGGACGAGATTGCGGGGGAGGTCGTGAAAGCCTTTATCGCCTTGAAGGAAGGGGTTGAACCGACCGAGGGGTTGCGCAAGGAGCTGCTCGGCCACGCGCGCAAGCGCCTTGGTCCCGCGATCGCGCCAAAGGACATCGCTTTCCGCAAGAACCTGCCGAAGACGCGCAGCGGCAAGATCATGCGCCGGCTCTTGAAAGCGCGTGAATTGGGGCTGCCGGAGGGCGATCTGTCGACGCTTGAGAGCGAGGAGCAATGACCGATAAACCACGTTTGTCGCGGGCGCATGAGCTCGACCTCCTCAAGCACATGATCCGTATCCGCCGGTTTGAGGACAAATGCGCCGAGCTCTATACGCAGGAGAAGATTAGGGGCTTTCTCCATCTCTACGATGGAGAGGAGGCCGTCGCCGCCGGGGTCATTCCCGTGCTCGAGAAGCGCGATCGGGTTGTTTCTACCTATCGCGAGCATGGCCATGCGCTCGTGCGCGGCGTGTCGATGAAGGCTGCGCTCGCCGAGATGTACGGCAAGCAGGAGGGATGTAGCGGTGGCCGCGGAGGCTCAATGCACCTGTTCGACCGGGCGACTAATTTCTACGGAGGCAACGCCATTGTCGGGGGTGGGCTTCCAATGGCGGTCGGTCTCGCGCTGGCCGATCACATGCGCGGGGAGGACATTGTGACTGCCTGCTTCTTCGGCGACGGCGCCGTCGCGGAAGGCGAGTTTCATGAGAGCCTCAATTTAGCGATGCTCTGGACGCTCCCTGTGCTGTTCGTGTGCGAGAATAATCTCTACGCCATGGGAACGTCGCTGGCGCTCTCCGAATCGGAGACCGATCTGCACCTTAAGGCGGCAAGCTATCGGATCGCTGCCGAGGCGATCGATGGCATGGACGTGATCGCGGTCGAGGCCGCGGCGCGACGCGCGGTGGAGGCGGTGCGGCGAACAGGAAAGCCGTATTTTCTCGAATGCCACACCTACCGGTTCCGCGGCCATTCAATGTTCGACAGCCAACTCTACCGCGACAAGACTGAGGTCGAGGCCTGGCGGCAAAAGGGGCCGATCGTGCGGTTCAGCGGCTGGCTCGAGGCAAATCACATGATCCACCCGGAGGATATGGCGCTGATCGAAGCTGAGGTCGCCGCCGAAATCGCCGAAGCCATTGCTTTCGCAGAGGCGGGAACATGGGAGCCGGTCGAACGCCTCAAGCGATTCACTTATGCGGAAGGGACAGCCTGACAGGCTGGCGACGGGCCTCATGCCACAAAACGCAGATCGATCCGAACCTGTCGAGATCAGCTATCGAGAGGCCGTGCGCGCTGCGATCCGCGATGCGCTCACGCGCGATCAGCGCGTCTTCCTGATGGGCGAAGACGTTGGCCGTTACGGAGGTTGTTATGCGGTCACCAAGGGACTTCAGGCGGAGTTCGGACCGGAGAGAATCCGTGACGCGCCGCTGTCGGAGTCGGGGTTTACGGGCGCCGGAATCGGCGCCGCAATGGCGGGCATGCGCCCGATTGTCGAATTGATGACCGTGAATTTCAGCCTGCTCGCGCTCGACCAGATTCTCAACTCCGCCGCTACCATTCGTCATATGTCCGGCAATCAATTCGGCGTGCCGCTGGTGATCAGGATGGCGACCGGCGCGGGCCGTCAGCTCGCCGCTCAGCACTCGCACAGTCTCGAAGGGTGGTACGCCCACATTCCAGGCATTAAAGTGCTCGCGCCGGCAACGCTCGAGGATGCGCGAGGCATGCTATGGACGGCCCTTCAGGATCCGGATCCCGTGCTGATCTTCGAAAACATCGTGCTTTACAATATGAGCGGAAAGCTCGCGGCCGATGCCGGCCCGGTCGAGATCGACAAAGCCGCGGTGCGCCGCGTGGGGCGAGATATCTCTCTCATCACCTACGGCGGATCGCTGTGGAAGTGTCTCGAAGCCGCCCGCATGCTCGCGGATGAAAATATCGAGGCGGAAGTCATCGATCTGCGCAGCTTGCGGCCGCTGGATGATGTGACGATCATCGCATCGGTGAGCAAAACGCGGCGCGCCATCGTAGTCGATGAAGGCTGGCGCAGCGGCAGCATTTCGGCGGAAATTTGTACACGCGTCATCGAGCAGGCGTTCTGGGAGCTCGATGCGCCGCCAGGCCGCGTCTGCAGCGAGGAGGCGCCGATTCCCTATCCGCGCCATCTTGAGCAGGCTGCAATCCCCCAGGCGCCGAAAATTGTCGCGGCGGTGAAATCCGCGCTTGTGCGCGAAAGGTGACGCCGTGGCCGAATTTCGCATGCCCTCGCTTGGCGCCGATATGGAGGCCGGAACGCTCGTCGAGTGGATGGTGAAGCCAGGAGATCGCGTCAAACGCGGCGAAGTCGTCGCCGTAGTGGAGACTCAGAAAGGGGCGATCGAGGTCGAAATTTTTGAGACTGGCGAGGTTGAGCAGATTCTGGTCGATCTTGGCGCCAAAGTGCCAGTCGGGACGGCGCTAGCGAAAATTCGTACGGAGCAGGAAGCCAGAGCCGGTATCTACGCAAAGCCTGCCGAAGCGGCTTCAGCGATGGCGCCTCCTGTAGCCGCACCCGCTGCGCAGCATCTGATTTTGCCTTCGACGGCCCCAAGGCCGGCCCCTTTGGCGATCGATCGCATTCGCGCCTCACCTGCGGCGCGGCGGTTCGCTCAGACTCGCGATCTGGACCTTGCAGCGATCACCGGCAGCGGTCCGGCGGGCGCCATCGTTCTTCGAGACGTCGAACGCCATCTCACCGCCGTAGCGACGCCGGTGGAGAAGAAGTCCGCGCCGGGCCTCAACCTTGACGCTATGCGGGCGGCGATCGCCTCCGCCATGGCGCGATCGAAGCGTGAAATTCCACATTATTATCTTGAGCATCGGGTTGACGTAACGCGATGCGAGGCGTGGCTTGCGCAGGTCAATGCGGTCCGTTCGCCCGACAAAAGAGTGTTGATGGCCGCACCTGTTCTGAAGGCCGTTGCTTTGGCCGCGCGCCGCTTTCCCGCCTTCAACGGATTTTACCGGGATGGAAAATTCGAGTCGGCCTCCGGCGTCCATGTGGGAGTGGCGATCGCCATTCGCGGCGGCGGATTGGCGGCGCCGGCGATTCATGACGTCGACCAGCTCTCGTGCGACGAACTTATGGCGCGCACGCACGATTTAGTCCAACGCATGCGGACCGGTCGCATCCGCAGTTCGGAAATTGCCGAATCTACCATTACCGTTTCAAGTCTCGGCGAACGCGGCGTCGAAGCGCTCTTTGGCGTGATTTATCCACCCCAGGTAGCCGTCGTGGGCGTTGGGAAGATCTTACCGCGTCCCTGGATCGTGGAAGGCGCCGTCGCGGCGCGCTCCATCGTCAGCATCACTCTTTCGGGCGATCACAGGGCCAATGACGGCCATGGCGGAGCTTTGTTCCTGGCCGAAATAGGTAAACTGCTGCAAGAGCCGGAGAAATTATGAAAGATCTCGATATCCGCACGGCATTAAAGGAGGAACTCGGAAACATTGCGCCTGAAATCGATATAAATTCGGTTGATCCCGCCGCAGACCTGCGGGATGCTCTTGATATTGATTCTATTGATTTCCTTAATTTTATAACTGCGATCCACCATCGCCTCGAGATCGAGATACCGGAGATCGACTATCCAAGGCTCAGGACGTTGGATGGGGCCGTCAGTTTTCTCAAAGAGAAGCTTGGGTGACGTCAACGGTCATCCGATTAAGCTGAGGATGATGATGTCCTTGTAGGGGATGCCTTTGAATGCCAGTCCGCGAGTTCAGGGTAAACTGCACGCCGAAAGACCACTCAGCGCACCGGGCGGCGGCAAGCCTACGCAAGGCCGCGAAAAAGCCGCGCCTCACATCAAGGCCGAGCTAGCGCGCGGACACCGGCCCGACCCTGCGGGGCTTCCTTTCAGACGATAGTCAGACGATCCTCGACCGAGCTGACGCCCGGCGCCGCCCAAGCCGCCTCTTCTATCGGCGCAAAGCGGCGCTCACCGCGCCTCATCTTCATCAACGAACTTGACGCTCTCGGTCGCTCATGCTCCGCCGGCTGCGTAGGCCGCCTCCATACGGCATGGCGGAATAAGTAGAGTCTGGCTCATAAGTTGGTCGCCATGGGCAGCGCCAAACGGATCAATTGACGCCCCCATCGGGCCCAAAAAGCGCTTCGAGACGATCGAGCAGGATCTGCTGGCCGGGGAGGATCTTCTGGCGGGCCATCGGCAACGCAAACCAGGCGGCGCGATCGATTTCCGGAAAGGACTGCATGCGCCCGCTGCGAGGCGGCCACTCGATCTCAAACAAGTTGCTGCTGATGCAGGTCGCATCGAAATCGGCCTCCATGGTGAAGGCTTCGGTCTTTTTCCGCGCATTCTGCTGAACGCTGCCAAGCGGCCTTAGCGCGCCCGCCGGCATGGCGCCTAGTTCTTCCGCGAATTCGCGGCGAGCGGCGGTTTCGGCATCCTCGTTCTCAGCCACTTCGCCCTTGGGAATCGACCATGCGCCAAGGTCCGTATTGCGCCAGAACGGACCGCCGGGATGCACGAGAAGTACAAAAAGCTGCCCATCCATGCGCTTATACATCAAGACGCCAGCGCTCCTGAGGCTCATCTCTTCGGATCCAAAAACTCTACCGCAAGGTCAATTCCAACGCCTTCGTGTGGCGCTCCGCCAAATGAGTTTCGAATTATCGCGCTGTCTTGAGGTCGATGGCCGAATGGTCCTAACCTTCTGATCGCAGTTTGATTTGTCGATTCAGAAGCGAAGCCGCGCGCGAAGGTGTCGATATAGCCCTTCATGATCGCCGGCATCGACATCCGTCACAGCGGGTAGCGGCCGGCCAGAAGCGCCGGAGGTGGCGTCAGCTCGCGATCGGGCTCGCTGCCTCAGCGTGGGATACAATGCCGCCGTATATGCCGTCAACGTGGCGCCCGTCCGACGATAGCGGAGCTGCAAGAACCTCGATCCACTGGCGACGGCCCGGCTTGACGCGAAGCTCGAACGCCGCGGCCAAAGGCTCGGCCGTTTCAGCGACCGTCTCAAAAAGCCGCCGCAGACGCGCGGTGATGCGCGGCGCGAGCATTTTCGAAAGCCTTTTTTCTTGGGACGCCAATCCCAGGAGACGACCTGCTTCAGGCCCGGTCCGACTCGCTTCCCATTCATTCGTCCCGTCAGATCGCTGGAACACGAAAATACCGGCCGCAATTTCGTCCGGTCCCTGAGCAAGATCGGCGGCGGTCGGCATGAGCCGGCTTCCACGCTTGTCGCGCCAGAATTCAAGCTCTAGCCTCAAAAGCGGGTCGCTCGCATCGGCGGCGTCAAGGCGATTGAAAAGGCGCGCGAGATGGGGCGGCGCCACGGCGAGCGTGGTCAAGTCATTCCCCCACGTGCTCGGTCTTCGGCAGCCATCCAACGAGCCACGGATCAACATGAGGGCGCCGAAGACTCCTCTCCTTGATCTGCGTCAACACTTTACGCATCGAATTTATGATGAGTAAATAGTCAGTCAGATGATCGAGCGCAACGTGACGGATATTCCCGAGACCTCCCTCGAGGAGAAGGTCTGTTTCCTCAAGAGCCCAGCGGCCTACCGCCCTCAGCCGGCGAAGGTTGAGGTTGAGGAAACCCATATGTCTTGGGTCTTTCTGGCGGGAGATCGCGTTTATAAGTTGAAGAAGCCGGTCCGCCATTCCTTCCTCGACTTCGGGTCTATCGAAGCGCGTGAGAAGAACTGTCGCGAGGAGCTTCGACTCAATCGTCGTCTGGCGCAGGATATCTATCTCGGCGTGGCGCCGTTGACTCGGAACGATAGTGGACGCCTCTCGATAGACGGGGAAGGGCGTCCAGTTGACTGGCTGGTCGTCATGCGACGCCTGCCACGGGATCGCATGCTCGACAGCGCCATTATCGCCCACACTCTCAGCGGCGCGGAAATAGCGTCCGTCGCTGAGCGGCTCGTCGGCTTCTACAAGCACGCTCAGCCCGCGGATCTCGCGCCGGCGGCCTATGTGGCGCAATTCATTGAAGAGCACGCCCGGAACGAAGCCGTGCTGACCGCTCCGCAATTCGACCTCGATGGTGGGCGCATCGAACGGCTTTTGGGTCTTGTCGAGGATACTTTGCGCAGCGGCCTCCTGGAGACGCGCGCCGAAAGCGGCCGGATCGTCGAGGGACACGGCGACCTGAGGCCGGAGCATGTCTGCCTCAGCCAACCGCCGGTCATTATTGACTGCCTGGAGTTCAATCGGCGGCTCCGCCTTGTCGATCCGGTGGATGAGCTCACCTATCTCGGCCTCGAATGCAGCCGTCTGGGGGCGGACTGGGTAGAGCCAGTCCTCTTGAGTGTCTACGTTAAGAGTTCAGGCGACGACACGCCGTCGCCGGAGCTCGTTTCATTCTATCGGACCTACCGCGCCTGTTTGCGCGCCCGATTATCGCTCGTCCACATTCTGGAGCATGACCAGCGCAAGCCGAAGAAATGGTTGCCCCTGGCCAAACAATATTTGGACATTGCCGCGTCGGCTAGCCTTAGCCCCGACGTTCCAGCGGCGCAATGATCCGATCGCCTTCGTCAAAGGCGATCGAAAGCAGGGTATTGAGCATGAGCCCCTCGGCTCGGTCCACATTCGACTCCCCGGCGCCGCGCCAAGTCATTCGCGTCTTTCTCTGCGGCGACGTGATGACGGGGCGCGGCATCGATCAGATCTTGCCGCATCCATGCGACCCTAGTCTGCATGAAGATTATGTGCATTCGGCAAATAGATATGTTCGTCTCGCCGAGCAGGCGAACGGATCGATTCCAGCGCCGGTTGCGCCGTCCTATATCTGGGGCGCCGCTTTGGACGAGCTGAACCGGAAGGCACCCGACGCTCGCATCATCAATCTCGAAACCAGCATTACGCGTAGCGACGCCTATGCTGAAAAAGGCATCAACTATCGAATGAGCCCGGAAAACGCCGCGTGCCTGCCTGCCGCCGGCGTCGATTGCTGCGCCCTCGGCAACAACCATGTCCTCGACTGGGGGCGCGCCGGACTGCTCGAAACATTGGCCACGCTCGAACGTTTGGGGATCAGGACCGCCGGAGCTGGCCGCGATCTGGCGCAAGCGCGCGCGCCGGCGATCCTCGAGATCGCCGGCAAAGGACGCTTGCTGGTATTTTCTTTCGCGTCCCCGACGAGCGGCGTCCCACGGAATTGGGGAGCGACTCCGGTGGCCGCTGGCGTGAACCTTCTCTCCGACTTTGCCGATGAAAGCGTCGCGCGGATCGCGGAACAGGTGGAGAGCGTACGGCGGCCAGGCGATCTGGTCATCGCGTTCATTCATTGGGGAGCAAATTGGGGATATGAGGTTCCAGAAGAGCAACGACGATTTGCGCGCGGCCTCATCGATCAGGCCAATGTTTCTCTTGTCCACGGCCATTCCTCGCACCACGCGAAAGCCATCGAAATTTACATGGATCGACTGATCCTCTATGGCTGCGGCGACTTCCTGAACGATTATGAGGGCATTCGCGGCTACGAGGAATTTCGCGGCGATCTCGCCGTGATGTATTTCGCCGGTTTCGATGCCTTGACCGGACATCTTGCGAGTCTCGAACTCTCGGTGCTTCAAATCCGGCGTTTTCAGCTTGTTCCAGCATCGAGAGCTGATGTCGAGTGGATGCGCCGGACGCTCGATCGCGAAAGCTCTCCGTTCGGCGCGCGGGTCCGCCTGACGCCACACGGGAGACTGACGCTGCGCTGGCGTGATGCGGTCGGTTGACGTGCTGACATGCATATGGCGCGTTCTTGTGCCCAGCGCCGATCTCATGATTAACGCTTCACCGAGGAGCGCGATCAACGCCGCCGCCCGCCTTGCGTGCGAGAGCTGGCGCACCTCATAGGCTAGACGCGTGCGACCGAGCTCAAGTTTAGCCGCAGCCGCATGACGGACCATACCGCCGAGTCCTCCACGAGAGCCGCGACTCAAAACACAAGGAGATCTGTGAGCGGCTGGTCGTGGAGCCGGGCGATCGCCTCGGCCAGCAGCGGCGCAGCCGACGCGATGGCGAGCTTGTCTCGGACGGGACCAGCCGGAAGCCGGAAGGGAGGAACCGTATCGGTCGTGATGATGCGCTCGATGGCCGGGTCGGCCAGCGTCTTCTCGGCGCCCGGCATGAAGAGGCCGTGCGCGATGCAGGCGATGATCCACCGCGCGCCGCGATCCACGCGCGGCATGAGCCGCGCGTACGAGCGTTCCGCCCGTGCTGACGAGATCGTCGACGATTATGCAGACGGCCCCCGCGACGTCGCAAGCGAAAAGGTCGCCGGAGACAACGCCGGCGCTGCGATGCTTTTCCGCGAATGCTTTGCCGACCGGCCGGCCCGTGGACGCCTCCAGCGCTTCGCGGAGCAAGTCGCCCGAGGAGCCGGCTGATCGCTTGGCCAAGCCCTTCGGTTCCCTTCAACGCGAACAAGCTCAGCCGGCCGCCAGATATAGGCCGAACATGCGAGGGCGACCAGATGCGAGGTTTCGCCATCAGCCGCGTCTCCGTTTGGCGGGACCAATGCTCGCCTCGCATAAGCTTTGGTTTGTTGTATCGGCGCGCCTTGAGCGGCATCAAGCCGCGCGGCTGCATCCGTCTCGACGTTGGTCCCTTGAGGCGCCGCCAGTCATGCTTCGTAAATGGCTCGCGCGGCTTCGTGCCGAGGACGTCGCCAGGCCGCAGGATTGTTCGTTCAGGCGGCATCGACTAACGTTCCAGGCAGCTGCCTGCAATTAAATTGCGGGCGTCCCAACACGATTGTCCCGCCACCGTTGATCGTGATCAAAGGGCTCGATCTCTGGTTGGAGCAGGCTCGCAACCTCAGCCAGGTAGAGGAAGCTAATGACCAGCTCAAACTATATCCGCTGGTTTGAAGACCTCAGCGGCGCCGATGTCGCCATCGTCGGCGGCAAAACGGCCTCGCTCGGCGAGCTCTGCTCGGCGCTTTCGGGCCAGGGCGTCAAGGTTCCGCCGGGCTTCGCCGTCACCGCTGAGGCTTACCGCGACGCCCTCACGGCGGCGGGCGCCTCTGCGCCATTGCATCGCCTGCTCGACGGGCTGGACGTAAGCGACGTCGATCTTTTGTCCGAAAGGGCGGCCGAGGCGCGCCGGATCGTCTACACAGCGACTGGAGGCGAGGAGCTTCGCCGTCAGATCGTCGCCGCCTACCGGGAGTTGAAGAAAAGATGCGGCGGGAGCCTCTCCGTCGCGGTGCGCAGTTCGGCGACGGCCGAGGATCTGCCGACGGCGAGCTTTGCCGGCCAGCATGAGAGCTATCTGAACGTGAGCGGCGAAGCCGCCGCGGTCGAGGCCTGCCGGCAGTGCTTCGCCTCGATCTTCACCGACCGCGCCATCACCTACCGCCTCGACAATGGCTTCGATCATTTCAAGGTCGCCCTGTCCGTCGCCGTGATCAAAATGGTGCGTTCGGATGTCGGCTCGAGCGGCGTGATCTTCACCCTCGACACCGAGACCGGATTCCGCGATGTGGTTTTCGTCACCGGCGGCTATGGCCTCGGTGAGAATATCGTCCAGGGCAGCATCGACCCGGATGAGTTTTATGTGCACAAGCCGACCTTCAAGAAAGGATTTCGGACGGTGCTCGCGCGCAGGATGGGCGCGAAGCAGCTCAGGATGATCTATGCGGAAAGCGCCGGCGCGGGCGCGAGAACCAGAAACAAGCCGACGTCGAAGGCGGAGCGGGAGCGTTTCTGCATTTCCGATGAGGACGTGCTCGCCCTGACCGGCTATGCGATCGCGATCGAGGATCACTATTCGCTGAAAGCCGGCCGGCCTATGCCCATGGATATCGAATGGGCCAAGGATGGCAAGACCGGCGAGCTCTATATCGTTCAGGCCCGGCCGGAGACGGTGGCCTCGCGCCGCGCCGCCAATATTCTGCAGACTTATGCGATCAAGGGGTCGGGGCCGGTCATTGTCACCGGCCGCGCGGTCGGCGAGAAGATCGCGACCGGCATCGCCCGCGTCGTCTCCAGCGTTGAGGATCTCGACGCCTTCCGCCCTGGCGAGATTCTGGTGGCGGAAACCACGAGGCCCGACTGGCAGACGGTGATGAAAACGGCCGCCGCCATCATCACCAACCGCGGCGGGCGCACCTGCCATGCGGCGATCGTGGCGCGCGAGGCCGGCGTGCCGGCCGTGGTCGGAACGGGCGATGCGACCTTGAAGCTCAAGACCGGCGCGACCGTGACAGTATCCTGCGCGGAAGGCGACGTCGGGCGGGTCTATGCGGGCGCCATTCCTTTCGAGGCCTCGGTTATCGACTTCAAGGACCTGCCGACGCCCAAGACGGAGGTCATGGTCAATCTGGGCGATCCCGACCTCGCCTTTCGCGCGGCCGAACTGCCATCGGCCGGCGTCGGTCTGGCGCGTATGGAATTCATCATCCAGCAGCACATTGGGATCCACCCCATGGCGCTTGCCGAGCCGGCCAAGGTCGTGTCGGCCAAGGCCAGGGCTGCGATCGCGCGCGCCGTCCGGGGTTATCCACGGCCGGCCGATTTCTTCATCGAACGCCTCTCCGAGGGCGTCGGGACCATCGCCGCGGCCTTTTATCCCCGCCCCGTGATTGTCCGCCTCTCGGACTTCAAGACGAATGAATACGCCGGGCTGATCGGCGGCGCCGGCTTTGAGCCGAAGGAAGACAATCCGATGCTCGGCTTTCGAGGCGCCTCCCGCTACGATCATCCGGCCTATGCCGCGGGCTTTGCTCTTGAATGCGCGGCCTTGCGCCGCGTGCGCGAGGGAATGGGCCTCACAAATCTCAAGGTCATGGCGCCTTTCGTCCGGCGCGAGGAGGAAGCCAGACGGGTGCTGGCGGCATTGGAGCGCAATGGGCTGAAGCGCGGCGAGAACGGGCTCGAGGTCTTCGTCATGTGCGAGATCCCCAATAATGTCATCCGCATCGACGCCTTCGCCGAGCTGTTCGACGGTTTTTCCATCGGCTCCAATGATTTGACGCAGCTCACCTTGGGCGTCGACCGGGACTCCGAGATCGTCGCCTTCGATTTCGACGAGCGCGACCCCGGCATGCTGGAGATGCTGCGTCTCGCCGTCACGGGCGCGAAGCGTAACGGGCGCCATGTCGGCATCTGCGGCGAGGCGCCTGCAAACTATCCCGAGATCGCCGCCGCTCTGGTCGGCTGGGGAATTGATTCCATCAGCGTCAATCCATCCAGCCTGATCGGCGCGCTGAAGGTGGTGGCGGATGCGGAACGCGCGGCGGCCGCAGCGCGGCCTTAGAGTGTGGGAGACGAATCCATGCAACTCAGATCGAGCGCCTTTTCCGACGGTAGCGCTATCCCGCGGCGTTTTACCTGTGCGGGCGAAGACGTGTCCCCGCCGCTCCATTGGACTGATGCGCCGGAAGGAACTCGCAGTTTTGTCCTTCTCTGCGACGACCCCGATGCTCCGGCAGGGATTTGGCGTCACTGGGCGGCTTACGATCTTCCTGCCGATCGTACAGCGCTCCCCGAGGGCGCTGGTCGGCCCGGAGGCGAGGATGGCTCAAAACAGGCGCTTAACGACTTCGGCCGATCGGATTACGGCGGCCCCTGCCCACCACGCGGCCATGGGCCGCATCATTACCATTTCCGGCTGCTTGCGCTCTCAATAGACCATCTGCCAGTGCGCAGGAATCCATCCTGCCGGGATGTCGAACGAGAGGCGCGCAAACATCTTCTTGCGGAAACAATCCTCGTGGGAACGTACCAGCGATGATCAGTAAGATCGGTTTCGTTCACGAGGGTTTTCCAGGCTGTGTCGCCGGATTCGCTGCTTACGCGCCTTCCTGAAGATAGGGAACAGGATCGATGCCGGTGCAGAATGCCGAGATTGCGGCGTTGTTCGACCAAGCGGCCGAGCTACTGGAGATCAAGGGCGATAACCCTTTTCGCAGCAGGGCATACCGCCGAGCGGCGCGCCTCATTGAAGGATTGCCTAAAAGCGTTACGAGTCTTCTGAAAGCAGGGGAAGATCTCTCGGAATTGCCCGGCATCGGCAAAGATTTGGCCGGTAAGATTGCGGCCATCGTCACAACCGGAAAATTCGATCTCCTCGAATCCTTGAAGGACGAGCTGCCCGGCGATCTGGGCGAGATAGCCGCCTTGCCCGGTCTCGGTCCGAAACGCGTCAAGCTTCTCTACGACAAGCTCGGCGTTCGCTCGATCGAAGATCTTTATCGCGCCGCCAAGGCGGGGCGTCTCCGCGAGCTCCGGGGCTTCGGCCCAAAGAGCGAGGCGAAGCTCCTTGCCGCGCTCGCCAAGCCCCCGAGCCAGAAGAGGTTTAAACTCGCAATGGCCGAGGCGGAGGCGGAAGCGCTTGTCAGCTTCCTGCGCCCGGGGTTGGACAAAGCTCGGGTCGTAGTGGCGGGCAGCTATCGCCGGCGTCGCGACACGGTCGGGGATCTGGATATTCTTGTCGCCGCGCACCGCAATGCGGCTGCCGGAGACAGGCTCTCAAAATATGAGAACGTGGCGAACGTCCTCGCCCACGGGCCGACGCGGACCACCGTCGTGCTTCGCTCCGGCCTCCAGGTCGACCTCCGCGTCGTTCCGGAGCAGAGTTACGGCGCGGCTCTGATGTATTTTACCGGCTCCAAGGCGCACAATATCGCGCTCCGCGCTCTCGCCAATGAGCGCGGTTGGAAACTCAATGAATATGGTCTTTTCGACGGCGAGCGGCAGATCGCCGGTGCGACAGAGGAAGACGTCTATGGGAAGCTCGACCTCGCCTTCGTCCCACCGGAGCTGCGCGAGGACCGGGGCGAAGTCGTGCTGGCAAAGAAGAAACGGCTGCCCAAGCTCGTGTCGCTCTCCGACATTCGCGGCGATCTTCACGTCCATTCGGAGTGGAGCGACGGCACGGTTTCCATTGCCGACATGGCAGCAGCAGCCAGAGAGCGCGGCTACGCCTATATGGCGATCACGGACCACAGCCAGCGCGTAACCATCGCTCATGGCCTCGATCCTGCGCGGCTTTCGCGGCAAATTGACGAAGTTGATCGCCTCAACGACGAACTCGAGGGCTTCGTCGTGCTCAAAGGCGTCGAGGTCGATATTTTGGCGGATGGTCGCCTTGATCTTCCAAATAAAATCCTGTCTCGTCTTGATGTCGTTGTTGCCGCCGTCCATTATAAGTTCGATCTCTTCCGCCAGGCTCAGACGGAGCGGATCATCCGCGCGATGGACAACCGGAACATGTCGATCCTGGCGCATCCGACCGCCCGATTGATTGGAGAGCGGGAGCCCTATGACGTCGATATGGAGCGCGTCATCGCTGCGGCGCATGAGCGCGGTTGCCACCTCGAGGTGAATGCTGAGCCGGAGCGGCTGGATCTGACAGATGTGCACGCTCAAGCCGCGAAATCGATGGGCGTCAAAGTCGCGATCTCGACCGACGCTCACACGACCGCGGCGCTCGGATATATGCGGTTTGGCGTCGACCAGGCGCGCCGCGGCTGGCTCGAGTCTGGCGACGTCATCAATACGCGGCCGCTTGGCGAACTAAAAAAGCTCCTCAAACACTGACTGGTCGCACCACGGACGCGGCGGCAGCAAAGACAAGTCCTTCAGCGCTACGACCTCAGATCGCGACCCGAACAATAAACCGCAAGCGAACGCGATAGCTGAGTCTCACAAGCTGCGCTCAAGCGCCCTCGCGTGGGATCGGCGCAATCTGCAACGAAATGGCTCGAACTCAACCGCCGCCGCGCCTTGCGTCTGTGGCGTTGCGAAGCGATCTAACTGATCCAACGAACTTCGGGCGTTTTTCGTGGAACGGCCGGCGCGGGAGTCCTTGGGCGACCGACGATGATCGGGGCCACAGGGACATGGGGTTCTGGAACGCCAATTGTTTCCTTTCCCTTCGGCGTGCCGAACCAGGCCTGCGCGAGCCCGATCCAGCAAGAGCCGAAGCCGGCACCGTGAGCCGCGAGCATGAGGTTTTCAGCTGCCAGCGCACAGTCCTCGACAATCCATGGTCCCTGCGCGATGGCCGAGATCACGATCAGGGTCGGCGCGTGGTAGAAGATGTGGAAGTCCGGGTCTGCTAGTCTTTCATAGAGATGCGCCGGCATGGGGGCCGTGGACCGGATGCTCAGCAAGTGAGCCTTGGCGTCGCGCGATATCTGATCGAGCAGCGATCGCTCCTGGACCACGGCGAAAGACCAAGGTTGCTGATTGATTGCGTTCGGCGCGTGGATCGCCGCATCGACCAAACGATTGATCGCCTCTTGCGGTACGGCGTCAGGTAGATAATCTCGGACGGAGCGTCGTCCAAAAATCGCCTCCATGAGTTCCATGATCGAATCCCGCTTTTGATTGCCAAAGATCAAACTAACCCCGATCTTCCTCTTCGCTTCAAGGCGTCAAACGCGAGACGCGGGACCGGGCAATTCATTCCAGTCGAGACCCAATTCGTCGACGACTGGTCGCACAATTCTCGAATCAAGCCGCTTCTTGGACCCCACCTCAGGGAGAACCGACCTTCGGTCGCCTCGGCGCACGGTCACATAAGCATGACCGTGTGCTCCGGCCGAGTCCTTGCCAGCCTCGAAGGTACAGCCGCGCTCCGATAGCCATTGGCGAAAGGTTTCGCTTTCCATGACAGCCTCCCATTCTTCCTGGACGACTGATACCCGGAATGAATGCAGCGGCCATGATTTGGGTCAATATGGCAAAGCGGTGCGGGAGATCGACTTTCTCTCGGCATTCTGAGGCCTCAAGCCAAAATTGCCGCTTGCGACGCCAAAAGGACGCCGCCTAAACTCAGGCGTCAGACGAGCCTCGTCGTCCATTAAGTCACGCCGCCTTCGGTCTTGAAAACCCAGGCGACGGACGGCGTCTCCGTTTTGCCGTTCGCACCGGAACCGTGAGTAGAACATGCGGCCTTTGATCGCCGGAAACTGGAAGATGAACGGTTTATCGTCGCAGCTTGGCGAGATCGAGGCGATTGCCGCCTCTGTGACTGCGACGCCACCGTTTACTGACGTTCTGATCTGCCCGCCCTCGACTCTGATCGCGCGCGCCGCGCAGAGGGCCGCTGGCCGCATCGCCATCGGAGGGCAGGATTGCCACAAGGAAGCTGCCGGCGCCTTCACGGGGGGCATCAGCGCGGAAATGCTGAAGGATGCGGGCGCCTCTGCGGTCATTGTCGGACACTCGGAACGCCGCCAACATCATTGCGAGACCGATGCAATGGTGGCGGCGAAGGCGAAAGCCGCTTGGCGGGTAGGCATTCAGGCAATCATCTGCATCGGCGAGACGGAACCACAGCGGCGGGACGGCAAGGCGTTGTCCGTATGCAGCGATCAAATTGCAGGAAGTGTTCCCGAAGGCATGGTTTCGTCCGCCAACGCGATCGCCTATGAGCCGCTGTGGGCGATCGGAGCCGAGGGCGCGGCGACTCCGGAGGAGATCGCGGAAATGCTTACCCATATCCGCCACTGCCTCGTGGGGCGTTTTGGGGCGAAAGGGAAGACGATGCGCATCCTCTACGGCGGATCCGTCAACCCGTCCAACGCGCGTGAGATCCTCGCGCTGCCTGAAGTTGGCGGCGTGCTGGTCGGTCGCTCAAGCCTGAGGGCCGCGGATTTCGAAGCAATTTTCAGGGCTGTTTCTCCAAAAGCTTAGCCGCGCTTGGCGAGCGAGCTGCAAACTTTTGAAGTCAAGGCGACGAAATGCTTGGGAACATTACGCGGTTAACCGGTCAGGCGTGTCTGCATAGATATCCATGACCGCGCCCAGCAACCGGAGCGCATCTTTCTTTGGACGCTGAAACGAGTTGCGGCCAATGATGGAGCCAAACCCGCCGCCAGCATGGATTGCGCGAACCTCATCGAGCAGTTTATCCTGATCGGAGACCGCAGGGCCTCCGGAGAAAATGACTATGCGCCGACCGGCGAAGGCGCATTCGACAACATGGCGCACCCGCTCGGCAAGGGTTGCAATTGGAACATGCAGCTGATCGTATACATTGCGGGCGGACTCTTGTTCAATATATGCGGTCGGCAACTTCACCTTGATGATGTGCGCCCCGAGCTGAGCCGCGATGTGCGCGGCGTAACCGACCACGTCGATCGCGGTTTCGCCTTCCTTGTCTAAATCTGATCCGCGCGGGTAGGACCATATGACAACTGCGAGCCCATATCGCTTTGCCTCTTCAGCATAGGCGCGGATCTGCCCAAACATTTCAAGCTGATGGGCCGAGCCTGGATAAATCGTGAAGCCGATCGCGCAGCAGCCGAGACGGCGCGCATCCTGTACGCTGGCGGTCAGCGCCTGATTCGGATCCTTCTCGTCCAGAAGCGCATTATTGTCGTTGCATTTCAAGATGAGCGGAATCTCGCCCGCGAAATCGCGAGCGCCTGCCTCCAGGAAGCCCAAAGGAGCGGCGTAGGCATTACAGCCCGCCTCGATCGCAAGTTCGAAGTGGTAATGCGGATTGTAGGCGAGTGGGTTTGATGCAAATGAGCGCGCCGGCCCATGCTCGAAGCCCTGGTCGACCGGCAGGATCACAAGCTTCCCTGTCCCCGCCAACCGACCGTGGTTCAATAGGCGGGCCACGTTGGTCAGCGTCCCGACGTTATCGGCTCCGTACCAACTCAGAATCTCTCTTACTCTCGGCGTCACTGCTGCCGCTCTCCCATTGATTGTCCGGCGAGTTGGATAAGGCTGATACAAAAAAATCCTTTGCTATGAAATGCCATGATTTCAATCAATCTGCCTTCACGATTGCGATTTTCAAAGCGTATATCTGCTGTTCGGCGGGTGCGATTAAGGCTGCATTCACCGGTGGGCTTCGGTTCGCCGCGGTGCGTAGCCACTGATGTAATGCGCCACGCGACCGTCGGCGAAGCGCCATTCCGACACGAAGTCTGCTATATGAAGCGTGGGCGTCGCCGTAGTGGCGGTTGGCAGATAACGATGGATGCAGCGTTAGAGCGCAGTCCCGCCGCATTTCGTCACGTCGGCGACGGTCTATCACAGCTTACAATGGCTCTCCAGTGTTCCGCTCAGCTATTCCAGTTTCCGTTCAGGCGCATCAGATCTTGAGAAAGAGACGGAGCAGTAGACAGCGCCGTGTTTAGGCGCCAGCCGGCTATCCCGCGCATATGTTAAAGGGCCGACACATCTGAGCGAAAAGACGCTCTGTATCCTGGCGGGCGCATAACTCGGTCCCCTGCCTCATGACCGCCGCCGCGCCCGCCGCCGTTCCGAAGCAAACCGATTCCTCGATCGACCGTCCACGCACGAGGCTAAGAACGATACCCGCCACCATACTGTCGCCAGCGCCGACCGTGCTCCTGACTGGCACCTTGATCGGACCAAAGCGCCGGAATCCTTCTGCGGTCGCGAGGAGCGCACCGGCGCCTCCAAGAGAGAGGACAACGATCTCGCTGCGCGCTTCCTTAATGAGTTCGCGCGCCGCGATCTCCTGCCGCCGCTCGTCGTCAATCTCCCTTCCCACCAGCTCCTGCAGTTCTCGGAGACTCAGCTTGAGGAGGTAGATGTTGCCATGACCAGCTTGGCGCAACGCCTCGCCAGATGTATCGACAATCAGACGGGCGCCGAGTCTCTTGGCCCGCTCAGCGAGACGAGCATAGAAGTCAAAAGGTACTCCCGGAGGCAGGCTGCCGCTGCCCACAATGTAGGCGGGTTTTGGTTCAAGCGACGAGATCTGATCGAGACAGCGTTGCTGTTCAATCTCCGTCAGGGTCGGCCCGGCCATGATGAACCGAAACTGCTGGCCCGTTTGCCGCTCGTCGACTGTAAAGCTTTCGCGCGTCAGCCCTGCGATCGCTAGAGAACGATAGTCAATCTTTTCCTCTTTCAGAAGCTGCTCCAACCGGACTCCGGTTGGACCGCCGAGGGGAAACACGGCGATCGCGTCGCCGCCGAGCAATCGCACCGCGCGTGCGACGTTGATGCCGCCACCGCCAGGATCATATCGCGGCGCCGTGCAGCGGAGCTTCTCGCCAGGAATTACGCGCTCGGTCGCTGCATTGATGTCCAATGCCGGATTCATGGTCAATGTGGCGATTGCGTCCATTGGAAGCTCCGTGGCCCCTAGCGGAGCAACTGTAACGTTTGCATCAAACGTTTGATAGGTGTGAGCACCTGATCATAGTCGGTTGCCTAGACGCATGGATTCGCGTCAGTTAGCGCAGCCACAAAGTCTGCGGCGTCGCTTACCCTATCTTTGTCGAAGGCTCTCTCGATCGGTCAGAGCGAAGGATAATGACGCCGCGATGACATGAAAGCAGATTTACCTTGGTCCCAATCATCCACATGCTCGCCATAATTGCAACGCTGACGGCGGCCTGCATGGGCCGCTACCTGGCCTGGTTCATGCGATGCTGCGGGCCTCAGGCGCTTCACCCACGGGTCGGCCGGCGCACTTAGCGCTCGTCCAAGTCATGCCGCAGACGGGGCTCAGGGGTCGGCGGGGGTGACAGCGCTGCGGATCGCGGACGTCTGCCCTGCGCGACTGATCATGCAGCGTTCATGTCCCGTCACGGCAAGGGCTCAAGAACCCGCGAGGTCCCGTTCAATCTGACCGCGCGAAGGGCCGTAAGTCCAGTGGACATGGTCAGAGGCGTACGGCCTCGCTCCCAAATGATTCCGATCTGTGGCGCGACTGGAAGCCCCCAAAACGGCAATCTAAGCCTCGAAATCAAGGATGTCGGCTCAAAATGATGGCGCGGGACAATCCATTGGGTTAGGATTAATAGTTAGTACGGTATGCTCAAATAGCAATATCGAAAGCGGATGGCAAACCCACGCCAAACACAACTCGTGTTGGTAAAAAGAGGATATCGTGCATGTCTTCTATAGATGATTTGATGAAAGATTTGGTCGAATGGAATAAACAATTCAAGCCGCATTGGGACTATTGGGTAGATGTTGTGATTGCATCTAATCAAGCAGATGGAACGGTAAGCGTGTATCTTGGCAAGGCTAGCTATACCCATCCCTGGCTCGACAGCTCAACCGAATGGCTTTTTGGATCGCATGGCTCACTGTTCTTTCCAACGAAGTACGGCGAAGGAAAGGGGTATCACGCGAATTTTAACTGGGTCAATAGCCACTCACAGCCACCATATGGCAAGCTTGTTGTGTACGGCGATGATCAAAAGACAATTACAGAAACTGTCATTATTGGAAATTTGGTGCTGTCTAACGGTATGTTGTCTGGTATTGGCGCCCGCGCCAACCAAGTCACAGCAACTTACGTAATCAGTTTTCAGAAAGATCAGGGCGAAATTATCTACTGAAGAAAGTTTCTCCCTGCAGATCCGGGGGGGCTTTTATCCATGTGAGCCGCCTAAAGCGGCTGGACGCGGACACCGGCGCGCCCGTACCCATCGGGCCTAAATTCCCCGAGAACGCCTTGCAGCTCAACCGCAGTCATTAACCCCGGCCTAGGAAAACCAATGACCGTGACGCCAAGTTCTGTTCGGGATCTGCTAACTTACGCTGAACTCTCCGAGATCGAGAAAGCGCCCCTGATCCCGACAGGCCGATATCCGACTTGGTATCCTATCTTTTATGATGAGCCGAAGACAGTCGAGTTTCTGACGAACCAATCTGTCGCGCTCGTGGCCAAAGCCGGGGGCATCGACTGGCTTCGCGCACTTCATGGGCGTCTCACGCGCCTTGAAGATCCTGAGGACGCGGCAGCGGCGTTGGCCGAACTTCGTGCGTACGGCGGGTTGCTGCATGCCGGTTTTGGCGTAAGTCCCATAGCGCAATCGGAGGTGGCCGCACCCGAGTTTTCTGTTGATGCTGGAGACGAGTTAATTGTGGTCGAGGTGTTCACAAAGCACCAATGTGGCGCAGACAAGCACCTTCTGGGCGGAACGCCTCCGGGCGTCGAGCATTTCGCGACCAAAGGGGAACACGCGACCATTGAGACAACGGTTTCGGTGTTGCAGCCCGGCGGCGCTCCCGATCCGACGAGGCCTCCTCATAGCGTTCGGGCTGACTTGATCAGCCGCGTGTGCGCAGCCAGGGGCGATGAGACGCAACTCTCTGACAAAGCCCCTTCATTGCTCTGGATTGACTTCAGAAGCTTCGGCCTCTGGCCCGAGGCCATGAAGCTAGAGCAGGCCGCTCCCCTCATTTCCGGACGTGACGGGCTCACTTCAGGCGCATTATGGTATGCGTTCTATGGCTGGCGCGGCGCTCCTGTTTTCGAGGATTGCTTTTTTCCGCGCGATCGCGTGGCGCCCATGGAACATGATGGCCGCTTCCGGGTTACGGGAGAAAAAAAGACCAAGCTATCCGGAGCCATCTTGGTCGTGTCTGATGGCCTGATCTTGCTTGAAAATCCGTGGACCGCTCACCCGCTATCCGATCGCGCGCGGGGTCTTTGTGAGCGCCTTCCATGTTTCGATCTCGGCAGAGCGGTGTGCAATTGGTCCCCAGGCGATGCCCTGGCCCTAACTGATCTTGGACGTCACCAGATTGAAGCGATGGAACATTGGCGAGAGGTGTTCGAAGGGGACTAAGCCTGTGCCAGGCATTGACGCGTAGGGGTCCTGTTCTAGCTCTGGCGATCTTTCCCGGCGCCATGCTGCCAATAATCTTGTCCTCCTTGCGCCATGAATAGACAGTGTTGGTGATCGCGCAAACATCGCTTACGTAGCCCTCATAGTTGATTCTTGGTCATCATCGATGGTTACGGCTGAAGCCAATGAACGGCAAACGGGCCGGCGACGTGGCAATGCCTTATCAACGCTTGCCAAGGTGAGACCAACAGCAAGGCCAAAGATTTCGCGCGCCGATCAAGGCTCGCCTTCACGAAGAACTCGCCGCAGGACTTTGCCGATGGCCGATTTAGGCAAGTCGTTGCGAAACTCGATGTGACGCGGAACCTTGTACGCGGCCAAACTCTTGCGGCAGTGGGCGACCAAATCCGCCGCTGTGAGATTGGCGTCTTTCTTCACGACGAAGATCTTTACGGCTTCACCGGAATTGGCGTCCGGTACGCCCACCGCGCCCACATCTAGGACGCCCCGGTGCATCACCACTACCTCTTCCACCTCGTTCGGATAGACTTTGAAGCCCGAGACCACAATCGTGTCCTTCTTGCGATCGACAATTCGGATAAATCCCTTCTCATCCATGACGGCGATGTCGCCGGTGCGCAGGAATCCATCCGGCATTATCGCCTTGGCGGTCTCGTCAGGACGTCTCCAATAGCCCTTCATGACTTGGGGACCGCGCACGCATAGTTCTCCGGCTTGGCCGATGGGTAGATCGTGACCTTGATCGTCACGGATCGCGACCTCGGTCGAGGGCAGGGGGAGGCCGACGGAACCGTTGAATTGTCGAAGATTGAACGGGTTCATCGTCACGCCGGGCGAGGCCTCCGTCAGGCCATAGGCCTCGATGAGCGTTGCACCGGTGATCTTTTTCCATTTCTCGGCGACCGCCTGATGCAACGCCATTCCCCCGCTGAGGCAGTTGCGCAAGTGCGAGAAATCCAGCTTGCTAAAGTCCGGATGGCGAAGCAAGGCGTTGAATAGCGTATTCACGCCGGTGATGGCCGTGAATGGATGCTTCCTCAACTCCTTCAGCAATCCGGCGATATCGCGCGGATCTGTGATCAGGACATTGGCGCCGCCGAGCTTGACAAAGATCAGGCAGTTCGCCGTCATCGCAAAGATATGGTAGAGCGGCAACGCGGTGATTACGATTTCGTCGCCTTCTTTAAAAAAGGGCCTCATCCAGGCATGGGCCTGCTGAAGGTTCGCCAGGATGTTGCCGTGCGTGAGCATGGCGCCCTTGGGAACGCCCGTGATCCCGCCCGTGTATTGTAGGAAGGCGATATCGTCATGCCCTAGCTTCACCGGCCTCCACTCCAGCGACTTGCCCTGCTTTAAGGCCGATCTGAAGGAAACCGCCCCGGGGATTCGCCACGCCGGGACCATTCTTCTCACGAACTTGACGACGAAATTGACGATGACGTTCCTGGGGAGGCACAGCATATCGCCGATTTGCGTGGCGATCACATGCTTGATCTCGGTCCCGGCGATGACTTTCTCGAGAACCCAGGCGCGGTTCTCAAGGATAACGATGGCCTCAGCCCCCGAATCGTTCAGCTGGCGGGCCAACTCTCTGGGCGTATAAAGAGGATTGCAGTTCACCACCGTGTAACCGGCCCTGAGGGCGCCGAACAGGGCAATCGGGTATTGCAGGATATTCGGCATCACAAAAGCGACTCGGGCGCCGGGTTGCAGTTTCAGCGCCCCTTGCAGGTAGGCGCCGAAATTGCGCGACAAGCGATCGAGCTCACGATAGGTGATGGCCTGGCCCATGTTGACGAAAGCTGCGCGCTGCCCGAAACTGGCCACGCTCCTGTCGAACAGTTCGCCGAGCGAATGGTACTCGTCGACATTCACTTCAGCAGCTACGCCGGCCGGATAGCTTTTCAGCCAGATCTTCTCCATCATCCTTACCGTTCTTGAAAACCCTCCCTGCAGGGAGCGGTCACAATAGCTCTGTCGCATCGCCAATGAGAGCACGTAAAAAATCAGTTAGCATATCAGGTTCAAATCTAGCGACGATTTCGCGCTACGGCTGCATCGCCGAGGCCTTGCAGGCTCCCGCGAGTTCTTGCTGGTAAGTTGGCGCTGGACGTTGAAGATATTATGGATCGCTGCATGGGTGGAAACAGCAAGGGCACGGTCAGAACACATGGGCGTGCTCATGTGATTGTGCGCCCGAGCGACCGAAGCGTTATTCTTCGGCGTCGGGATGAAGAAGCAGCGTGATCCGAAAACTGTGAGAAAAATCGTCGACGAAGTCGGCCTTGACTGGAACGAATTGCCCAGTCCGGCGTCTCGCGTCTGATGTCTGAACTGAAAAGAGGATATCGCCATGCTGACTTTCGTCATGCTGACGCGCCTCAGCTCGGAGGCAGTGCGCTCGCCCGAGGCGCTTGAGGACCTTGAACGCCAGGTCATGGAGCGCGTGCGGAAGGAGTGCCCCGATGTTGAGTGGGTCAACAGCTACGCAATACTAGGACCTTGCGATTATTTGGATATATTCCGCGCCAAAGACATCGAGACAGCTAGCAAGGTGTCGACCCTGGTCCGCACCTTTGGCCATGCCCACACCGAAATTTGGACGGCGACCGAGTGGGGCCGCTTTAAAGAGATTGTTCGGACCCTTTAGGGGCGCGCTTGAGCGCCGCCATCGCATTCGAAGGGCCAATTTAACATGTGACATGCATGAGGCCGATCTTTTTCTCCCGTGAGTGGTTGAATGATTGAATGGCGTCGGGCGTCGGCTCCACTATGACGCGGCAACCCTTCTTTTCGAAATATGCGCTGGCCTCCGGAGACGGGCGCACATTCCCTTCTTGACCGGCGCCGATGATCAACAAATCGCAGCCTTCCTCGAAGATAGACTTCGCCTCCGCTTTCGATATGATGTGGGAAGTTCCATACTGCTCTTTCGAGAGCGCCTTTTGCCGCTTTTTTACTTTGCCGGACAGACGAATGACCACATCGTGCTCATAGGTTTTCCCACCGATCGTGATGCTCCCGAATTGGGTTCTGTCGATATGCATTTTTTCACTCCGGACAGGCTTTGCCTCCACCCTTTGCTTCCTCTGCAGCCTATGAGACAGAGGGCTTCATCAACTCACCAAGGTCAGGTTCTCCACAACGAGACAATATGATTTTGCGCACCGCATCGCGCAACTGCACAACTGCCTTGAAATCCGTGCCCGACGGCATAACCGGCTGCCCAATCTCGACGGTGACCGCACCGCGCCGGGGAAACCATTGATCGCTGCGCAGTATCGATCGGGTGCCGCGGAGGATGCCCGGCAGGACAGGAAGGTTCGCCTCAGCCGCCGTCTTGAACGCCCCAAGATAGAACTCGGAAAGGCCTACCCTTCGGGTGAAAGTGCCCTCCGGGAAGAAGACCAGGATGCGGCCTTTATGCGCAAGAGCGATTAACTCCTCCGCATCTGCAAGACTGCCGGACATGTCATAGCGCTCGACGAATGGTATTTCGAGACGCCGCAGGAGTGGGCCTGCGATAAATTGCGTGAACAATTCTCTTTTCGCAACGATCGCTGGCTCGCCCGGGAGAACCGCAGCGAGGATGAGAGAATCCACATAACTGGAATGATTGAACACAAGCATCGCGCCTCGGCTTGGAATACGGTCGATGCCGCTCGTCGAAAGCTGGACTCCCATCGTTGAAAGCGCCCTGCGTCCAATCCACCGGAGAGCGGACCAACGCCAGGCGAGGCGAGGCAGGATGAGCACGGCAAGCGATCCCAATAGGAATGCGCCGATAAGCACAGTCCACCACCAAGCTGCGTATATGGTTTCGCGCGACGCTCGCGCCAAGCGCCTAATCTGGGGGCCAACGCCGGACAGCGCCAAGCGAAGAAGCTGCCACCTTAGGGCTCGTTGTTGCGGACCGATATGGCCGCTCTCGTAAATCTCCTTGGCCGCGCTACGGCGGATCTTGCCGCTCGAGGTCTTCGGCACCGTGCGCGGCGGCGCGAGGATGATTTCATCGGGCGGCGTTCCCGCGATGTCGGTCGTGATCTCGTGCGCGCGCGCCTGCAGCCCCGCGCGCACCGCCGGGTCGGTCTCCCGAGTCTCCGCGAGGACAACGAGGCGCTCGGTGCCAGAGCTTCGATCGGTCGCGCCAAATACGGCGACCCCGCCCTTGCGAATTCCAGCGATCTCAGCCACGCCCTCCTCTATTTCCTGTGGGTAGAGGTGACGACCGGCGCGAATGATGATGTCTTTGATGCGACCGGTGATGTAAACGTCGCCTCCCGCCATATAAGCACGGTCAGCACTGTCGAGCCAACCATCGTGAAAAAGTTCGCGTGTCTTGGTTTCGTTGCGGAAGTAGCCACGCGTTGTCGAAGGTCCACGGAACTCGAGCCTTCCTTCCTGTCGTTCGCCGAGTTCGTAACCCGCCTCGTCGACGATGCGAATTTCGTGGTTGGGTAGCGGCTGGCCGCACGCTACAATTTCGAGTGGCCTAGAGTTTTCGGAGCTTGCCGGCTCGGCCAACCCTTCGGTGCTCAGCCGATTGCGGTTGACACGGTCGATAAGAGGCGGGCGGCCACGCGGCGGAAATGCGAGTCCCACTGAGCTTTCGGCAAGACCATAAACCGGCGCCATGGCGCACGCGGGGAAACCATAGTGACCAAATCGATCGACGAACCGGCGTAACGTCTGGGCGCTTACTGGTTCTGCGCCATTCGGAACCATGCGCAATGAGCTAAGGTCTAGTCCTTCAAGGTCAGCATCGGCAATCTTGTTCAGGCATAGCTCGAACCCGAAATTGGGAGACGCGGAAAGGGTGGCGCGAAAGCGGTGAATCGCCCACAGCCAACTTTCGGGCCGCACGAGGAAACTCAATGGCGACATGACATAAAGCGCCGCGGCAAAGTGCAGACATCCCAGCCACGCGCCTATCAGACCCATGTCGTGATAAAGCGGCAGCCAACTGACGAAGACATCGGCCGAGCTCGCGTCCATGACTCCGCCCATCGCTCGAATGTTGGCAAGCAGGTTGGCGTGACTGAGCACCACGCCTTTCGGATCGCCAGTGCTGCCGGATGTATACTGAATAAGCGCGACCGAATTGGGATCATTAATAGGAGGCAGATCGACCGGTGGCGGGGAAGCCTCCAGGTCCCCAACGCTCACGATAGCGGTTAAGCTCTCGACTTGCGGACGGAGCAGTGCGGCGAGCCGCCGCCCCTCCGGCATTGTTATCAGCATGCAACTGCCGGCATTACGCAGAATGCCGGTCTGGCGGCGTAGATGATCCTCGAGTTGCGACAGCCGCATGGGCGGATAGATCGGCACTGGAATGGCGCCGGCGCAAAGGATGCCGAAGAATGCGATGAAAAAGTCGATGCTGGTCGGCAGCATCAAGGCAACGCGATCCGCGGGCGCGATGTCGCGCCCGATCAAGCCGCGTGCGACGTTGTGTGCTCTGGCTGCGAGTTCGGCGTAAGTCAGTGCGCCAAGAACCGTCGCCTCGTCCTGTAGCACAGTAAGATGCAGACGGTTGGGATGTTGCGCTGCATGCCACTCAAGAACCTCGACCAGAGTTTGCGCCTGGTTCGCGGCCGGCACGGCCGGCAGGGCAGAAACCGGCACCGATTCTAGCGCCGTCCGCTGCCGCCTAGGTCCGGCTTGTTCCAGGGCTTGCTGAAGGTCACGGACGGTTTCCGCCTCGCCAATGGTCTGGGCAGGCAGGCGGACGCGAAACGCGCGCTCGATCCGTAGGATCAGCTCGGTTCGGCCCAGGCTATCGATCCCGAGATCGCGCTCGATCCGGCTTGACGGTACGATGTCGATGAATCTGACGCGCTGCGGATGCAGCTCGCGCACAAGCTGCGCAATGACCTCGATCAGGTCACGCTCGCGTATCTCCCGCTCGGTCACCGCGGTGAGAGAATTTGTTTGACTAGGCTGCTCCGGCATAAAAAAATGATTAAAATCTTTGAGGAACTCAGGCATTGACCTGAATTAAGCTTTCGATCGTAACTGACTTATAACTGAAAACGCGAAGAAAAAGATATCTTCCAGCATCCTTCCCGCCGTAGTGGCCGGTATTCAGAAATTGTGATGGACGGGCAACTGGCGCGGCTTCAGGACGCCTTGGCTGGCGGCATTGACGCTGGCGACTCGGAAGCGGCGGAGCCGATGCGCGGTTTGGGCGAGACTGTGACGGTCTCCCGCGACGCGTCCCGGCCCGGCGGCGTCCTAGTCGAGATTGCCGGATGGCTAACGGCGCTTCTCGGCGAGCAGGCCTACCCCAATCAGGTCAAAGGAGTGTGGGGAAGGATGGTAGCGGAGGAGGGACTCGAACCCCCGACACAAGGATTATGATTCCTCTGCTCTAGCCGGCTGAGCTACTCCGCCCCGCGCGCTGCAATGAAGCGCGACGAGGCGTTGGCATAGGCATGCGGGCGAATTGTGTCAAGCAGGCAGTTCAGCGCCTCGCGCCGGCCGGTGTTTTGCCGCCGTCGCGAGCCCGGCCTATGCGCGTCCCGCCACCTCGTCGATGCGCTTCAGCATGTCGGCGGGGTCTTCATAGACGCGATAGGCGCCGGCGCGCTCCAGCTCTTCCTGGCCATAACCTCCCGAGAGAAGGCCAATGCCGAGGCAGCGCGCGCGCCGGCTCGCCAGCATGTCCCAGACGCTGTCGCCGACGACGGTCGCCGTAAGCGTTTCGACGCCAAGGCGCGCCGCGGCGGTGAGAAAAAGATCAGGGTCGGGTTTGGCGTATTTCACCTGATCGCGCGTGACCACGACGACGCGCTTTAAATCGACGCCAAGCGTTTCCAGAACGGGAGCCGCCGTCTCCATGCGTCCGCTTGTCGCGATCGCCCACGGAACGCCGGCCTCGGTCAGATAGGCGAGCAGCTGACGCGCGCCGGGAAGAGGGCGGATGGCGTCCGCCCGGCTGCGATAGGCCTCGGCATGGCGCTTTTGCAGCCGTTCGATGCGCTCCGGGCTGATTTCGAGTTCAGTTTCGCGCAGGAGCATATGCGTGAACAGGCCGCCGCTCATGCCGATCTTGCGGTGGATGCGCCAGATCGAAAGCTCGATCCCTTCCGCCTTCAAAGCCTCGTCCCAGGCCAGCACATGCTGGTAGACGCTGTCGACCAGCGTGCCGTCGAGATCGAACAGAAACGAGCCTTGAGGGCTTTGCATGGCTTTCCGTCAGTCAGTTTCACCTAACCCGAAGGGGGGCGCCGTTCGAGAGGCGGAGCGAGCCCGATCGAATCACATGCATGAGTCGACCGGGCAAAGCCGCTCAGGCGGCCGATATGACCTGGACGATGCGGCGGCTGCGCGAATCAACCAGAACGATCTCGTTGTTCACGACCGAGAAGCTGTAGCGCCTGTCGACGCCATATTCCGGCGGCACGGCGTAAACGGTCAGCCCTCTCGGCAACCTTTCCCCGATCCTGACCGGACCGCGAATCGTCTGCGAAGGCACGTTCCCCTCGCGCACATAATCCTGAAGCGTCGGCCAGTGGGCCGCGCCGAAGACGGCGTTGCCGACGCCGCCGACGCCGCCGATGACGCCGCCAGCGACGCCGCCGAGAACTGCGCCGACCGGGCCGCCGGAGCGGGCGCCCTCAGCGGCCCCGCTCTGGATGCCGCTCGAGAGGCTCTGCGCCTCAGCCGCGAGCGGCGTCAGCAGCAGGGCGAACAGAACGCTGCGAAGAAGAAGTTTGGTTTTCATCACGATTTTGTCCCTTGCGGATGGACGGACTCTGCAACGCTGTCGGTGTCGCGGGCACGCCGGTCACAACGGCCCCACTCCGGCTGCGCTACAGGTCCGGGCCGTGAGGCGTTTGGCGTCTTCCGACCTGCCAGAAGGCTCGAACGTCACAACATGCCTGCTTGGTCAAGCACGTTTGGCGCGCCTCTTCAAGCATTTGGCGCTTCAGCGGAACGGCATCGCTCGCTTCGCGGTCAAAACCTTGTGAAGGGCTGTTTTTGGACCAAAATGTCAGGGGCGGCCGATCGGAAAGCCGGGCCTTGACCGACAGGGCCGGTTCGATCAACTAAGCGCAGGGCGGCGCGCCGGCATCGCCCGGCGCCGGAGGGCGTCGCTCAATCTATTGCTTAAACGCTTTTTGGCTGACACAGCCGCACTTGTTTCCGCCATCATGCTGGCCGCCGGCGGAAAAGCGCCGCGCTGCGACGAAAACTTCAAGGAGAAGCCGTGAGCAGAGATCCATATGAGGTCCTCGGCGTCGAACGCAACGCATCAGCGGCGGATATTCAGAAGGCCTATCGCAAGCTGGCGAAAAAGCTCCACCCCGACCTCAATCCAGGCAATGTCAAAGCCGAAGAGGAATTCAAGGAGGTTGCCTCGGCCTATGGTCTGCTTGGCGACGCCGATAAGCGAAAGCGGTTCGACAATGGCGAAATCGACGCCTCTGGCGCCGAGCGGGCGCCTCAGCAATACTATCGCGATTACGCTGGCGCGGGCCCTGGCGCCAATCCTTACGCCAATGAGTCGGCCTACGCTGACTTCATGGACGATGAGACGCTGGCGAGCATCCTGCGCGGCGCCCGCCGGCGCCAGGCGGCCGGCCGCGACATTCATTATCACTTGCCCGTCGATTTTCTGACGGCGGTCAATGGCGGAACGGCTCGCGTCGGATTGCCGGACGGCGCGACGCTCGACGTCAATATCCCGGCGGGGGCGCGGGAAGGGCAAATTCTTCGGCTGCGCGGAAAGGGCGAGCCGGGTTTCGGCGGCGGCCCGCCCGGTGACGGGCTTGTCGAACTGGAGGTGCGGCCCCACCCGTTTTTCGCGCGCGAGGGCGACGATGTTCACCTGACCTTGCCGATCAGCCTCGCAGAGGCCGTTCTCGGCGGCGAGGTCAAAGTCCCAACGCCGACCGGCGCCGTCAGCATGAAGGTGCCGAGGGGCGCGAACTCCGGCGGCAAGCTGCGCCTCAAAGGCAAAGGGGTCGCGCGCCCGGACGGAAGCCGCGGCGACGAATATGTCACCTTGAAAGTCATGCTGCCTGAAAAGAGCGATCCGGAGCTTGAATCATTCGTGACGAACTGGGCCGCGGGGAAAGCTCAAAACCCGCGTGCCGGCATGGAGGCCTGAATGATTGACCGACAGCAGTTCCTGATGCGGGCGCGCCTCGAAGCGCACACGCTTGAAGCCTGGATCGAGGAGGAATGGCTGATCCCGCGACGCGAGGGCGAGGCCGAAGATTTTTCCGAAACGGACGTCGCGCGGGCGCAACTCATCCGCGATCTCAAGACGGATATCGGCGTCAACGATGAAGCCGTCGCGGTCATCCTCCATCTGATCGACCAGCTTCACGGCTTGAGGCGGACGCTTCAGGAGGTGCTGCGCCAGGATCGCGTTCAGACGGGCGAATGATGCAAGCCCGATCAAGGGCGCGCCCTTGATCGCAAAAAAAAGCCCATCGCGCCTTCAAACTCTTCCGAGAGGCCTCCCGTCCTGGCCAAAAATTTCGATAATGTATTTTCCAGCGTTCCGCTGGTCGCCTGAAATCACATAGATAAAATCATCGTTCGGATCGTTCGCCTTGACGATTGCGATAAATTGCGCGGCGTCGTCCTCAGAATCGAAGACTCGGTCTCTCATTAGGGGACGAAATCCTTGGCTGTGCGGGCGGATCCGCGCCGCGTTGTTGCGACAGTGCCTGACGCAGCTTGCGCCAGCATGGCGGATCGGTGATCCGCCTGGCGTCAATTCACAGCAGGCATCGCCTTAGCCGCGCCAGACCCAAATACGCCTCAAATGCGCGTGATCTGCCGGGGTCTGTCGCGGCCGCTCTCCCGCGTCTCCCGCGCGAGAAGGTCAGCGGCGCAATCCTTCGCCAACCGGGCGAGGAGGCGCGGGGCTCGATCCTTCAGGACGGCGCCAGCGGCGAAACGGCTTTGCGCGGGGAGGCGCTCATGCTAGAGCATTGTCGCCTCCTTATCTTTCTGTTTTCTCGTCTCCTTTTTTGAGGCGAAGGCACGTCTTGTCTTGAGGCGAAGGCATGTCTGAGGCGAAGGCATGTCTGAGGCAAGGCATGTCCGCTTCGCCTCGAACGCCCTCGAGGCTTCAGGAAAGCTGTTTCCCGTGTCGCTCGCCGCTCGACCGAATGTGATCATTATCGGCGCCGGGCCGTCCGGTTTGATGGCGGCCGAGGTTATCGCCTCGGCGGGCGTCGGCGTTACGATATTCGATCGGATGGCGGCGCCTGGACGCAAATTTCTGCTGGCCGGCCGCGGCGGCCTCAACATCACCCATAGCGAGGATTTCGAGATCTTGCTGACGCGCTATGGCGACGCCCTGCCGCGCCTGCGCGACGCGCTCGAACAGTTTTCGCCGAAGGTGCTGCGCGCCTGGTGCGAGGGCCTTGGCGAATCGACCTTCATCGGTTCGAGCGGGCGCGTCTTTCCGGCCAGATTCAAGGCCTCGCCATTGCTGCGGGCGTGGCTGAAGCGTCTCGCCTCGCTTGGCGTTGTCCTGAATTCCCGGCACGAATGGCGGGGATGGAGCGATGAAGGCGCCGCCATCCTCAAAGGTCCCGAGGGTCAGTTCGAGGTCGCCGCCGACGCGACCATTCTGGCGCTCGGTGGGGCGAGTTGGCCGCGTCTTGGCTCGGACGGCGGCTGGGTCGCGGCGCTGGAGCGCGCGGCCATCGCAACGGCGCCGCTGCGGCCCGCCAATTGCGGATTTGTGGTCAACTGGTCAGATCATTTCAGGGATCTTTTCGAGGGCGCTCCTTTGAAGGGCATCGCTTTGTCCTTTGGCGAAACCAGCGTGCGCGGAGAGGCGATCATCACCCACGCCGGGCTCGAAGGCGGCGCGCTTTACGCCTTGTCCGCGGCGCTGCGCGAGTCCGTCGCCGCTTCGGGGGAGGCCGTTTTGCGCGTCGCGCTGCGGCCCGATCTTTCGGTTGCGGAGCTGGAGCGGCGCATAGAGGCGCGAGACCCGAAACAGTCGTTTTCGACCTTCGCCCGCAAATCGCTCAAGCTTGCGCCCGCCGCGATCGGCCTTTTGCACGAGAGCGCGAGACAGGGTCTGCTCCCCCTCTCGGCGATGGACCCCGCGCGACTTGCCGGGTTCATCAACGCCGCGCCGGTTCGCCTCAAGGGGGTCGCGCCGCTGGCGCGGGCGATCTCGACGGCGGGCGGCGTTCTCTTCGATGAAGTCGACAGCAATTTCATGCTGGTGCGGCGCCCTGGCGCCTTCGTCGCCGGAGAAATGCTCGACTGGGAAGCGCCGACGGGCGGCTATCTCCTCCAGGCCTGTTTCGCCACGGGCGCAGCCGCGGGACGCGGCGCGCTTCAGTGGCTCTCGAAGCAAACGGGCGCGCCGGAATCTTTCGTCTCAAGAACTTGAAGAGACAACGCAGGGGCGCCGCTCCGGGCGTCAAAACTCATCCAGCGGATCTGGCCGATGACCGGTTCCTGCCCTTCGCGGAAGCGCGGCCAAGAGTTCTCGATGATGGAGTTGAAACGAAGTGGACATTTGGGAACGAAGGCCTATGCGCGTGAGATCACGGTCTGCCGCCGCAATGAATAAAGGGTTCCCGTGGCGAGCAGGCCCACAAAGACCAATGGAAGCACATTCAGCGGCGCGGCCGGGATTGGATAGACCGAACCGAGCAGCACGTAGCCAAGCACAATGAGCGCCGCCGCGGAAAGGACCACATGGCCCACGCGCAATTGGCCCGCGCGGCGCAGGAAGATCGGCGTCGATACGCAGGCCAATCCATAGGCGATCACGCAACCGAAGGTGCCAAAGGTGCCGAGCCAGTCGTAGATGTCGAGCGGCTTGGCGAATGTCGCCAGCGCCAATGCCGTCGCCATGATCAGGAAAGCGGACAGTCCGACCGCGCGCGTCGGCGCGGATCGACGGCCAAGCCGCGCTAGCGCGGCGGGTATCGCGTTTTGCTGCGCGAGGGCGAAGGCGATGCGTGAGGAGGCGACCATCGTGGCGGTCGCGCAGGCAAAAAGGCTGATGGCCGTGCCTATCGAGACCACGGCCCCCAGACCCGGCCGATCGAGAGCGCGGGCGAGATCATCCAGCGGCGCGTCGCTGGTGGCGACGGCGATGCCGTAATGATTGAACCCGAGCACAATCACGTAAGCCGAAAATACGAAGAACACGCCGGCCAGCACAGGGGTCAGGATCAACACGCGCGGAATGTCGCGCAGCGGCTGCTCGGCCTCGTCCCCTAACGTCGCGGCCGCCTCGAAACCGACGAAGCTCAGCACGCCGATCAGCAGCGCGCTGCTCATGCCCGAACCACGAAGGCCGGTGAGACGCAGCTGCGCGAGATCGACGGCGACGCCAAGGCGAACGAGGATCGTTATGCCGAGGACGACGACGAGCAGGATGGAGATGATCTCGAGCGCCAGCATCAGGACGGTTGAAAGCCGAATGTCGCGCAGCGCAAATAACACGGCCACGCCGCCTACGAGGGCTACCCAGAAAATCAACGGCAAGGAAATTCGCGCCGCTTCGAACAGCGTAGACACGTAAGCGGTGCAGCCCGCGAGCGTCGCCACTGAAAGTGCGAGGTAGACCAACAAGAGAATCCATGCCGTGATCAGCCGCCCGACGGGACCGAGGCCATGGCCGACGAACTCCGACAGCGATCCCGCCCCGGCAAACGTCCGGGCGAGCGGCGCCAGGTTCAGCGCCACCAGCAGGATGGCGAGCGTCGCGACCAGAAAAGCCAACCAGGTCCCGCTGCCCGCCGCGGCGAAGACGAGGGCGACGTTGATCGTCGGGGTCGTGGTCGGCGCAACGCCGGCCACGGACTGGCCAAGCACCCCGAGAAATCCGACCGATCGGCGAAGGCCAGCTTTCTTGGTGGTCGTTTGCAATTTCATGGGCGCACCTTTGACGCCTCCGCGTTGCGCGGCGTGCGTTTGGACCTTAGCGCCGAACCCTAACCAAAACGCTACAGGGCCGGCGGCCTGCGGCGGCCGTCGGCTTGGCAGAGTCTATTTTTTCAGTAAGCCGCCCTCTCGCGCAAAGCGACCGTCGCCACAAAGACGCGCCAATCATCGGGACGGCGACGCCCAACGCCGACGATCCGGCGCGTTTATACGCTAAAGGTCGGGATCAAGCGTCTGGCTCAGGATCCGGTAGGGATGGGCGCGATAGACGCCGAGAATTTTCAGTTCCTTGCAGAAAAAGGCGAGTTCTTCCAGCGCGCGCGCCAATGCCGGCTCGTCCGGATGGCCGTCGACGTCGGCCAGAAACTGCGTCGCCGTGAATTGTCCCTCGACCATATAGCTCTCGAGCTTCGTCATGTTGACGCCATTGGTCGCGAAGCCGCCGAGCGCCTTATAAAGCGCGGCCGGCACGTTGCGCACCCGAAAGACGAAACTCGTAACGGTCGGCTCGTCTGAGGGCTCCGCCCAGCGCGGCGTCTTGGACAGAATGACGAAACGCGTCGTATTATTCGGCTCGTCTTCAATGTCCCCGGCGAGAACCTCAAGCCCATAGATGTCGGCGGCGAGCGATGTCGCGATCGAGGCGCGCGCCGGATCGCCCCATTCGGCGACTTCCCGGGCGGAGCCCGCCGTATCGGCTGAAACATGCGGCGAAAGGCGCAGCTTGCGGATGATTTTGCGGCACTGGCCGAGCGCATGAACATGGCTGTGAACGGATTTGACGTCGCCAAGCTTCGCGCCCTTAAGGCCGAGCAGCTGAAAATGGATGGGGAGAAAATATTCGCCGACGACATGAAGGTTGGCGCTTGGCAGCAGGTGATGGATATCGGCGACGCGGCCGGCGATCGAATTTTCGATCGGAATCATGCCAAGACCCGCCTCGCCTTCAGCGATGGCGCTGAGCGCGTCCTCGAAGGTGTCGCAGGCAAGCGGCTCCCAATCCGGATAGACGTTTTGGCAGGCGATATGGGAATTCGCGCCGGGCTCGCCCTGATAGGCGATTTTTCGAACAGTCATAATCTCGAAAACCTTGTCGCTACCTGAAAAACCGAAGCTGCCGCAGCCTATGGCATGTTCCGGCCGCTCGCGGGAAGCTCTTGTTGGAGCGGAGGCCGGAAAATGGGCGCCAGGGCGCGCCAAAACGCGTGTTTGCCCTTGCGCTCCAGATGGCGGCGGGACAAAAAGAAGTGCGTGGCGGAGCCTTGACGATATTGTTATGGAAGCCGTAACGCAGATAGACTATGCAGCGTCCAAGCTGATGGAATCATGATCAGCGTGACGGCCCGGCTCGCCCTTTCAGGTTCGAGCCTGGCCTAAAATGGATGAAGGGTGGAGGGCGCAATTGTTTTCTTTCGAAACCAACAAGATCGCCGGAGCTATCCTTGGCTCGCTTCTCCTGGCCATGGGGCTCGGGGTCATCGGCCAGATGATTTTCTCCCATCCGCCGCTCGTCAAGCCCGGCTATGATCTGCCCGCGCCCGCCGAGGCTACCGAAGGCGCGGCGGCCACGCCCGCGGTTGCACCGCTGCCCGCGCGCCTCGCCAAGGCCGACGTCTCCAAGGGAGAGGCCAGCACCAAGGCCTGTCAGGCCTGCCACAATTTTGAAAAGGGTGCTGGCCCCAAGGTCGGTCCGCCGCTTTATGGCGTCGTCGGCCGCCCCAAAGGCTCGATCCCCGGCTTTGCCTATTCCGACGCGATGAAGGCCAAGGGCGGCGACTGGACCTATGACGATCTCGATCAGTTCATCGCCAATCCCAAGGGCTTCGTGAACGGCACGAAAATGGCGTTCGCAGGCGAGCCCGATCCGCAAAAACGCGCCGACATCATTGATTATCTGCATACTTTGTCCGATAGCCCGGTTCCGCTTCCGGCGGCGGCGGCGAAATAGGACGCCGCGGCAAAGCTCTGGCTCTCTCCGGGGGCGAAGGCGGGGCGAACAGCCCCTGATTGATCCAACGCCGGGTTTGCGCCCGGCGTTTTGGTTTATTTGCCTTGGCGAGCGTCATCATAAAACCTAGATAGGGTGCTCGTTGAGTTCATGGCCGAGCCTCGCGCGGCTCTGAACCTTGGAGCTGAACGCGCCACGGCGCCCGCCTCAGCGCGGAAAGCTTCGCAGGTTCAGCGCAGCCGGCGGCCGCATATCGGGATGGTTTTATTGCCCAATCCTTTTTGCTTCTCTCGTCGCTCGTTTCTGCAACTCTCCGCCGGTGGTCTCCTCCTACCTCCATTCATGTCCGGCCGCGCCGGAGCGGCGACGGAAGCCGGCGAAGTTCACGGCCTCTCCGTCTTCGGCGATCTGGCGCTTCCCGCGGACTTTCCACATTTCGCGTATGTCAATCCCAACGCGCCGAAAGCCGGTCAGATGGTGCTGCAGGTCAGCTCGACCTCGGGCAACCAGAACTTCACCACCTTCAACACGTTGAACGCCTACATCCTGAAAGGCGACGGCGCGGCCGGCATGGGGCTGATTTTCGATACTCTGATGACCGGGAACGCCGACGAGCCGGATTCCCTCTATGGTCTCGCCGCCCGCGCCGTGAAAGTCTCGGCCGACAAGAGCGCCTATCGCTTCCTGTTGCGCAAGGAAGCGCGATTCCATGACGGTTCGCCGCTGAGCGCCGAGGATGTCGCTTTTTCCCTGAACGTGCTGCGGACCAAAGGCCACCCTTCGATCCGCCAGGCACTGCGCGACATCGACGCCGCCGAGGCCGAAGCCGACGACATCGTTCTCGTCAAGCTAAAGCCCCATCATAGCCGCGAAGCGGGTTTGATCGTGGCGGGACAGCCGATCTTCAGCGCGGCGTATTACAAGACGCGCGAATTCGACGCGACGACGCTCGAACCGCCGCTCGGCTCCGGAGCTTACAAGGTCGGGCGGTTCGATCAGGGCCATTTTATCAGCTTCGATCGCGTCCCCGATTATTGGGGCAGGGATCTGCCGGTCAATCTCGGCCAGGCGAATTTCGACCACATCCGGTTTGAGTATTTCGCCGACCGTAAAGTCGCGTTCGAGGCGTTCAAGGCCGGGATTTTCACCTTCCGCGAGGAGTTCACCTCCGCCGTCTGGGCGACCGGCTATGATTTTTCAGCCGTCAAGGAAGGACGCGTTCAGCGCGCCACGCTGCCGGACGAGTCGCCGATGGGAACGCAGGGCTGGTTCCTCAACATGCGGCGCGACAAATTCAAGGATCCGCGCATAAGGCAGGCGGTCGGTCTTGCTTTCGATTTCGAATGGACCAACGCCAATATCATGTATGGCGTCTATTCGCGCACCACCTCTTTCTTCCAGAATTCGCCGATGGCGGCGCAGGGAAAGCCTTCGCCGGAGGAACTCGCCCTGCTTGAGCCCTACCGCGGCGAGATCCCCGCTGAAGCCTTTGGCGAGGTCTATGCGCCGCCCGTGTCGGACGGCTCAGGGCAGGATCGCGAGTTGCTGCGCCGCGCCAATACTCTGCTGATGGACGCCGGATGCAAGCGGCAGGGCGCGGCGCTGATGCTGCCGGACGGAAAACCGTTTGAAATCGAATTTCTCGATTTTGACGGCGCTCTCGAGCCGCATACGGCGCCTTTCATCAAGAATTTGAAGCTGCTCGGAATCGAGGCGCGCTATCGCGTCGTTGACGCCGCGCAATATAAGCGCCGCACCGACGACTTCGATTATGACGTCGTGACCTCGCGCTTTGGGCTCGGCCTGACGCCGGGAGAAGGCATGCGCGCGACCTTTGGATCTGAAGCCGCCGATTTGCCCGGCTCACGCAATGTCTCAGGCATCAAGAACAAGGCGGTGGACGCCCTGGTCGAGCAGGCGCTTGTCGCCGGAACGCGCGAGCAGCTGACTTTCATCTGCCGCGCCATCGACCGTATCCTGCGGGCCAGCTACCCTTGGGTTCCGATGTGGAACAAGCCTAATCACCTCGTCGCCTATTGGGACGTCTTCAGCCGCCCGGAGCGCAGTGGAAAGTATGATATCGGCGTCGTCAACACATGGTGGTACGATGACGAGAAAGCCAAACGCATCAATTTCGTCAGCCGCTGACGAGGCCTGATGTTCGCTTATATCGCCCGCCGCCTTCTCCTGATGATTCCGACGATTTTTGGAATCCTCCTCATTTCATTCGTCATCGTGCAATTTGCGCCGGGCGGACCCGTCGAGCGCATCCTCGCTCAATTGCAGGGCACAGACACTGGCGCGACGGCCCATTTCGGCGGCGGCGGCGAGATCGGAGCGGGCAATACGGGCGATTTCGGCTCGAAATATCGCGGCGCGCAGGGCCTTGATCCGAAATTCATCGCCGAACTCGAAAAGCAGTTCGGCTTCGACAAGCCGGCCTATGAGCGCTTTTTCCTGATGATCAAAAATTATGCGACCTTCCAGTTCGGGCGCTCTTATTTTCGCGACGTGCCGGTGTTGCAGCTGATCAAGGAGAAGCTCCCGGTTTCAATCTCGCTCGGGCTGTGGATGACGCTGCTTTCTTACGCGATCTCGATTCCGCTTGGCATCAAGAAGGCGGTCAGCGATGGCTCGCGCTTCGATATCTGGACCTCGGCGGTCATCATCACCGGCTACGCCATCCCGAGTTTTCTGTTCGCGATCCTGCTTATCGTGCTGTTTTGCGGCGGCTCCTTCTGGCAGATTTTTCCGCTGCGGGGCCTCACGTCCGAGAATTTCGATCAGCTTTCGCTGCCCGGCAAGGTGGCCGATTATTTGTGGCATATCACGCTGCCGGTGACGTCGATGACTTTGGGGGCCTTCGCGACCTCGACATTTCTGACGAAGAATTCCTTTCTCGACGAGATCCGCAAGCAATATGTGCTGACCGCCCGCATGAAGGGATTGAGCGAGCGCCGCGTGCTCTACGGCCACGTCTTTCGCAACGCCATGATGATCGTGGTCGCTGGCTTTCCGGGCGCCTTCATCGCCGCCTTTCTTGGCGGCTCGCTCCTGATTGAAACGATCTTCTCCCTCGACGGGCTTGGCCTGCTATCGTTCGAATCTATCGTCAATCGTGATTATCCGGTTGTTTTTGCTAATCTTTACATCATGGCGCTGCTGGGGCTCGTGGTCAATTTGCTGGCGGATTTGACCTATATGTGGATCGATCCGCGCATCGATTTTTCCACGCGGGAGGTCTAGCCCGTGAACGCCCCCGCTCTGGAGACGGCATTGAAGCCGGCGGCGCCACCAAGGCGCGGGCTTGGCCTCAGCCCGATCAATCAGCGCAGGCTCTCCAATTTCAAAGCGCATAAGCGCGGATACTGGTCGTTCTGGGTCTTTACTGTCTTGTTCGTTCTCTCGCTCTTCGCCGAGTTCATCGCCAACGACCGGCCGATTCTCGTCGTCTACAAAGGTGAAATGCTGTTTCCGATCTTCCGCGACTATCCGGAGGAGAAATTCGGCGGCTTTCTCGCTCGCACCGATTATCGGGACGAGGTGATCGCCAAGGAAATCGACGCGAACGGCTTCATGGTCTGGCCGCCGGTCCATTTTTCCTATCGCACCATCAACCGGCAATTGCCGACGCCCGCGCCTTCGCCGCCGACATGGATGCTCAGCAAGGCGCAATGCACCGCCGCGGCCAAACGTTTCAATAAATCGGACCCGGGTGGCGGTTGCCGCGCGATAGAATGGAACTGGCTCGGCACCGATGACCAGGGGCGCGACGTCCTCGCGAGACTCATCTATGGGTTCCGGCTCTCCCTTCTGTTCGGCCTGACTCTGGCCGGCGTTTCATCGGTGATCGGCATCGCCGCCGGCGCGGTGCAAGGCTATTTCGGCGGCTGGACCGATCTCGTGTTCCAGCGCTTCATCGAAATCTGGTCGTCGCTGCCGCATCTTTACCTTTTGATCATCATCTCCTCGATCATCACGCCGAGCTTCTTTGTTCTGCTCGGCATTTTGCTGCTGTTTTCCTGGGTCAATCTCGTTCATGTCGTGCGCGCCGAATGCCTTCGCACGCGCAATTTCGAATATGTCAACGCGGCCCGCGCGCTAGGGCTCGGCAACGCCGCCATCATCTGGAAACATGTGCTTCCCAACGCCACGGTCGCGACGCTGACCTTTCTGCCTTTCGTTCTCAATGGTTCGATCACAACCCTGACGGCGCTGGACTTTTTAGGCTTCGGGCTGCCGCCCGGCTCGCCCTCGCTCGGCGAACTTCTGCTGCAGGGCAAATCGAACCTGCAGGCGCCCTGGCTTGGCCTCACCGGCTTCATCGTCATCGCCGCCATGCTCTCGCTTCTTGTGTTCATCGGCGAGGCGGTGCGCGACGCTTTCGACCCGAGAAAGACGCTCCACTAGGCGCTGCACAAGACGCTTCAGATGAGCGCGCATTTGTGACAGACTGCATGCGGATCGGAGGAAATGGCCATGCCATTGCGTTCGCAGCTGTTCCGCGACGACGCCCGGCTGCAAGGCTGCCTCGTCGAAGATCGATGGCATGTGACGCCGGGTAGCGCGGGCGATTATGTGCACAGAATACAGGTCGCGCTCATGCAGCTTGACGGGCTGCGCATAGACGCGGGGGAACTTGCGGCGAAGCGATACGGGACATCGACGGCGGCGGCGGTGCTTCAGTTCAAACAGAACCGCGATATCGTCAATCGCGCCTATCAGACGCAAGCCGATGACATAGTCGGGAAGATGACCATCGCCGCGCTCGACGAAGAAATGCTGGAAGCCGAGCGATCGAGAACGATTACGTCGGAAACCCATATTTGTTCATTTGATCAGAAATCAGACTTCGAGGTTTGAGCAATCGAGGTCAGCGGGGGCTGGAGCGCTATGCCAACACCGTGGTCCGCGCCGATCAAGGCGGCGAAACAACTTTCGATATTCCCGACGTCAAAAGTCACTGGCGGCCCGTGGAAGTCCGTCTTCACCAAAGCGCTTGCCGAGTTCAATGCGCTTTCCGCCAAGCACTCGCTTGGGGTCACATTCGCCATCGCTTCGAGCGCGCCGGACCCAAGCGGCGTCGGCGGCGCGGACGTCCAATTCGACACCATCAACGGAACCGCGAACTTCACATGTTTCAATCAGGCTTTTTCGGACAAGCTGAGTGGAAACGCTATGGAGGGGCACACCAAGGTCATTTCGCAAGTTTTCGGCTCCGCGAAATCTATCGCAAAGGCTTTCATCTTCGTGCCTGCAACGCCGAGAGTCGGCGCGGCTAGCAGCCGCGTGGTAGGCGATCCCGTGAAGCTTGTAATTGCAGCGCATGAAATGATTCACGCCTGTGGGCTGGATAATTCCGAACACACGGCGCTCAAGGATGCGGATCTATTCTTTGACGTCCCATCCTTGCGCGATAAGGTTCACCCGGCCGATGACCGGATTGCTGTCGGCAACCCGATTGTAGAAATGCCGCCGCTTTTTCTCTCCGCCCCGACGATCAAGCTGATACAGACCAACTGGTAAATAACTTGCCCGAAATGAACCTGGCCGGCCGACCCCTGCTCGACGTCCGCGATCTCTCTGTTTCGTTCAACCCCTCCGCCGCGGAAGCGCCCGCCGTTGCTGGCGTATCCTTCACGGTTGATCGCGGCCGCACGCTGGCGCTGGTCGGCGAATCCGGCTCTGGCAAATCGGTCACAGCGCTCTCGCTCGTGCGTCTGCTGCCGCCTGGAATTGCCCCGCTTGGAAAGGCTGTCTTTGAGGGCGAGGATCTGCTGACGGTCAGCGAGGAGCGTCTTCGCGCGATCCGGGGCGCCAAGATCACCATGGTGTTCCAGGAGCCGATGACCTCGCTCAATCCGCTCCATACGATCGAAAAGCAGATCAGCGAAATCCTCGAGCTGCATGGCGCGCGCGGCGCGGAAAAAATTCGGGCGCGCATCATCGAGCTTCTCGAGGAGGTCGGGATTCCAGACCCGGCGGAGCGGCTCGGCGCCTATCCGCATCAATTGTCGGGCGGCCAGCGCCAGCGCGTCATGATCGCGATGGCTCTCGCCAACCGGCCGGATCTCTTCATCGCCGACGAGCCGACGACGGCGCTCGACGTCACAGTTCAGGCCCAGATCCTGGATCTCCTGAAGCGCCTGCAAGAGCGGCACGGCATGGCGATGCTGTTCATCACCCATGACCTCAACATTGTGCGCAAAATCGCCGACGACGTCGCAGTCATGCAGAAGGGCCGGATCGTCGAGGCAGGTCCCGTCGCCAGCATTTTCGCAGCGCCCAGCCATCCTTACACAAAGGCGCTCCTCGCCGCCGAACCGAAGGGCATGCCGCCCGCGATGAACGCGGAGGCGAAGCCCATTATCAGCTGCGAGAATATCCGCGTCTGGTTTCCGATCAAACGCGGCTTCTTTCGCCGCACCGTCGGCTTCGTCAAGGCCGTTGACGACGTCAGCGTGACCGTCCGCGAGGGCGAGACGGTCGGCGTCGTCGGCGAATCAGGGTCCGGGAAAACAACGCTCGGCCTCGCGCTTTTGCGGCTTATTCGCTCCGAAGGCGAAATCGTCTTCCTCGGCCAGCGCACGGACGAACTCCGGTTCAAAGAGCTGCGCCCGCTGCGGCGCGATATGCAGATCGTCTTTCAGGACCCCTACGGCTCGCTCTCGCCAAGGCTTTCGGTCGCCGACATTGTGGCCGAAGGGCTTGGCGTTCAGCAGAAGGCGCTCTCGGCTTCGCAAAAGCGCGAGATCGTGGCGCGCGCGCTCTATGATACGGGCCTCGATCCGGCGGCGATGGATCGCTACCCGCATGAATTTTCGGGCGGCCAGCGCCAGCGGGTCGCCATTGCCCGGGCGATGGTCCTCGAGCCCAAATTCATCGTGCTCGACGAGCCGACCTCCGCGCTCGACATGTCGGTCCAGGCGCAGATCGTCGATCTCCTGCGCGATCTGCAGAAGCGCCGAGGGCTCGCATTTCTTTTCATCAGCCATGATTTGCGCGTCGTTCGCGCGCTGGCGAGCGAGATCATCGTCATGCGGCACGGAAAGGTCGTCGAGAAGGGGCCCGCGGCCGAACTGCTGAACCATCCCAAAAGCGATTATACGCGCGCTCTTTTCGCCGCCGCCTTCGATATCAAGGTCGAGGCCGGGGCGGCTTAACGCATGACGCCGAAAAGTCGGAGACTTTTCGAACCCACATCATACGTTAAACAGAGGCTTAAAGAGGGGAATAGGATTGCGCTTACGCTTTCTGCCCTCGAGCATATTCCGATCAGATTGGTTCGATCTGATCGACAAGGATATGCTCAAGTTTTTGAATCTGGAGCGATTTCTGATCGATCGAATGATTCCATTCGATCGGAAAGCGCTCTAGCCCGGCGTTTATCGTTAACATTTCCTAAAAAATATCGCGCGCGCCCAGCGAGAGGCCAAGCTTGGCCGTAACTTCGCCACTGTTGGTCAGCACTATTAATCATAGTCGAATGAAGACACAGCGCTCGTCATGCAACGATTTCTTGAATGAGGCGTTGCCTCTGCGAAGATCCGTCCAGTTGAGGAGATGTTCGCGCTCATGGTTAACCTCGACCTCCTTTATAAGCCGGTGTCCCTAAAGCCTGACCGGTCAAATGGTCGACTGATTGTTGTCTCCAATCGTGTCCCTGTTCCTACCGCTTCCGGCGCGCCCGCGGCCGGAGGGCTCGCCGTCGCTCTCCAATCCGCCCTGAGAAGCAAGGGCGGCATCTGGTTCGGCTGGTCGGGCAAAGCCTCCCAGGAGGCCGACCGGGAGCCTCAGTTGCGCACGCTGGGTTCGATCAGCTTCGCCGTTTGCGACCTGACGCGCCGCGATATAGAGGAATACTATCACGGCTTCGCCAATCAGGCGCTATGGCCCATCTGTCACTATCGGCTGGACCTTGCGCGTCTGTCGGAGCGCGACGCCGCGGGCTATTTCCGCGTCAATGAATTTTTCGCGCGCCGTCTGGCAAAAATGCTGCGCCCCGGCGACGTCATCTGGATTCACGATTATCATTTCATTCCGATGGCGGCCTTTCTGCGCCAGCTCGGGGTTCAGAACCGCATCGGCTATTTCCATCATATTCCCTGGCCTTCGCCGGACACGGCTTCGGCTATGCCGCATTATGATCGCATCCTGCGCTCGTTCAGTTCCTATGACGTCGTGGGATTCCAGACAGAGCCGGACGCGGATAATTTTCGCGATTGCCTGATTGAATCTGGCGCCGGACGCGCCGTCGACGGCAACTGGTGCGAAGCTTATGGCCGCAAATTCCAGGTCGACGCCTTTCCGATCAGCATAGACGCGGAGGCTTTTGCGCTGGAGGCGCGTCTTGCCGAACGCAATACGCTGGTCAGGAGGATGCGCGCGAGCCTTGAGGGCCGAGCCATGATCATCGGCGTCGACCGGCTTGATTATTCGAAGGGAATCAAGCACCGGATCGAGGCTTTCGGCGCTTTCCTGGAGCGATATCCGGAGGCCGCGAAAGCCCGCGTCACCATGCTTCAGATCACGCCGAAGTCACGCTCCGAAGTTCCTGAATACGCCAATATTCAGAACGAGGTCGCGGAGGAGGTCGGCCATCTTAACGGCAAATTGGGCGATATAGACTGGACGCCGCTGCGCTACATCAACAAGGCCATGAGCCAATCGGCTTTGGCGGGACTTTATCGAATGGCCCGGATTGGCCTTGTGACGCCGCTGCGCGATGGCATGAACCTCGTCGCGAAAGAATATGTCGCCGCGCAATCGCCAGACGATCCCGGCGTTCTCGTGCTGTCGCAATTCGCGGGCGCGGCGCGTGAACTCAAAAGCGCTCTGATCGTCAATCCTTACGACATTGGAGCGACCGCGGCCGCCATCGCCCGGGCGATCGAGATGCCACTCGAAGAGCGTCAGGACCGTTGGCGCGACATGATGGCGACGTTGCGCGACAACAGCATCGATCACTGGACAGCCAACTGCCTGCAGGCGATCAGTGGCGAGAGCGAGGCGGATCTCGAGGGCTCGCTGCATCCGGCGGGCTCGATCATCCGCTCGGGCGCGATTGCTAAATCTGAGCCCTGGCTTGCGGCGTCCCCAATCTGGACAAGCCTCGGCTATTGACGTTTTCCAGCATGGCGCGGGGACGCCCGCGCGCCTATGACGGCGCCTGGATGGTCCGGCGCCGCTGAAGGTCAGCCAGATCGACAAGGCTCAGCTTGACCCTGTCCGCTGCAAGGCCGTTTACGCAAATTATCATTCCGATTTGATTTCAGACGTTGATTGAGCCCATGCTTTAACGTCAGCTCGAAACCGCTCCGCGCTTGAGCCGGTCCGTTGAAGCGGCTAAAAAGCTACGGAAGTCCGAGCCGCGTCCGCTTGCCGTCATCTCCCCCAAGAGAGCATCATCATGATCGATCGCAGCGATGTGCATTGGTATCGCGACGCCATTATCTACCAGCTGCACGTCAAATCGTTCTTTGATTGCAACAATGACGGCATTGGCGATTTCAAGGGGCTCACGCAAAAGCTCGATTACGTCAAAGACATCGGCGCCAATGCGATCTGGTTGATGCCGTTCTACCCTTCGCCGCTGCGCGACGATGGCTACGACATCTCGAACTATCGCGACATCAATCCGGCGTATGGCTCATTGCGGGATTTCAAGATCTTCGTTCGCGAGGCGCATGATCGGGGATTGCGCGTCATCATCGAACTCGTCGTCAATCACACCTCCGATCAGCATCCCTGGTTCCAGCGCGCCCGCTTGGCGAAGCGTGGCTCCTCAGCGCGCAATTTCTACGTCTGGGCTGATAATGATCAGGGCTACAAGGACGCTCCGATCATTTTCCTCGACATAGAAAAATCGAACTGGACCTATGACGAGATCGCGGGAGCCTATTACTGGCATCGCTTTTATTCGCATCAGCCGGACCTCAATTACGATAATCCGCGCGTGCTCGAAGCCATTCTCGACGTCATGCGCTTCTGGCTCGATATGGGCGTCGACGGCTTGCGGCTCGACGCCATTCCCTATCTCGTGGAAAGGGAAGGCACGAGCTGCGAAAATCTTCCCGAGACGCATTCGATCATCAAGAAGATCCGGGCCGCCGTCGACGCTGATTATCCAGATCGCATGCTGCTCGCCGAGGCCAATGTCTGGCCTGAGGAAGCGGCCGGCTATTTCGGCAACGGCGATGAATGCCATATGGCGTTTCATTTCCCGCTGATGCCGCGCATCTACATGGCGTTGGCGCAGGAGGACCGCCATCCGATCACCGACATCATGCGCCAGACGCCGGAGCTTCCAGACGGTTCGCAATGGGCGATCTTCCTGCGCAACCATGACGAGATGACGCTCGCCATGGTGACCGACAAGGAGCGCGATTACCTTTGGTCCTTCTACGCCGCCGACCGGCGCGCGCGGATCAATCTCGGCATCCGCCGCCGTCTTGCGCCATTGCTCGAAAACGACCGGCGCAAGATTGAACTTTTGAATTCGCTGCTACTGTCCATGCCAGGCACGCCGGTCCTTTATTACGGCGATGAGATCGGCATGGGCGACAATATCTATCTCGGCGATCGCGATGGCGTGCGCACGCCGATGCAATGGTCCGTCGACCGCAACGGCGGCTTCAGCCGGGCCGATCCGGCCAAGCTTTTTCTGCCGGCCATTCAAGACCCGATCTACGGCTATAGCGCGGTCAATGTCGAGGCCCAGCTTGCGACGCAATCGAGCCTCCTGACCTGGATGCGCCGCCTCATCGCGGTGCGGCGCTCGAACCTCGCCTTTGGGCGCGGCGGTTTGCGCTTCCTCTATCCAGCCAACCGCAAGGTCCTTGCTTATCTGCGTGAGACGGAAGCCGAGCGGATTCTCTGCGTCGTCAACGTCTCTCGCGCGCCTCAGGCGGTCGAGCTCGACCTTGCCGAGTTCAAAGGCGCGGCGCCCGTCGAATTGACCGCCGGCAGTCAATTCCCGCAGATTGGCTCTGCGCCCTATGTTCTGACTTTGCCGTCCTATGGATTCTTCTGGTTCAGATTGGAGGCTGTGCTGGAGGAGGCGCCGGCCCCGCAGCCGGTTCCTGAACTTTTTACGCTGGTCGCCGTCGGCAAAATCGACAGCATCCTCTTGGGACGGGAACTCGTCGCTTTCGAGCGGAACGTCGCGCCCAAATTCTTGACCTCGCGGCGCTGGTTTTGCGGGCGAAACGTGCTGATCCCGAAGGTGTCGGTCAGGGATTTCGCGGTTCTTCGCAATGGCGGAGAGGAGCGCCGTTTCGTCCTGCCGCTTCTCGATGTTGTCGAGGGAGACGGCGCGATTGCAACCTACTTCACGCCTTTCGCGGCGGAGCGCGAGAGCGAACAGCTGACGGCCGCGTCGGTCGCCGTCGCCAAACTGCGTCGCGGCGCGCAGATGGGCGTGCTCTATGACGCCGACGCCTGCCCAGCATTTGGCGCAGCCATGCTGGCCGCCTTCCGGGAGGATCAAGCAGTGGCGACCACGAAAGGCGGAAAGGTCGTCTTCGCCGTCGCCGATCCGCACAACCCTGATCTCGCGATCGCAGCCGCCGAGATGCATCAGCTCGGCGTCGAACAGCATAATTCGACGCTGGTGCTCGACAATCTTCTGTCGCTGAAGATCTATCGCCGGTTGCAGACGGGCGAGAATCCCGAAGTCGAGATCAAGCGTTTCCTCACCGAAGTCGCGGGCTTTCCCAACACGCCGCCCCTGCTTGGCGTCGTCGATTACGTCGATCCCGTCGGCGCGCGCATGACGCTCGCCACCTTGCAGCCCTTTGTGCGCTGCCAGGGGGACGCCTGGACCTGGACGCTCGAGGCGCTGAAGCGCATTCTCGAGGCTTTGGCGATGGCGCCGCCGCAAACGGAGCAAAACGATCAGGGGGAGCCGGCCAGCTTTTCCACCTATGTGCCGCATATGCAGCGTCTTGGCCTGCGCACGGCCCAGATGCATCTGGCGCTGGCGACGCCGACGGATGACCCTGCCTTCAAGGCCGAGGTTTTAACGCATGCCGACCTGCGCCGTGGCGTCGCGAGGCTGAGAGAGGGCGCAAGGGGCGGCTTCGAGCGCTTTCAGGCGCTCGCCCGCCTCAGCGAAGCCGCGGGCCAGGAGGGCGGCGCCGACATTGAGAGGCTTATTGGCCGGCGCGATGAATGTTCCGCCCTCTTCAATACGCTGGAGGAAGAGGAGCCTCGCGGGGCGATCAAGATCCGCATCCACGGCGACTATCATCTCGGCCGGGCGCTCGTCGTCAAAGACGACGTCATCATCGTTGGCTTCGAAGGAGTCGCTGATGGCGGCGATCCACAGGCCAAAGCCTCGCCTCTGCGCGACGTCGCCTGCATGTTGCGCTCTTTTGCCTATGTCGCCGCCGCCGCCGAGCGCGGCATCGCGAAGTTGGTGCCAGACCCGGCGATGGCCGCGACCCGGCTGAGCGAACAGCTCGTCGAATTTTCAGAGATTTTTGTCGAAGCCTATATGAGCGCGACGCATGGAGGACCGATCTGGATCGAGGATCAGCCGACGCGGCGGCGGCTCCTTATCCTTTATCTGCTCTCCGCCGCCTTCGAGGAAGTCACGGATGAGAATCGCTGCGCGGAGGCGGACGTCGTCGCCGCGAAAGGAATCAACGCCATTCTCGACCGCGCGGCGAAACTTCTTCTTTAGCGCGTGACCATTGCCCGCTTGCTCGCCGCAGCGCATAAGCCTGTCCGGCGATCAGCGAGCGGCCGGATGGCGCCAACGCCGCCGCCGACGCTGGAGCGGAACAGTTCCGGTTTTGACCGTTTGGCGTTGACGGGCCGGACCTATCGTGATTATAAGCACGGCTCCCGGCTATGCGCTGCCCGCCCGTTATGGCGCCGTGGCAAATGATGGCCTCGTCCAGGACACAATAAATGGCGAATACACCCTCGGCCAAGAAGGCCGTCCGTAAAATCGAGCGTCGCACAGCGGTCAACAAGTCGCGGCGCAGCCAAATGCGGACTTACGTTCGTAAAGTCGAGGAAGCAATCGCTTCAGGCGATGCAGAAGCGGCAAGCAAAGCTTTGCGCGTCGCAGAGCCCTTGGTTATGCGTGCAGCGCAAAAAGGTATCATTCACAAAAATACCGCATCGAGAAAGGTTTCTCGACTGAGCGCCCGCGTGAGCTCAATCGCGAAATAATATCTCGGTTAGGCATTATTGCTTTTTCATTGCTGAGCCTGGCGCAAGCCGGGCTTTTTCTTTGCGCCTGTTTGTCTAGGCGGCCGAGGCATTTCCAGCCGCTCAATTTTAATGAAGGGTTCTCCCCGCACATCTATTTTCCATGCATTCCAACAACTTGTGGCCAAAGGGCGTAGTTTCCGCCGAAATCGACCGCTGGGCCGGAATTTTCCCCATCTTTCAAGACACTTTTTTGACTCTTTCTTTATAGGCGGAACTCTCCAGCCCGGCATTTTGGGAGCGCGCAGAATCAGGCGTTTAGTTGAGGCGACAGGTGCGAAGGGTAAAGGCGGGACGCCGGCACCGGCGTCTGACTCGAAATTTTGGCGGCCGACGCCTTGCGGAGGCCTTCGCCTATGCTAAAGTCTTATCGCGGTCGGGACGGAGCAGCGGAAGAGCTGAGGGCACGATCTAGCCGCAACCTCCGGTTTCGTTTTGCGTTAGCGCATGTAAAGGCGCTAGATTAGCTCGTAGGAAGATCTATTTTGACATATTATGTGAAGGTTATCGCGCAGCAGTGCTTGCTCGAAACTTTTCCTAATTGAGCTGATACGCCGAAAAATGGAGTTTCTTGCGCCACAGATACACAGCTATATTTGAGTTTTCGAGAATGGTATCCGCGGTTGATGATGCGGGGTAGGGGGAAATCCGTGGTCGTGAATCGAGTTATCCAACATCGGCTTCAGCGCAAGTTTGGATCACAGTTCTATCAGCCTGCGCTCATCCAGGACGCGCATTGGGCTTTGCACCGGCATCGCCGGCGCCCCCGCCCTTAGCCTCTGCTTTTTCCTAATTTTCACTCGACTGTTATTTGGCGCTGCGATTCACGCGGCCCGATAGCGCTGTCTCGATTTCAGAAGCAGGCCG